>JASHQM010000056.1 GCA_030039165.1 Candidatus Sulfotelmatobacter sp. | reverse complement strand
ATGAATGCGCGGCATGTGCGCGCGGAGGAAATGGTGCAGCGGGCGAAGGGGAGCATCGACGTAAAATTTGCCGAGGCATTCTTGTCGGATCACTACGACAGCTTCGAGAAGAAAGAGCAGGCGGATGAACGGTCGCTGTGCGGACATGTCGATGTTTCGCCGCGTGGCGTGAAACAGTGGGAGCGGGATCCTTATAGCCCGGAAGGGGCGGTGCAGGGAAAAGCTACCGACAGCGCCATGGCAGCGAAAATGAGCTTTGTGGCGCGGGCAGGACATCCTTGCGGCGCGGATTTTATGGCCGACGACTTTCTGGAGAAACATCCAGAGTTTTCGTGGCAGAAGCCCCTGCTGCGCGATATGAAGGCCGGGCCGTGGACAGCGTTTCAGGCGGGACAGAAGGAATAGCTACTTTCTTTCTGCGGCTGTGGCGGACCCGCTAACAGACCACCTTATAAGAACAGCGAGACGTAATGCGCGCCCGAGTTCCCACCCTTCGAAAATCGCGAAGGGTTGGGCACCCTCAGATGTAGAAGCATCTCATGGAATCGATACGCTGATGGTCTGACTTCCATACGCCCCCGTGCTATCCCAGGCGCGAACCACGACTGAGTGTGTGCCGGGGCTCATCACCAGATTCGCGTTGATTGAGTTGCCGTTGTCCTGTGCAAAGGCGGAGACGGAATCGATGTAGACTTCCCATCCTGTGATTGCGTTCGCGGACGCTGCTGTTGCACTGATGTTAACGGGCGAAGTTGCAGTTACGTCGTTTGCCGGATTGCTCACGTTCACGGCGACGGTGTTCACCTGCACATTGAAAATCTGGTCGCCCGAGGCGCCGGAAGAGTCCCAGGCTCGAATCTTGAGGGTGTGCGTGCCGGAGGAGGCGGTGATGTTAGTGTTGATGGATTTTACCGCACCGCCGGTGTACACCACCTTTCCGTCATCCAAATAGATTTTCCAGCTAGTCATCTTGTGACCGCTGCTGGGAGTGGCGGAGGCTTTCACGTTGATGGGAGAAATTACGTTCGAGCCGATCGCCGGAACCGAAACTGCGACCGCGGGTTTGGCGCTGATAGTCAATGTGAGCGTTTGACTGCTGAACGCGCCTGACGTATCCCAGGCGCGGACGATCACGGTGTGCGGGCCGACAGACATCGCGACATTCGTGTTGATCGAGTCAACTGCTCCGGCGTCGTACGCGCCCATGCTGTCGATATAAATCCACCATCCGCTGATCGAGTGGCCGGGAGTGGGCGATGCCGATGCCTGAATGTTGACGGGCGATCCGATGTCGGCCTTGTTCGCCGGAGTGGCAACTGTAATGGTTGGCTCGAGCGAAGTGATAGTCAACGAAAGAGTTTGGCTCGCGTAGGCGCCGGAACTGTCCCAGGCGCGAACGACAACGGTATGCTTGCCGCTTTTGAGCGACAGGCTTGGAGCAATAGAAGCGACCGGGCCGCCGCTGTACATATCGACGCCGTCGACATAGACCTGCCATCCGGTGATCGTGTGGCCGGAAGTTGGAAACGCCGAGGCCTGGACGCTGACTGGAGAGCTGAGAGCGGCTCCATTGGCTGGCGAACTGACGGTGACGAGAGGAGCGGTTCCAGGGCTGGTGAAGAAATCCGACATGTCGGCGGCAGTAGCCGCCGCGCCGGGATAGTCGGTGAGGCCAAGGCTGTCATAGATCGTCCGCAGCGTATTCTCGTGTTTGTAAGGAACCGACGATACCGTATTCGGCGTCACCTGAGGTCCGAATACGCCAGTGTAGACCTCGGCTGAGCAGCCCGCATCGGTCCCGTCGCCGCATTCATCGAATGTCAGGAAAATGACGCCTGTGCCTCCAGGGAGAAAATCCGGAGTGCTGAGCAAGGGGCTAAGCGTATCTTCGAGAAAACTGTCGGCTGCTCCGAGTTGCTGGGATTCGTTACAGCTATCCATTCCCACAGGACAATCGTGGGCATCGTTATTTCCGTCCGGAACGATGATCATGAAGCGCGGCAGATTGTTGTTGGCGAGGTCGGTCCAGAACTGGGAGAGATCGACGATGTTATTGGCGGAGCCGTCGACGTTACTCAGGATGTCGCTGTACCAGGTTGCCCCGTTGTGCCGTCGATAGTAATCGGTGCCGTTGTTATTGTCGGGAGTGGTAGGTGTGCCTCCGGCAGCGGCATAGGATTGCGCGTAGACCTTCCAGGAAATGCCGGCATTATTGAGTGAGCGGAAAATATTGTTGTCAGTGATGGGATCGCTTGTATCCGTGCCGGAGTAATAGCAATCGTTGCCATTACAGTTGAAGTTGTGTGTCCCAGACGGCAAGGTGCAGTTGGCGCTGGATTCGCAACTGCCTGAGGCCAACCAGAGATAGTCGAGCAGCGAGCCTCCGTTATCGGATTTGTAGTTGCTGGCGTAACCGTCGAGATTGCCTTGGCTCACGGTCCAGGGCATGTTGGCGAGGACTTCGCTGTAGCTGTGGTTTTCGTCGATGATGAGCACGACATGCTGCGAGACGGGAACCTGCGCAAGTGCTGCCACTGTAATGAAAAGCAGCCCGATGAAGGCAGACACACTTCTGCCAAAGCCTCTGAAACCCATAAACGCCCCTTTGACTCGACATAGGATCGTGCTCTCCTGTGCACGGCGGAGATGCACAGGAGCCGTTCGGAAGCGTAATTGACTTGCGGTGGGCGAAGTCTAGCAGCGAAGAAGCAATAACGGAAATCAAAAGAATGTTAAAAGAAAATAGTTAGTGCAAACCTGTGCCAAAACTGGTCTACCCCCCGCGCTGATAAGCGAGGCTGTGGAAACCTCGGCCATCGTAGAAAACGGCGGACCGCTAACCCATTAATGTAGGAGTCTGGCCCGCTGCAATGTCAGCAACAAACTCCTGCCTGCAGGCGAGCCTGGCGACCTGTGATCGCTAAGTTGCGATTCCACAGCGCGCGCAAGGCGTACAATTGTCGCGAACCAGATCTCATCAGCGCGAGAAGGAAAGCGACAGATGAAGGAAACACCGCAGCAATACACACAACGCATCGTCGGCTACATGGAAGGGAAAACGCCGCTGGCGGTTCAAGCGTCCACTCCAAAAAAGATTGAAAAGCTGATCAAAGGTGTGCCCAGCGCGAAATTGAAAAAGCGTCCTGTCTCGGATAAATGGTCGGTGAATGAGATTCTGGCGCACCTGGCCGACGCGGAAATGGTGGGAGCATTTCGCATGCGGCTGATTCTGGGCGCGCCGGGGACGCCGGTTGCGGCGTTCGATCAGGATTCCTGGGTCACGAGCGGGCATTATGAGAAACGCGATCCGCGAAAATCGCTGGAGCTGTTTCGGACTGTGCGCGAAGCGAATCTGGCGTTATTGAAATCACTCACGCCAGAACAATGGAGCCACTACGGAATGCACTCGGAGCGTGGGCAGGAATCGATTGAGCACATCGTGCGCATGTTCGCCGGGCACGATCTCAACCATCTGAAGCAAATCGAAGGGATATTGGCAGGTAGGACCTAAACAGGAGCACCTAAACAGAGGATTCGGGGCTTAGGGCTACCGGAGGTTCATGTCACCGTAGTAGGCGAACCCGGATACCGCTAATTGTTCGTCGCGGGGGATGTAGAAACCAAACTTGCCCAAACTGAGATTAGCGCCCGACTGCGTCCAACGATCCAGGACGGTCCAACTGTCACCGTGCCTGATCTGATTGACCAGTTCCGTGGGGCTAACCCGGACGTGGAACATGCGGGAAGTTCTCCCGTCGCTTTTGTCGGAAATTTTGATCTCGTTCGTTTTTTCTCCGTTACGAATGACAGCGCGATAAAAAGTATTGTCGTCCATTTGGCAGAGGACATAGTTTTTTGGGTCGGTATAGTTGAGCACCCACTGCAGGAGATGCCCCTTGGCGACCATCACAGAAAAAACAAATGTGCCCGAGACTGGAGCAACTCCGTACAAAACGAAATCCCCCCCTTTGCGAATGAAAGCTTCTTTTTCGTGCTTCCAGGCGCCTGGGTCATCCCAATTCGACATACCGCTCGGGGCGAGAGATAAATCCAAGGTCCTGGACTCACCCGCGATCACATCCAGCGTGGACAAGCGTGTGAACATATCGGCGGTCCGCGCGGTAAGCGTGTAAGTTCCGGGGACAAGATTGAGCGGGACCCCACTGTTTACCATTGTCAGAAGGTCGCCTTTCAGCATCGCAACTTTGGCGTCAGCAGGCGTGAAATTAATTCTCAATTCGGCGGGAATAGCTTCCAGTGCAACATCCGCCGCACCCAGCGATATGCCTCCACCTGCAACGAAGTGCTCGTTGAATCGCCGAAGCTTGAATCGCTCCTTGCGCAACTCGACGGTATGGTCTCCGGGATGGATGGTCGCGATGGAGAACGTGCCATCGGGCTGGATAGCACCGGCGATACTTTGATCGACGAAAACTGTGGTTCCGGGGGACCCGCCCTGGATGGTCAATGAGGCCAGCAAAGGCTTGGGTTGAGGGCTCGCTTGAGGTTGGAGGTTGAAAATAAGCCTTGCCTGCTCCCCCTTGTGGATCCGGATCTTTTGCTCGGGAGGATCCTGAAACCCGCTCTTCGAGACTTGTACAGCATAGTCCCTTGGCTCGAGATTGGGCAGCCGTAACTGGCCAGCTTGTGTAAGTGGAGATTGAAGTCTTCCATCGAGAAAAACACTTGCATCGTCTTGCCCGGCAATAACCAGGAGAGAGCTTACGTTGTGACCGGAGTCGGCGGGTGGTCGACCGCCGGAAGTGAGCTCTCTCCCGCCTGTATCGAAAGAAGAGTGCAAAGCAGGGGGAGACAAATCAGGACTCGATTGTGCGGCAGCAGACATAGCCGGGGCAGCTCCGGTGGTCCCTGAAAACGCGGGCGCGGAGACGGCCGGAGCCGCTGCGGGTGTCGTCGCAACTCGCGGAGCCTGATGCTTTCCACCGAGGAAGAAGGTCCCTGCGGCCACGATGATCGCGGCGGCGAAGACGAGAGCCACCCTTGTGGAGCTCGGCATCATGAGTTGTTTTGGGCCAGATATCCTCGCTGTGACTTTAGCCGCTGAGGCGGAAGGCTCGGTCGTTGGAACGGCAGCGGCTTGAGGCGAGGGGAGTTGCGGCTCCGATGGAGTGGCCCTTTCCGTTTGCACTACGCCGGGCAAAATGTTGCTCGGTCCGGCAATAGCGTTCGCCGGAGTATTTCGGGATGAGACCTCTTCGGAGAGAACTAAGCTTGGCGGAGGGTCGCTCTTTGGAGCCTGGGTTGGCGGAATCTGAGCCGGTGGAATCTCACCTTTACTGGCGCTTGAAGATTTCAGGGCGCTGGGGCGAGGGACATGAAGAATGATCGACCCGTCTCTGCTATGCGGCGATGCGGTTGAATTCCCCTGAGGAACCAATCCCAGCCGATGCAGGAGGTCATTAGCGATGGATAAGATTTCTCCATCCGTCCAATACTTTGCAGCCACCGATTGTATGCGTTCGGCTAACGCCTGTTTCGCCGCCCCGTCCGCAGTTCCAGAAATGTCATGCTCCATGCGGCGCAACTCTTCTATGTCGCGGCGGCGGCTCTGGCGGCGCCGAGCGTGTTGGTCGCGCTGGATTGCTTCCTGTATCTGCAGCAACTTGAAATTTTGGGGATGAACGGCCAATCCCTCTGCAACCCAAGCCAAAGCCGCAAGTAGATCACCCGAGGACTGCAGCTTGCGTGCCTGCGAAACCCAGTCCTCCGCCGAACTTGTTTTTTTCTGCTCTACGATCACGTTGAGGATGGTTTTGGCGGTAGGATGCGCTGGGTTTAGAGCAAGCGCCTGATTGACCAAAGTTTCGGCTCCCAGCCAATCTGTTTCTACAAGGGAATGCGCGTGCTCTACCAGAGCATTGGCCAGAATAGCGCGGGCGAGAGAATTCTTTTTATCCAGTTCGTACGCTTCGCGCAATAGTTGGAGCGCTTCGCCCGATTTCTGCTGCGCGAATAGTTCCTGGCTTTCGGTGATAAGACGTTGGGCTTCCGCATTGCGCTTGATGCCAATGTGGGCGAGCCTTTCCAGTTCGGAGAGCTCCGCATCGCTGGGAAATTCAGCGGCAGCGCCCCGCAATAGATCGAGACCGCGAGAATAGTGTCCGGAATGCAGGCAGCTGTTGATCTGCTCAATGAGCTGGGTTCTCGATTCAGTACGGGTTTGCTGGTCGCGTCTTTTCTCCAAGCGCTCTAACCTCGATGGCCGAGGTGCCTTCGGCACAGGCCCATGCCTTGCCGGATTGCAACGACCGCCGGATCTATGGCTGAAGTTTTAAGTTCATGGTGCGCCCACTCTGCAGGCCTAAAAAAATGTAACTTGATTACGCGGACAAAGGGTAGTGTCGTGGGGGTTGCGTCGTTCGCGGTGTCCCGATACACTTCGCGTTTGCCTAGGTGTGCGTTTTGTTAATGGAGCAAGACGACCTAGCTCGTCTTTCAACATAGAAGATAAGTTGACACGCCGCCTCAATTCTTCTCCGGCGGGCGGGCCGGCGTCCCATCCTTCTTTACATAATGTGCGTACCAGGCCAGATCCCGCTCCAGCCGGTCTTTGATGTGCGACGGAGTTTTAAACCTGTGAAATTCGCCGGGATACACAACTAATTCGGTTTCGCGCCCCAGGCTTTTCATTGCCTCATACATCTGCTCGCTGCCGATGATGGGAACATTCCAATCGATTTCCCCGCCCATGAACAGCGTCGGCGTCGTGATCTTGTCGACTTTGTAGAAGAAGGAAATCTTGTCCCACACAGTGCGGTTCGCCCAAGGCTGGCCGAGTTCGGTATCGTAGTCGAGAATGTACTGGTCGTGTCCGTAGAGTGCGGCAAAAAACGACGAGCCTGCCCCGGAGATCGCCGCCTTGAAGCGCGCGCTCTGCGCGATGATGAAATCAGTGGAAATCGCCCCATAGGACCATCCGCCGACGCCCAACTTCTCGGGATCGGCAATGCCTTGGGCGACCGCATAGTCCACCATCGCCATGTCGTCCTGAAAGTCTTTGTTTCCCCAATCGGCGTAAATGGCTTTGCAGAAATTCTCGCCATACCCGGATGACCCACGCGGGTTCGGTTCCAAAACTGTGTACCCATTGGCGGCCATCAGTTGCGAGAAATGATCGAAATTGCCGTAGTATGCACCAACCGGACCACCATGCGGGTGCAGAAGAGTCGGATATTTTTTCCCGGCGACGTAGTCCAGCGGCTTGTAAAGATAGCCCGCGACCATGGTGCCGTCTTTGCTCTTGAATTTCACGTAGTCCGGCGTGACTAGTTTGATCTTCGCCATGAAAGCGTCGTTGACGTGCGTGATGCGCGTGATAGCCCCGGAGCCGCTGACGGTGAAGATTTCGTTTGGCCGCTCAGGCGAAGTAACCTGCGCCGCCAACTCGCCGGACTGCGCGATAGTGTAGCTCCAAACCACAACGTGCCCGGAGATGGGCCGAGTGATTTCACCGCCCGTGGCCGGAATGCGGCACAGATTCACGGCGCCGTCATCGTCGGCGGTGAAATAAATGTACTGACCATCCGGCGAAAATCGCGGCCACCGCGACATGCGATCAAAACTTTGCGTCAATACTTTCGCCGGGCCTCCGCCGCTGGCCGGAGAAATCGCCACAAGCTGCGTCCCATACTCAAAAAGTTTGGGATCGAGTTTGGTGACATAAGTGATCCATTTGCCATCGGGCGACCACGAAGGCTCGGCGTCTTCGCCGGGATTAGTGGTGACCTGCGTCAGGTGCGCGCCTTTGTCTTTGTTATCCGCGGCTACCACCCACACGTCGGAGTTGTAGGTGCGGTCGGGATCGGGAGTCGAACGATTGCTGGTAAACGCCAGCAGCTTGCCGTCGGGAGACCACGCGGGCTGGTTGTCGTCGAAATCGCCGGAGGTGACCTGCGTTAAGTGCCTGGTTGCGATATCCATGACGTACAAATGCGTGCGCCGATGGTCGAGATAGCCGACCATGTCGGTCTTGAAGCGATAGCGGTCGATTACGTGAGGACGGGCCGTTTTCGGCTTAGTCGACTTCGCATCTTTGTCTTTTTCCTCGCTGCCGGGTTTTTCTTTCTCTTTTTCTTTTGCCTCCTCCAACTCTTCTGGCGACGGATCCTGCAGCACCAGCGCGATGCGCTTGCTGTCGGGCGACCAGGCGAAGTCGTCCACGTCCTGAATGGTCTCAGTCAGTTGCTGGGCCTCGCCGCCCATGCGGTTGAGCAGCCAAACCTGTGTCTTGCCCTCGCCACGCTTGGAGAGAAAGGCCAGATACTTGCCGTCGGCACTCCATCGCGGATGCGAGGACGATTCCTTCGGGGCGGTCATCACGACCGCGTCGCCGCCCGGAAGCGGCGCCATCCAGATGCGCGTCTCCGTTTTGTCTTCCTTCAGCGACATGGTCGAGACCGTGTAAGCCACCCACTTCCCATCCGCCGTGATCTGCGGATCCTGCACATCGCGGATTTCAAAAACGTCGTCCACGGTAGTGGCGCGAGAAGCGCCTGCGGGCTCCTGAGCTTTCGTGCGAGGGAGGGAGAAACATGACATAAAAGCCAGGACGAACACTGCCAAAATCATCGGGCGTAATCGCATGGTTGTTTCCTTGGATGATATGGAAATACCACTGGTGAGGCGGCACTAGGATACAACGAAGGAGGGGATGCGAGATAACCGAGTGTGAATGCCCGGTTGGATCAATGACAGGTCAGGTACAGCTGATTTTGTTACTGATCCGTTCCCGCGCGTCGAGCGGCGTCTTGCATCATGGCGAGTTTTTGCTTCTGCTGATTCAGCGTCTCCTCCATTGTCGACAGGCGCTCCATCTGGATCGCCTGATACCGATTCGCCGGGGTGTCATACTCTGCTGTGCCGACAGAACCACGGATCGACGCATTTACACGATCGATTCGCGCCTGTAGGGCGGCAATCCGGTTTTCCTGGTCCTGAATGCGTGCTCTCCATTGGGCGTCCGTACGCTGCTGGGAGAGCAGTCGATTGCTCGGCTGCTGATCCGATTGACGATCCGGCCTTTGCACCCCGGAGACCATGGTCATCGAGTCCGACGTACTCGATTGCGGCAGGGTCGTGGAGCCTGCGGGCAGGTCCTTATTTGTAATCACCTTGGGCACCGGTCCGGATGTCTCCTGAGCCTCCTGTTGCGCACGATTCGCGCGCGCTATATCGCCCAGCGACTCTTCCGTCTGGGACTGCACCAACACAGTGGTCAACCCGCTCAGCAAAAGGGTGATGACAAAACCCCTGAACAACCCTCGATGCATATCCCCTCCAGTTGTGGCTACCGCACTCCGCGAAGCGCAACAGCGCGAGATCAGGCTCCATTAGTAGAACCCGAGCCACCCGGTCCTGTCGCCCCACGAAAGTGCAAATCGCGAAAACGAAAGTTACTATGCCGGTATGACCAAAGGGACAATGGACCTATCGAGAGCGGCCATGAAGGTCGATGAGCTTAGCGCCGGATGGACAGGCGCGGGCGCGAGAGCAAACGCTCGATCCCTGTCACGGTCGACTATCGGAAGTCTTGCATTCGCGCGGTGGGAATTGCGCGTCCGGGAGGCGAGAGAGACTGGCTCTGTTCAGGCCAGTGCGTGGAACGAGGAGGGATTGCGGAGGCAGGAAGTACCGATCAGGAAAAATCGATCGGGGAGCGGAACGGACGGCATCGGCATGCCAAGGGATGCCCTGGCCACGTAATTCGCCTTACTGGGGTGGCGGGGTTTTTTCCAACGAACTCGCGTCCTTGCAGGAACTGATACCTTCGGGAGGCTTGCCAGCAGGCTTATCAGCTCGAATGAGAGCTGAAATTTCATTGGAAGGGCCGCTCATTCCATTCGCGTTGATGGCGGCTACAGCATAATAGTACGTGGGCCCATCGCTGACCGTGTCGTCCACACAGGTTGTAACGGGAAGCGGTTTTGAGTTCAGCAACTGACATTCTTTGCAGCTTTTTCCCAGTGCGGCATCCCCATACTTCAAGCTTCTGTATAGACAGTACCCATCCGTTTTGGCGTGGCCGGATAACGGGGTGCTTGCATTCCACGAGAGAATCACGGTGTGCTTGCTGAACATGCTCTGAGATGATTGCCTGAACTTCGTGCCAGGCGCTACACAGAGGGTCGCCCCGGTCACTTTCGGCACGGCTTTCGCCATTATCGTGGGATGTTTCGGTGACTGTGCTGCTGCACCCACAATCTGGAAGCAGAGAATTGCGAGAGCTGCCGGGATCGGGGCGATTCTCCTCGAGCGCAACCAGTCGTGTCTCCGCTCAGCTCTCATAATGGATTCAGGAAGTCGTACCCATATGTAGATAAGGTAAATCCGGTCAGCGCCGTCACAAGCAGTTTGTCCATTGGCCTCATCGCCGCGCGCCATCTGTCGTCGAGGGTCAGTCTTACTGTTCCGGTATCAAATCGTACGGGGTTACCTGAGACGCCGTGAGTGCGTTTTAAGGAGACCGAATGGTCGGACAAGAAGGGAATAGATAAGTAAGGCTGTGCGACAAACTCCATGATTCGGTGCATGCTCTCCTCGGGACAGGCGATCAGATCCTCGTACCGTAGAACCATGTATCGTCGTTCGGAAGATTGCCAGAGCGTCCTGATTGCGGTATTTTGCACAACCCAATCCAACGAAGTTCTTGCCGGATGCACAGTGGGCAACGCGCTCACCGTGGGATCGAGATAAGGTTTGCTCTTCTGCCAGGAGTACGCACAGCCACGGGGATCGCGCACTAGATGGACCACGAAAAGATCCGCCATTCCAGTAAGTTTCAGTATCTGAGCATGGGATGGTTGTTTTGAGGAATCGACCAGGATCTCCGCGCCGCTGATTTTCTTGACTGACATGTAGAGCTTCCTTGTCAGATCCACGTACGCATCGATGGAAGGTCTGAGAAGACTTCTTGCCGGCGAGTTGAGGAGGAGACACAAGTAACGAAGTCGATCACAGCGGTTCTTCAGATTAGCTGCGGCCGTAAAATCAAACCGGTCAGGAGCGACCTGAAACGCTTCGATAAAGACGCGCCGCCAAAAAGCACAATCCTTGAAGACGCTGCCGCAGCCGCACAGGCTATCAGCGGCACGGACGCCGTTCAGAAGACCACCTCGATCCCATATGGCAGAAGCCTCGCCGATGTTGAACCATCCCGGAATCTGTCCCAATATTTGATCAAGGATGGTGCTGCCGCTGCGGTCGCAGCCGGCGATGTACAGGATCTTTACCTTCCGACGTTCCATATTACTGAAGCAACCGCGCCATTTTTTCAGCGAAAGATCAGCAAATCGCTACGCGATCATCCGGGGAAGAGATCAGGTCGGATTGCGACTGGCGCAGGGGTATGACGACTCTCACACACTCGGCATCGGTCGTCCGTACCGACAGGTGGATCGTGTTTTGCGCAGGCTCGTCCATAGAAATCAGGTTGCCACCACTAATCTCAATGGATTCTCCGGAATACGAAGTTCCCGACGGGATGACGATTTTCATCAATATGTCCAAGTCAACCTTGGACATAGCCATTCTATTCGTTGTTGGCGGCGCGATCCTCACTTCCATTCGTCCCTCATTGGCTGAATAGGAAGCATCGATCTCAGAGCATAAAGATGCGGCGAGACTATTCAGAGAGATGCTTGTCTTTATACCGGCTCCCCTCCACCGTCTGAGAACGCTACGGAACTCATCGAGGCCTGTTCTGACCTCATAGTCGTGAACCACCCCCACAAACGGGTATCCGGCTTTGGCGATCGATGCGGATGGCTCCTTCAGATAAAGCATCAGTGCCGGCATCTTCCAGTTTCGTAGCAGAACGTCACGCTTGATGATACCCGTATAATCTGCCGAGAACAGTTCGTAACCTGCTGCTCGGGCCAGGGCATCAGACCGGTGATCGTGTTGGTGGCTAGAGGGGGTTACCGCGAGCACAGGCGTGCCAAAGAGATTCTCGATTTTGTCCTTCGACATCGTCATGGCTGCAGCCTGGGTTTCCGCGCTGACTTGGCTGTTCTCTCTGCTGCGGTAAAACTCGGTGTACCAGCGCATGTCAGTGCGCTTGTCAGCAGCAGCCGCCCACGTTTCACGGTCTGGAGTCAGATGGGTAAGGCCGTGCGAATGAATATCGACGACCCTCTTTTTCACAAGCTTTTCCAGTGCACGAAATTCCGAGACATGATCATGCGGAGACCTCTGCGGATCGGCGAATACGTACTTAACGCGCGGTGAATCGTGAATCTCGCCCGGGATCCGTGTTGACAATAATTTCCCGTCGAGGAAAACGCTTCCTGACTTCGGATCTGCGTCATCCACCCAACCTGGGGTGTACATCACGCTCAAAGGTGTGCGCTCTTCATCCAGCACGGTCCCGAGATCGTTCCATTCCTTCTCTGTCAGCAGACAGCCGCCGTCTACATAATCTGCCTTAGACGCTCCGGGATCGTCCATTCGAAGAACCATTGTCCGGTCCAGATTTGCGCAAACCATGCCATGGCCGCTATTCGCGTCAAGCGCGGACCGGACGAGCCGATGCATCTCGTTGTACTTGTCGAGGAATAAGTCCCCGTGGAGCGCGAAATAGTAATTTGTGGCGTTACCGAATTGATTCGACCAGGCGAGAGGTTCGCCGCGCATCGTGGTCGCAAGAACTTGTGTGTTCGGCGCACGAACCGCCCGCATATAGGGTAGCTTCGAGCTTCCTATGAGGCTTATGCCCTTGGTGAGAGTTTGTTTCCACGATAGTTTCCGCAATCCACGGCGGCGAATCCCGGGAAGGCCCGACCGCAGTCCGTAATGTGCCACACATGCACGACCATCTGAATTCGGCCAGCGTGTGATTTTGACCTTTAATGGCCAAAGCATCCGTTTCCCGGTGAACCGTTCTACGCCAAACCATGCACCGCTGCGCTGGTCCGGACCGTCGTAGGCAGCAAAGAGGCTGATACCGAGTTCGTGAGAAGCGCGCAGAATGACGGAGAGCGCAACATCACTCAGTTCACGCATCCCCAGAGCCAGCACGATTGATGAATACTTGACCGAGTTCGAGTCACAAAACAAGCTGGGAGATATATCCTCTGGAGCTGCGATGTCGAAGCTGTAGTTGGAGGCGGAAAGCAATTCCGCATAATCCACGTGGCCTGGATCCGAAACTGAAGGCTGCGCCTCGCCCACAATCATCGGTTCCGCGCAGCGAGACACTTCAGGCGCGATCAAAAGTACGGAGAGTCGTCTGGACTTATCTTTCCCAGTCAGCATTCGGCTATGCTTCTGACGAGCTTCGCGTGGTTGCTGCAATGTAAGCCCGTCCGCTATCTGCTTTGGCGGCAAGAGCCGATTTATAAACGGTCTCGCGCTCATGAATGTACTGCTCGGCGCTGAAAGTCGATAACACGTGCGCCTTCCCCCTGAGTGCCACGGCGCGCATTCTTGCTGGATCTGACAACAATTCGGTTATTGCTTTTGAAAGCTCATCAGGGCGCGAAGGTCGAACCAGAATTCCTATCTCGCTGTTTACTATTATTTCTGGTATTCCCCCCACATCCGTTGCGATAACGGGCAGACCCATGGTCATCGCCTCGAGCAAAACAATCCCAAACCCCTCGGTGCGTGAAGGGAGAACAAAGACATCCATTTTCTCCAGATACTCCGAAATGTTGCTCTGGAATCCGGTAAACGTCACACTCTCGGATATGCCCAGGCGGCGCGCCACCTGGGTTAGTTGGCTTCTCATCTCACCATCACCTACGACCAAAAGGGTAGCCTCGGGAAAACTCTTCCTTACATCGCGAAATGCCCTTAGCAAGTCGATCTGTTTTTTTTCCTCGCTGAGTCTACCTACTGTTCCGATCACCCAGTTGTGTTTATGCCTAAGATATTTGTCCGAAGCCTGCGACGAGTTTTGCAGTTTCGCTGGATCGAAATAGGGATGGAGAACCTTCATTCTTGGCGCTAGTGCGCGAGTGGACCATTGCCGCCGAATCGCATCGGAAGAGCAAAGGACAACATCGGTATACCGGTTCAGAATCGCGTTGAGCGGGTGCAAGAAGATGTCACGAAGGCGCGTGGCGACGCTGTGCGCCTGATCCTTGAGCGTCATCTCGGTAGAAATGATGACGGGAACTCGGGCCAAGAGGGCCGCTATTCGGCCGTAAAGATTTGGCTTCAGGACATAAGTCTGAACTATATCAGGTTTCACCCGCTTCAGATACGCGTACAGCTTACCTATGATCAGCGGGTTATCTTCCCAGTCGCACTGCAAACTGTCGAGTCTGCCTCCGAGTTGCTGGAAGCGCCGACCGAAGCTGCTGCCCTTGTAATTGAACACACATACCCTGACATCATAGGCCCCGGGATCCATCAACTTGGTCAGGACGAGGAACTCTTCAATCAGTCCGTTGTAGATGTCGAAGTCTTTGTATATGTGGACAATCGTGATTCGCTTGCTGGGATGGATTGGAGCCGAAACCGGAGTGGGCGAGTGGCGTAACATTCCAGTCCTCATCGCGCGGAATTAGGGCCCCAGTGGCGTGGATGAAATCCTCCCAGCCTGCCCGCCAGCTGGAAGGGTCTGAAGAGTCTTTTTCTAAGCAATGGATTTTGCACGAACTGCCGCGACCGCCGGCCGTGAAAATCGACCAGTTTTAGATGAGCCAGAAGGGAGAAGACCTGGTGATCTTCCGCACCGGGCAGACCAATTGAGGAACCGCGGAAAATAGGGTTGTCGCGGAACATCATCCGCGTTGCTTCAAATAGAAAAGCTTTGGGGTTGGTGTTTGCCTTTCCGGCGTAGTCGAGGTAAGGGCCGTCCTGTACCCGCTCGCCCGGCTGGATGAATCCTTCGATGGCAATTTCTGTATCGGCAGGTATTTCCAGGTCGACAGTCTCACACTTGAGCAACTGCAAGGGTTTCGTTTCCAGGCCACCGGCGAACTGATACTCATCGTAACCGTAAGGACAGGCGGCGCTGGCGGCGATCATCACTGCTTCGCTGACCCCGATGGCTACCGCCATCGGCAGCGCTCTGCCCGTTTTCTCTGCCTTTGCGACGTGCCTTCCCAGATCGCTGGTCGGAGAAGTGCTGACCGTTGCATGTTTTGGCCCAAGAACCTGCATGCGGTACACGCCAACATTGCGAGTGCCAGTTTCAGGATCTTTTGTGACATTGACGTGCCAGGTTCCCAAATACCGCCCTGCATCCCTTGGGCTCCACTGCGGAACCGGGAGCTCAAGGAAATCGATATCGTCAGCGCGCACGATGTTTTGCAGAATTGGGCCAGAATCCACAATCACAGGCGAGAGCGGCTTCTGCAGTCTGTTTTTGGCGGCATTAATTATTTCCTTCATGCCTTGCTGAGAACCGAGACCCAGACTCAGCGCGATCAGCTCTGGACTGCTCAGACCATTTGTGAAGACGCGGCTCCCCGGATATCCTCTTACATTTTCAAAAAGAAGCGGCTCTCGATGTTCTCGAGTAATGCGCCCAATCTCAAATCTCCAGTCGACCTCCGGTTCGATCCGCTTCAGACGACCGTGTGACCAGAGCAGATCAATAAAACTCCGCAAATCCATGCCGTGTTTCTTCCGCCTGCGTCCTTTAATCTGTGCCTGCTGCTTCGCCGGCCTGTTGGGTGTGTGGGCGCGACTCGAGCGCGGGCGGCCGAAACTTGAGAGTATTTTGGCTAGATGAAGATACCTTGCCGTCTGAGATATCAAACAATCGCTCCACCAGTGGGAGCAGCATGCCTGCCTCAGCCTCTCGCGCAGCGGACTTCAGCACACTGATCGGACTGTGCATGAGCTTGTTAACGATCCCGCGCGTGATGGCGTCGATGGCGGCTTCCTGCTCCACCGAGAGTTGTCCGAGGCGGCCACGGGCCCGATCAATCTCGCTTTGCCGGATATTCTCCACGCGTTCCTGCAACGAGACAATGGCCGGCACTACATCCAGGATCTGCATACCGGCGCAAAAGCGCTCGACTTCCGAAGCGATGATAACTTCAGCACGCTTCGCTTCCTTTCGCCGGTTCTCCGCGTTGTCATCGACGGCGCGCTGCAGATCGTCCATGTCGTACACAAAGATACCCTCAATTTGACTTATCTCCGGGGCGACGTTGCGCGGAACTGAGATATCAATGAAGAATACGGGCCGATTGCGCCTGCGCTGCAGCAGCAGTTCGCCGTGTTCGCGGCGGAAAATCGTATGCGGCGCAGCCGTCGCGGTGATAATAATGTCGGCAAGATGGCAGGTGTTATAGAGGTCTTCGAAGGGGATAGCCTTGCCGTGCACCGCATTCGCCAATTTGTCCGCTCGCTCGAAACTACAGCTCGAAACCAGAATCGAGCCGGCACCGTGGGCAATTAAGTGCCGCGCTGCCAGTTCACTCATCTCTCCCCCGCCCACCAGATAAATGCACTTGTTTTCGAGCGACCCCAGAATGTTCTGCGCGTGCTCCACGGCTACCGATGCAACCGAGACTGCGCAAGATCCCACCGCCGTTTCCGTCCGGACCCTCTTGGCCACAGCCAATGTGCGCCTCAACAGGCGATGCAGTTGTGGGCTGATCGTACCGACGGTGCGTGCGGTGGCGTATGCTTCTCTTACTTGCCCGAGGATCTGCGCCTCCCCCACCACCATGGAGTCCAGGCTGGCGGCCACGCGAAACAGGTGAAGCACCGCCTTATCGTCGCGATATTCGTAGAGGTGACGTTCCATTTCGTCAACGGCAATACCAAAGTAGCCGCTGAGAAAACTACGAAGATCAGCACCTGCGCGTTTGCTTTCGACAATAATTTCCACGCGGTTACAAGTGGAAAGAATCAATCCCCCGGCTACATCCGGGAATTGCGCGAGTTGCTGGAGGGCCTCGGGCAATCGGCAATCCGGAATAGCCAACTTTTCGCGCAGGTCAATTGGAGCGCTGTTGTGGTTTAGGCCGATTAGCTGAAAATTCATATCCTGGAGCTAGATTGAATGAAATTGGTCGCGCGAAGGAACAGCAAAAGAGGGGAGGGACCGGTCAATTACTCAGCGGGTCTGAAGTTCCCGGTTGGAAGCCTTCAGTGGCGTGGCAACCTCTTCCAAAGGTACTCTTACGGACACCTCTCGCCGATTCTCCGAGAGTAGAGTTGCCGCACGCTTGGCGAAGTAGGTAATGATCATGTCTGCCCCGGCCCTCTTCAAGGAGGTGAGCGCCTCGAGCATGATGGCATCCCGATCCAGTCGCCCCATTTTCGCCGCGGCGTCGATCATAGCGTACTCGCCGCTCACGTTGTAGACAGCCAGTGGCATCTGGAATTCTTTCTTAGCGCGGTAAACCACATCCAGATAGAACAGTGCCGGTTTCACCATGATGATGTCGACCCCTTCTTCGATGTCGAGCGCAATCTCCCGCATGGCTTCGTCGGAGTTCGCGTAGTCCATCTGGTGCGTTTTCTTGTCTCCGAAAGAGAGTGCGGAGTGCGTTCCTTCCTTGAAGAAGGGATCGTACAGTTTCGACGCATACTTTGCCGAATATCCCATGATCGGGAGGTTCTCGAAGCCATGCTCATCGAGCGCCTGGCGCATGGCCTGGATCTCACCGTCCAGCATGGCCGCAGGTGCAACCATGTCAGCCCCAGCTTCGGCGTGCGACACGGCGATCTTCTTTAACAGTTCCAATGAGCGGTCATTGGCGAGATATCCATTCTCGATGATTCCGCAGTGACCGTGCGTGGTGTACTCGCACGGGCAAACATCGGTGATCACTAGAAGGTCGGGGACGGTGCTTTTCAGCGCTTTCACCGCTTGCTGAACAATTCCATTGGGTGAATAGGCTTCCGAGGCACACTCGTCCTTTACTCCCGGTATGCCAAACAGAAGAATGGCGGAAATGCCCAGGTCGCGCACTTGGCGTGCTTCCTCGACCAGGCAGTCAATCGAGAGGTGGTAGTTACCGGGCAGCGCGCTGATTTCTTTCTTGATCCCGCTGCCCCAAACTGCGAAAAGCGGCAAAATAAAGTCGTGTACGGACAAGTCTGTTTCGCTGACCAGTGTTCTAAAATTCTGGTTCTGCCTCAGCCTGCGAAGTCTTCGTGTTGGGAATCCCATTTTAATGAACCTCCTGAGTCTCTCTGGACGTTTCCGTCGCTCTTTTTACTGTCTTCACCACGTAAAAGGGGAGAATCTTGCCGCTTGCGGTTGGAATCGGGGAATCCCGCTTGACGCCCACCATCTTCGCTTGCTTCCACATCTCCGTCCCCGACTGCGCCCATGATTCCGGACTATCCTCCGAATTCTTCAGAAGAAGCATGAATTGGCTGAGCACTTCCTTTTCATTTAGCGACTTGATTCGAGGACTGACCATCAGCTGTAACTGTGGCAATCCTCGCGCATCTTCCCTTTCGACGATCTGATAGTCAGTGCTCCTCCCACCGAATTTCTCCGGGAGTTCCTTTTCAATGATGCGGATCAAATCGGTATCCACGAACGTCACACCTTCGCCGGTGAGTTTTTCGTAGCTGCGAATACCGCTGATGCTGGTGTCAAAACCAGTCTTTGCAAACTCGCAACCACACTTGCTGGGAGCGATGTCTCCATAGTCCCCCATGCCCACGTTAAGCAGCAGCTTAGGCGATTCGTATAAGAGGCTGGTGAAAAGAAACGATTCGATCGTCAGATCGGAGTGCGTGACGGTGTGTTTGTGGGTAATAAGGGCGATCGTATCTTTGTACAAATGACAGTGATCGCTTGCCGAATTCTCTTTGTCACAGCCCGCCGCAATGACTCCAGCTTCTGAGATGCCGTACACCGGAATTGCACGAGCTCCCGCCGATTCGATCTCTCTCTTTTTCTGAGGTGTAAGTGGCTCCCCGGTCACCAGGAACTTCGTGCCTTTCAGACTCAGATTGGCCTCGGCCGCAGCAATGCATATCCGGACCGCTGATGCGGCGAAGGTATAAACCACACACGATGGATGCTCAGTGAGCACCCGGGCAGCCCAGCACGCAACCTTATGAGCATCGTTCAGGCTGGCATAGACGGGCTCCGCCAGGGGATATCCGTAGAGTCGGTGAACGGCAAAAATCAGTCTTGTGCCCCACTTTTTTTCTGCATTTACTTGGATATTGTCTTCATCTACCTGAGAAAACCAGCACTGGGCGCGGTTCCCAATGTGACCAAATCGCATGCTGGAGTTGATTCCCGGAGCTCCAGGGAAGACCGGAAACCAGTTTGCAATCGGTGAGTTTAAGCATCCGTGAATATTCAGGAGAAACGCATCGTAGAGCGAGCGTTGATGAAGATACTCGAAATCGATTCGAATTCTTGTTCCGGCGCTTCGTGTGGCTCCGCTTCGCACTTCATACGCTGAGGACAAAAACGGGTTGTCAAACATCGACTCCTGGCACCACCACTGAATGCCATTACGGACTACAGGCGTCTTTCCCTTGAATTCATCGACGGTGAAAAATACTCCCTCCGCCTGCAGAATCCGCAGGCTCTCTTCGATTCCTCGTTGCTCCACCCAGGACTTCAAATCCTCGAACCGTATCCGCCTCGCGTCCAGTAACTTTAGGTACGGGCTTTTGGGATAGCGGAATATGCCTTTCTCAGCGAGATTTAAGAAGTTCTCTTCTCGTGCGGCAATCCGTGCCTGCAAGAGCATCCGAGCGGATTGAATCGCCTCATCCGGCGTCATCCTGGTCTTGATGAAGTTCCTGAGGCCGTTAACGAATCGAATGTACTTCCGCAAGTTGTAGCTCCAGGACGGAAAGGAAAGAATCGAAGGCTCTGCGCAAGGTGCTGAGGGAGATTACTTAACTTTTTCAGGTTCTGCAGCGGAGGCTTGTTGGCTCGATGGCAGTCTTTGTGGTGAAAGCGATGCAAAGTCCTCAGTTGTGAGGGATGTGACCAGATTGAGATAGCCACTCTTATGCTGCTCCCAGCTGTTGCGGTCGACATACTCATGGCCGTTGGCAATCAGAGTATTTCGTAGACCTTCATCGTGCAGGAGGTCAAGCATCGTATTCGCCATCGCCTCGCTGTTGCCGGATGGAAAAAAGCGAACCGCCGTCTCGTCAAAATAGAAGCTGTCAATTGCGGTGCGGGAGATGACGACAGGTACGCCTTGCGACATAAACTCCATGATCTTTGTGCTGTAAGCTTCGTTGCCAAACGAGTCCGCGCGTTTGGGTACTACTCCGATATCGGCATTGGCGATGATGTCGGGAATCTTGTCGATGGGCACCCGGTCAAAAACCTTCACGTTTCCGTTGAGGCCAAGTCGTTGCGCCAACCGGCCCAGGTCGGCTGCCGCGCTTGTTCCTGCATCGCCATAGAGATGAAGTTCCGCATTCGGAACCGTTGAGCGCATGCGGGCGAGGGCCTCTACGGCTATATCGAGCCCTTGGTGCCACTGAAAACTGCCATGAAAAAGAACGACCAGTTTTCCATCGTTTCTGGTCCTGGCGCGGCGGTAAAAGACAACCGGATCGACGTGGTTGAGGACCACCGAACACTTCTCCTCGGGTACGCAACGGGAGATCAGTTTCTGGTACCAAATGTCGTTGGAAACAATCACGTGATCGGCAAATCCCGCTGAAGCCTTTTCCAGCCGCCGAAGCAGAGCGTAAACGATGCCATTTTCATTCCCTTTGAACTTGCTTAGGAAAAGCTCCGGCACGACATCATGGATATCCAAAATAACCTTTGCGCCCGCCAGTTTCGGATACCATGCGGCAAACGCCAAAAAATCAGGCATGTTGTGTACATGAATCAGATCGTATCGATTACGGGCATGAAGCCGCGTCAGAACCGCCGACGATTTCACGAAAAAGCGGAGTGCATTGTACGCATACCGCCATCCGTTCTGCTCGTTGACCTTGCGGCTTTGGATTTTATGAACGGTTACCCCATTCATTTCCTCTACGCCGACCTGCTGTCCGCGGCTGCAGACGGCAATTACATCCACTTTGTCTCCCTGCCTCGCTAGAGTTTCCGCATAGCGCCGCACGCGATTGTCGACCGCGTAGCCTGCATAAGCGACCATGCAGATCCGCCTTCGCGTGTTGCGCAATGATGGGCGAACATTGGCTCGGTAGTGCTGGTTCACCTCGCCTGACAGGCCCGACCAGAACTGGCCATCGTATTTATTTCGAATGTAGGACAAGAAATCTTCGTAGTGGCGGACTGGATACTCGTCTCGCGCGCGGTCTCCGTCAAAACACATGTAATCAGGATGGGTATTCAGCAAGGCCATTCCACCACGCTGAGCGATCCAATCCAGCTTTTTCTTCCAGATATCGATATTCGGTTCCCGCAGGATGACGAAAAGGTTGAAGTCCTGGATCAACGTGTAGGGAAGCTCAACATAACCACCACCGCTTAAATCCGGAACCCAAAAGGGAAATATGGTCTCCATTCCGTCCGCTTCCGGTTCAAAAGGATCGGCGTCGAAAGTTGAAGCGTCATATTGAACACCCAGTTCATGCAACCATCCCAGCCGATGTTGCATGAGCGGCGAGCGGAATCCAACTGCGTTCCAGCGGCGTAGATACTCGCGAATGCGGGCTGCCTTGTTCGCAAAGATGCGCTTGGAGCCATAGAGTTTTCCGTCGTGCTCCAATCCGTGCACGCCAACTTCGAATCCGGCGC
The DNA here is from genome assembly GCA_030039165.1 of Candidatus Sulfotelmatobacter sp. Lineage (GTDB taxonomy): Bacteria > Acidobacteriota > Terriglobia > Terriglobales > Acidobacteriaceae > Sulfotelmatobacter. The sequence continues at coordinate 71,713 of JASHQM010000056.1, read as the reverse complement.
CGGCGACCATCTCTCTCATGGCCTGGGATGTCTCGTAGTCCTCTTCTGGCACGAAATAGAAAGAAGACTTGAATCGGTACTTCAATTCCAGATCCATTAGCTGCCGGACGCGCGCCAGCCCCTTCTGCCCTTCGACATCATGAGTGAGGACGACGGCGAACTGTTTGTCGTCGGGCCAGCCCGGCCAGTTTACCGGGGTTGATCCCGCCCGCTCATCAATCGGCCACACATTGGCGGAAACAGCCCGCTTGTAGCGCGCACGCAACCGGCGCAAACCAATTCTTACCCGCCAAGGAAGGAAAGGCTTAAGCTCGTAGTACACGTCGTTTACTAACATAGTTTTATTGTTAATGCTCCCTAGGTCATTGCGTATCAGCTAGCCAATGTGGCCGTACAACAGAGCGCCCGCGGTTCTCAAGGCTATTTCTGGTGCGTGCGAGGCTATTCGCCCCGCCACGCTGTTCTGCCAGCGGCTTGCGTCCATCTCCTGCCTTTGCGGATGTGTCCAGTAGCTGAGAGAGCTTCCCGCTGCGCCCCAGTGTTCTTTAAAGGCAATCAATCCCTGGTTCGCGAGGTCCGAGCGTCCCAGATCCAATTCATGGAGCCCTTTCTCTTTTGCCTCGCGAATGGTGTTCCACAGTAACAAAGCCATGCCGCCAACCCTGTGAAGCGACGCATCGCTGCCGCCATACTTATATGTGATGGATTTTTTATGGCACAAAGTCATAATGCCGGCGAGAGGCACATCGCTTTTGGACGCAATGTGAATCTCAAGGTCGTCGCCGAATGCGGAAGCCAGGCCCTGAAACCAGGCCAGCGGTTGAGGTGGCAATCGCTGCCGGCGGCGCGTCTTTACGAACAACTGGAAAAACATTTGCAGTAGACGTTCCGAGTTTCCGACTTCGTATTTCAGTCCTTCGCGTTCAGCACGGCGGATCTTTCTCTGAACACAATCCTTATGGAAGTTATGGAATAGGGTGTCTGTACTTCGCTGCAGATCGAGGCGATGAGATCGATACGTGCGGCTCTTTGTTAAGCCGCTATTTGTGCCGGGCGTAAGCAAAACTGGCCTTATCTCAATGTACTTCGCTTTGTTTTCACAAGCGCGTTCGTTCACACGCACAAGCATTTCATCGAGTTCATCGGCGCGGTCCACTAACGGTTCGCAATGATCGGAAAATGGCAAAGATACGAAGCGCCGGCCGGTTAACCGGCTGTTGATATAACAAAAAACAAGTCCATTGGTAAGAGCATTGCCGGGGCCACAGCTTGTGAAAGCTACAGGTTGATAGCCATAAACAGCCTGCAACACTCTTAGCCAGTTGCTGCTGTGGAACACCGAAGCTCGGGGATGATTCTCAACAAGAGTGTTCCACCTTGAATCCTTGCAGGGATCGAGCTCGTAGATACAGGGTACGGTCCTGTTCGGTGTTTGCCTCAAAGCAACTGCGCAACTCGCACTCATAACCGCGCACCTCTGATTGGATCAATGTTCAACGGGTTAGGCCTGGTTCATTGGTGGATTGTTATAAATGCGAGCAGTTTTATTCGATCGCGACCGCCACTTCATGGGGCTGCCTGCCGCCTCGCGAAAGGTCCGCGTAAATGTCCCGCGTCATTTCACCCACTACATGCCACGAATGGCGAGCGTTCGCGAAAGTCTCTATCTGTTTCCGGTACACATTCAGGTCTTTGAAGAGGTTGCTGTCGAAATATCTCTTGAGTGTATTGGCAAGCGCACTTGCATCGCCTGGTTTGCATAAGAAGCCGGTCGTGCCTTCGATGATGTCATCCCGGAACGAGCCAACATCGCTGGCAACTGCTGGCAGCCCGAAACTGTAGGCTAGAAAAAGGATTCCGCTTTGAAAGATTTCCCTGTATGGCAGCGCAACTACGTCCGCCGCCTTGAAATACACTTCCGTGTCTTCATCGCGGATGTACTGAATCTTCTGAATCACGCAAGCCGGATTGGGCAGATTCTTTATTTTCCGCCGGATTTCACGCATATATTGCTCCGCCTCTCTTTTTTCTTCACCGGCGATGATGAGGCGGTAGTTTCGATCTTTTTCTGACAATTGCTGGAAGGCATCAACGAGGTACGAAAGACCTTTGTATGGCTTGATTCCGCCGAAGAAAAGAATCGTCTTCTCAGTGTCCTTTACGCCAATCCGCTGTTTTGCTTCGCTGCAAGTGAGACCCGTGATTCGTATTGCGTTATTGATTCCGTAGGGAACCACTGTTACTGCTGCTGGCTTGACTCGGAAGTCAGCGCATAATTCCCGTTTCATCTGCTGTGTATGAACGAAAATATGATCGGAAAGCTGGTACTGAATGCGCAGTGTCATCCGGTTCAGAATCGAGTCGTTCCCATCTCTCCTGGCCTGGTTCACATTGTGCGCCGTACGCACCACTGTTTTGCCAAGCAGTTTGTAAGCGAACATCAGAATCGTCCGGTCGAACATCTCAAACTTGTTGTTCCAGAGAATGTGGATCAGTTGACCGCGCGTGAAAGCTGTGTACTGGATAAGGGCCCAGTAGTATCGAAACCATCCTGCGACTTTGGCGCGGAACGATCGCTCCGCTTGCCTGTTTTTTCTCAGGTTGCGAAAGTTGAGGTTGGGATTGCAGTGGAACTCATGGTTATCTTCGCTTGCGCTCCCCACGATATTCGTGATTACCCCTACTGCGCTGAGCGCCGTCGCCAACCCAAACGCATAATGAGGATCTTTACAGCCGGTGAGTAGAGTTACTTCGACAGGCCGCGCAGATCCAAGTCGCTCTGTCTTGCTCTGGCGCATTTCAGTTGCAGTTTGCATGAACCCGTGGCAGTAACCGGTATCGTCAGAATGCTTCATCTGCGCTTACGACTGCGGCACCGTGCGAGTCGATCCATACTGCGGAACCATATCCCGTACTAGAGCCAGAGTGTGCTGCAGAGGAGCAAATCCCCGGTGGAGAATGACAGTGACGGCGATATAAAGTAGAACGAAAACAGCGCACACGGTCGTCATTCTGATCAGGGCATCGGCAAAGCGATGGCCGGCAAAAAGATACGCGTTCGATCGCAGTATGGCTGCTGTCGCCCAACCCGCCGAAGCCGAGGCTACCACCGGTCTCCAAACCGCTTCGATGATTTGCGAAATCCCCAGATTGATAGGGCGGCCAGCGTACCAGATCGCGGGTACGGTCAGAATCCAGAACGAGACGGTCCAGGCCAAAGCAACTCCGATCGGTCCCCAGTGAAGTGCAAGCACAAATAGCAAGGCATGAATCGACAGTTCCAGAATTCCCCAGCGGAACCAACGGTCTGCTCTTCCCAAAGAAAGGTGAATCCAGCAGTGAATCTCATGGATGAGCATCATTCCGGCTCCGAAGCCAAACCACGTCATAATCCGGCCCGACGTCTCCCACTTTGGGCCCAGCAGAATTCGAATGACGTCACCGCCGGCCAGCGTCAGTCCCCCTCCCACAGCCATGGCCAGGAACGCCACAATGCCCAAAGCGTTAATCAGATATCGCTGATACTGTTCCGGGTCGCGGTTCAGCCGGCTAAGAGCGGCAACCGCGACAAGCCTAAGACGCCAGACAGATAAGACCGCCGAAAGAAAATATAAGTCGTACGCTTTCTTGTAGAAGCCCAGGATCTGTGCATTGAATCTCCAGCCCAGCAGAAGCTGGTCGATGTTCATCCCGAAATAGTTCACGCTATATCGGCCGTATACATTCAGGCCAAAGCGGATCATCGCCCCGGTTCCCTCCGCTCGCCGCGGCAAACCCGGCAGCCACGGGCAGAGCGCAAATGCCGCAAGGGAAGTGGCCAGAGGCGTGACCACTGCCGCAACTGCTAATGCCCAGTAGCCCCATCCCGCCCAAGCCAGAACCACCGCCACTGTAACCGCTGTGGCACGCACGCTAACCTCAATGGCGGAGGTTTTGGTGAACTTCATGGCACGCTTGAGCAGGGCCAGATGCAGTACCGAAGTACAGTTAAAGAAAATCACCAGCGACATCAGTGCCGCGAGGTGCGTCAGCCTCGGCTCGCGGTAGAACCAAGCCAGAAGCGGCGCCCCGGCAGCGAACGCGAGCGCAAGAATTAGTCCTAAAGCCGTGTTGATCCAGAATAAATTACTGATTAGCTGGTGATCGACGGTATCCCGCTGGACGACGGCCTCGGTAAACCCATTCAGCCCGATGTTCATCAAAAGCATGCTGAACGCCGTGACCATGGTCATCAGGCCGAAATCGGAAGGGGCTAGTAGCCGCGCAAGTGTTACTGTTCCGACCGTCTGGACCATTACTCCCAGCACGCCGGAAAGCATGGTCACGCCGGCGCTCCGGCTAACGACCTTACGAAACCCTCCCTGTTTCGCTACATCGATGAAAATACCGTTGGCGTCGAACGGGCTCACGCTTCCACCTCGCGAAGCTGAGAGTGCCCCACACGCACTTTGGAGAGAGCGGGCTCACGAACCAGTCGCCGTTTTTGAGGTGTGAACGTCGTCGCTATCAGGAAGAAAATCCAGACCAGATTGACCTCTCGGAAACCGGCTTCGGAAAAGTTGTAAAGCAGGGCTGCTACGAAAAGCGCAAGCTTAATCAGCGCTGTGGGATCAGAACGGCGGAATGCTCCAATCACATTCCGATAACCAGTTACGATGAGCCCTGCCAGCAAGATCGCCCCAACCCATCCCAAATTCAGATAAACCTCGAGATATCCGTTGTGAGCTTCATTGAGTCCATTCATCGTGCCAGCCCAAATCTTGCGGAGACGCTCTCCGGTCCAGAAGCTTTCATATCCGGCTCCAAACCAGGAGTTGCCACTGACACCGAGCACGACCTGCCAGATGTTAGTCCGTCCCGTTAATGTTGAATCCCTGCCAAGCGCGCTTACCAGCCAGCCTGCCGAATCGGCAAACAGAACCAGAGACGAAAAGCTGACGATGGAAACGATGAGAATTTGCAGAGCTAAAGGCCGGCGCGCTATCCGGCTCGCGGACGTGACCAACATCAGCCCGCCTGCGATGACGAAGCAGCACAGTGCGGTTACCGAATCCGCTACCGAGAGAACCCAAAAGATCATTGCTATGACTGCGCCTTGCGCGAGAAGCTGCCCCGTTCGGTTGCACGCTCGGTCATCTCGATACACAGTAATAAATTGCCATAAGGCGCCCAGTCCGCAAATCAGGCAAAGCATTCCCAGCCCGTTCTTGTTGTCGGAAACGCCAAGCTGAATCGGCTGAAAAGTCCAATAGTTGTAGGTTCTCCCCAGCTCTGGGTAGTACTTAATGAACAAGACCGATAGAGGAATTAACACAAAAGCGATTCGAGAAAATAACCTTTTGAGTGCGGCCTCAGGCCGGGATTCGCTCAGAATGACGAATACAAGCAAGAGATCACCAACCCCTTTGACCCAGCGCTTAAAGGCGACGAAGGTGTAATCGGACCAAAGAACGCTGATAGCGCAGTAGCCGAAGAAAATCAAAATAGGAGCGTTTCGGCGGAGCAGGTGCCAAAGCTGCTGCCGCCTTCCGCTCAGAATAATCAAGCAGATCACGATCAGGCTGATCGATAAAGCCGCATCCACCGGATTCGCGTCAATGAACTGGTCAGGGGTTGCAGCTGCCGCGGCCTTTGAGTGACCTGCAAACACATCCAACCACTGCGACAGCGATCTGGATCCAGCGATCAAGAGGGCGATCACCGGAATCCAAAGGGCGCCTGAAGGCCGCGATGATCGGTCTCGTCCTAGTACGAAGAGACCGGCGATGATGACGGCAAATAGGGATGTGGCAAGACTTGCAGACATTCGGTTCCACTCGGCAATCTTCGGTATGTCGGGCCCGAATCAAGGAAAAGGCGGTGGATGAGTTCCAGTGTCAGCAGCTGATGAATCTGCGTCGTGTAATTGCACGGTCCCGCTGTGTGGCCGTGCACCATCGCTTCCACGTTTTTCGCATTGAGGTATGGACGGGAAAGGGTACGAGGATCGAGAAGCATCTGCCGCACATATTCGGCGAGCTGGCGGCGGTACCAGGTGCGAAAGTGGTAGAACTTGTGCCGGCCGAGAAAGAGCCGTTCCAGGTGAAGCCCGGAAAGAAGATGGTCAATCCGGGCGATCCACTGCGGCATGCCGTAATCGTAGGCGTATTCCGCTTTAAACGTGAACTCCTGGAGAATCTGGCTCACCGCTCCCGCAAAACCCGGGCTGCCCATGGCGCGATCCGTCGCGATCCGGCGAAGAGAAGGGTTTCCGTCAGCGATAAGCCGCAATCGATATTGGTTCGTCGCAGCTGCCGAAACCGGCGCACGGAACACCGTACGCACCAGATCGTTATCCAGAAACGGAGTGCGCATAGCGACCTGGCTTCTCTCCAGGGCCATGGACCCGTAATGATTCCAAGGAGTCTGCCGAAAAACGCAGAAAGATAGAGGGTGTGTTTTCAGCGCTTCGTTGTAGGTGATAGCAGCTTCGCTCACATGCGCCATCAGTGTATCGCCGAAAACGTTGGCTCGCGGCTGCACCACTTTGAATGTCCGGTTGTGGCGCAGGAGTTCGTCTCCAAACAGTCCCGTCATCCGCACAGGCGCGATTTCGCGACCCTGCTCGTTCGCGTAAAGATCTGGGGCACGGCTTACGCTGGCGCAGCCATCGCTGAGGTATACGGTGCGCTCGGCGTAATCCGGGAACGAATCAAGAAATTCTTTCCCCACTGCGATGACTTGATGCGCCTGCCCACAAGCCTTTGCCACCCGGCGCGCCACGCGCACGTCCCGGCAGTCCCGGTACATCCCGCCAAATGTGTAACAGGGAAGGGAGCCCGGCGGGGCGCTGTGCCACGCCATAATCGCACGCGTGTCCAGTCCTCCCGTGAGCGAGATTCCGATCTTTTCATTGCCGCTAAAATAGCGAGGCAGGTTGCGGGAAAATACGGCCTTCATTTCCTCGTAATAGGACTCCGGGTCCAGAGGCGCCTGCGCTTCCCACTGTTGCGGCTTGAAATATTCTCGTTTGCTCTCAATCGAGCCGCGCCGAAAGGCCCACGCCGACGCTGGCGGCAGTAATTCGACCCCACGGAACAGGGTCCGGTTCTGCAAGACGCAGCCACATGCGACAAACTCCCCGATCGCACGATAATCGGCCGTCCGCGATTCCGGCTGTACCTGCAGGATCGCTTTGGCTTCGGCGGCGAAATAGAACGTGTCCCCGGCCTCGCAGTAATAAAGCCGGTGGACTCCGTAGCGGTCGTTGAAGAGCAATGCCGTCTTACGCTTCAAATCGATCAACAGACCGTGGAACTGCCCATTCAAATTCGCTGGAAATGCCGGGTCTTCCTCGGATATCTGAACCAGGTACGAAACTCCGCTTCTGTCCGGACTGTTTCCCCGACACTTCAAGCGCTCAGCAACGGCCGGGTCAGGAAATTCCTCTCCCGAAAAGATCAGGACGGTGTCTCCGCGTTCACTGTGGAGCGGCATGCCGTCAGAGAATGAGTTCTCCCGCACGGTCCATCCCACATATGCACCGATTCGCTCATCAATCCAGATCCCGGTGCGGTAGAAGGGTTCATGGCGGATCGCCTCGACCATCCGCAGCAACTCTGCCTTTGCCTCTTCTTGCGGTTTTTTTGTGATTAGACCTACGATACCCGGCATTCTTGTTAACCTAAGACGCTTTTACTGCCACCTCGAACCTGCCGTTGTGCCAGACACGGCGGAGATGCTGCATCTGCGCAAGAAGCGAAGGAGGAAGACGGTCCAGAAACCTATGGTGCAGACCGAAGCGGAGGGCGAGCCGGCCAACACTCGTCAGCGGGACATAGTAGCGAGGAACTTCGACACGGCTGAACCCATTGACCTCTTTGAAATTAGTCATACTATCCGGCGGCTTGTTACCGTAAGAGAAGTTTTGGTAGACCAGATATCGAATATTTCTTTCCGCGCACGAACGGACAGCCTGCGCAATCAGTGCGTTGGTCGGGGCCTTGTCCTTGTGCTGAACCATCGACAGGATGTTCATGAAGTTCGCCTGGGTGCGGGTCTGGTCCCAGGTCAATTTGGCAAACCCTATCAGCTTTTCAGCAAGGAATGCGCCGATAAAGACGCTACTATCAAGATATGTGGATTCTTCTCGTCTCACGGTTTCGATGTCCTTCCCGTAATGACGAAACCGTCTCCCTTGCCGGACCGGGCACTCGTTATATATCTCCCAGATTCCACGGACGAGGTTGTCGTCGAGCTGGACTTCGCGGATGACAACCCCCCTTTTTTCAGCTTGCCTTGCCCGGTTGCGCGGAAAGGAGCGGATTTGGTGATTCCACCAGTGGTCGAAGGTAGATACCGGCAAGACCGCGAGGTTGTCCCACTCCGTGGGATACGAATGTTGCGGAGACGTCAGCGGCATTATTTGCATGAAGGTAAAAAGATCGATCCTCGTCTTGCATCGCCGCAAGCCAGTCAGAACGTATTCCGGGTCCTCGAGTTGCTGGTATTTATCGGCATCGGGCCGCGCAATCCGCAGCATTGTGCCTTCGACCCTGATCTGGGCTCCCCCAATATTCAACAAAGACTGCATGGAATCCTTCCGCTTTCGGCCCTTGATTGCATACCTACTCAGGACAGCGCCCGCTTTGCCCGAAACACCAACACCGTCGATCCATCGCGCGAGTGTTCCCCTTTTTCGACGACTTCGAAGTCCGACTCGATGATGCGCACCCTCGTCATCGATGTGTAACGATTTCCGGTAACGAGCTTCACAAGGAAGACACCGTCCTTCGTTAAATACTGTGAGTACCGCTCGAACATCGACTTCAAATTTCCCATAGCCACGTGATACACGGACTCCCGCAGCAGGATCACATCGAACAGCCGGGGAGGGACAAAGCTGAGCATGTCTCCGTGCACAAAACTGTTCTTCTGGCTGCGTCCGCAACGCTGCGTCCGCTCCCTCGCCTTGGCCAGAGCGACCTCGGAAACATCAACGCCAAGGTAGCTTCGATAGGCCGTGAACGCCAGTTCGTTCGCGGTATTACCAGGGCCGCATCCCAGATCGAGGATGCTTCCCTTCTGGCTGTATTTTTCCAGATAGGGATAGGAAGTATCGCTGGCCGTATCGTCGATGAAGTTCCATTTGCCGGAAGCGAATTCGCGATCCCAGAAGAAGCGTTTGATGGTTGGCGAAGCGTGTCTGAGAATAAAGTTGTAGGGAGCGCGTGCCGCCCTCTCGACGACAGACATAGACATTGTTCTTATCCTTCTAGGGGTTTCTCTAAGAAGATTTGCTGGGGGATTGTTGTGGGGGAGGATTAGCAATTCAAGCTGATTAGAGTTGATCAGGAAAACCAGCGGCCCTTACCCGCCGTCCGCAAAATTGAATAGAAAAACAACGCTAAGCCGTCCGCTGTTGTCCTCGAATGCGACTCACTGCACCGTTGCGTTCAAGTTGCTCGGCGGAGCCGGCAGTGCTGCAAATTCTCCCGGGTAGCACACGGTCGGGTCAAATGCGCGCGAACCGTCCGGCAGGATTAAAGCCGTGTTCCAACAGGATTGAGCTGGGTTTCCCGCCGTGATCGAATACACATGTCCGCCGGGTCCCGCGCCCCCGGTGACATCCGGCCCGATTGCAGGCCAGGGAATCGTATTGCCCCAGAAAGCCGGCTGAGAGGAGCGGAAGAACGAAGCCGGCAGTTGGTGCGTGACTCCGCTCTGCCATACCTCCACAGCATTGGCGGCGTAGTCGTAATTTCCGTGCAGGAACGCCGTTACATAAGCTGTGCAAGTCGAGCGCGAGGAACATCCACCATTGTTGTTCCCCGCCGTGGTGTAGCCGAACGTCATGTCCGTGGGCTGTTCCGTATAGCTGCGGGTCGTGGGCGAAACCTGACAAGCGGTGCAGCCATCGCTGCCCCCCGTGTATGAGGCTCCCAGCGCAGCCTGTGCCGCCGACCCCCATACATTTCCAATCGCGTTTTCGAACCAGTCTCCCGTGCCACCAGCGAATGCTCCCAGCACCTGTGGCACCTCGAATGATCGCAAGGTCTGGTTCGTCCAAGCACCGGATGCGCAGTTGTAGTTCTGTCGTCCATCCAATAGAGGGTTGCAATCGAAGGTCGTGCCCAGCGCCCAGTTCCGAAAATGCGTGTTGTGGCTGAGGCTGCCGTGGATCACGTCGCCCTCGTCGCGCATCATCACGTTCCCCTCAAGCAAATTGAACTGGGGATGGGCGCCATGATTCAGGTCAAAGTCCATCATGGTTACGCAATAGTTGCTCGAACTGATGTTTCCCGAGCACACCGACGTGTCGAAGTTCCCGGTTCCGAAATTGTAGGCCCAAACGTTGCCAGCAGAGCCATACTCAAAGAAGACCGAGACATGCAGCCGCTCCATGACGTTGTTTTCCACCAGTGAAGCGCTGGTTTTCTCCATCATGTTGACGGTGGCGTCGGTTTGCCCTGCCTGGTGGTAGTAGGCGTTGGAGAAGTAGCTGTCGCGGACTTCGCACCGGAAGCACGATACAAACTGCACATGATCGCCATCCGAATAGTTGTTCTCAATCCCCTTGATCCAGGAATACGCTGCGCCGTACAACCCTTCCGCCGTCGTGTTCTGCACTCCATAAGAAGCCGTGCCGTTGGAGTAGACCTGTAACAGTTCCAATCCTGCCCATTGCACGGAAGGAGTGAAGTAAGCTGCCTGCGGATTGCAAGATGCCATCACCGTCCAATAACCCGTGTTCGACGGGGCGTTTCCGCTTGAAGCCGTGTCGTTATTGTAGACATAGCAAGTTCCGGAACTGACGACGACATCGCCCTGCGCATACGTGGTAGAACTGCTATAAGCCGTAGACGCCGCGACATACGCCGTATAAAGCGGCGGCGAAAACGTAATGTTCATTCCATTGATCGCAGTCACCACTACAATCTGTCCGCGGACGCGGGAAGCTCCCCATCGCGAATAATCACACCAGCTGCAATCGTTGCCTGTGTTCTGCCCGCTGACTGTGCTTACATAAGCAGGATTGTTCGGCTCCGAGACTTCCAGCAGGCTTCCCACTGCAATCCCCGAAGTGTTTGCCACTGTGAAGCTGGTCGATCCCGCAGTCGAGCCTGAGGTGATATCGGTCACCGTGTTTGGCGCGCCCCCGGTTCCAATGGTGATAATCGCGCCGCTGGTCCGCTGAGCATTGAGCACGGTACCGGTTGCGGCTGTCGTACCTGCGCCTCGCAACGTGACGTTGGAAGGGATCGAAAGCGTTCCATTAAGCAGATACGTTCCGGAGCTGAGCATTACAACTCCGCCCGGGTTGCCATTCACGTCGTTTGCATGAGCGTTCCCGCAACTATTGAGCGCAGACTGGATCGCAGAAGTCGCATCCGATGAGCCATTGCCGTAGTTGGAGGCTTGAATGGTCGAGCAGATCGTAGTGCGGTAAGGAACTCCCCCGGGAATGCCAACCCCCGAAGTTCCCTGGGCGGAATTGGCGGACCAGTCCACCCCGCATCCAGCAGGGCTGGAGCCGGGAAGCAGCGTGCAAGCCCCGCTGCCATACGTTGGCTGCAGAATGCCTTGCCAAAGCTGGGCATAGGAACTAAGGGAAAACAAGAACATATTCAAGACGAGAGCAAGAGGCCAGTGCCGGCATGCCATTGAACAACCTCGAACCGCAGTTTTGGGGCTGCGTGGGGGATGTGCCGCATCCGGGTCTTCTTTCAACCCAAGAATTCCCAGCGGCTCAACCTATTCTGACGGTGCGAGGCTTCACGCGCATGTCCCAGAAGTGCATGGTGACGTACTGTACCGGAAGGAAACAACGAGTGTGCACTATCATTTGCTTTGTTTTGAACCTTCCGATTGGCCTTACGCCCTAAAGTTTTAATTCCTTTTATCTTGCCGGATCCGGACTTTTTCCTTCTTGCCAGCCGGGCGCAGGCGTCATGGTCGTTCGGAAAAAGGCCGTCAATCGCCGCATCTGCTCACGGCGGTGAAATGCCACGAATTCTCCCGATACGGGTCGAGGCCGGCGGCGGATAGAGGACCACAGGTAGCCGCAAGCCAGCATCAGTCCCCCAAGGACTAACGGTTTTTTCGTCATCTGATGAGCGGTTCGGCATAATTCCCACACCGGATGGTTTCCGACCACGTAATCCTTGTTACCTCCCTTGAATCGTGCCATCAGGGTCCCATTCTGCGCTGTCCCGAAGCTTCTCTGGTGGAACAGAATCTTTTCCGTAAAGGTTCGTGTCTTCCATCCCCTCATTCTCGCTGTAACGGCCGCGATGCTGTCAACCGCGCCTCCTCTCGAGGGTACGTATCCCCCGATGTCGACAAAGCATTGTCGACGGAACACCTGGCAAGTTCCCGTCACGTGTTCGATGTTGACGAAGCGATAGTCGTAGCTCGTTCCCGAGACGTCCCGGAACGCAGTTCCCACTAGGCCAAGGCGCGGGTCGTCTGCCAATTTCCCGAGCAGGAAGGAGAAATACTCTTCGTCAAACGATACGTCGCTGTCGAGGTTACCGAGGACGTCATATTGTGAACGATCAAGGCGCGCATAGCCGGCATTAAACGCTTGCACTTTCCCAGCAAAATGTCGCTCCCGGCGTTCGGGCAACTGCAGCAGTTCAATCCACGCATGTTCGGCGGCATATCGTTGCACAATATCGTCGGTGCCATCGGTAGATCCATCACTGACGATGATCCACCGCAGTGGCCGGGCCGTCTGCGCCACAACCGCCTGAATCGTCTGCTCGATGAACCGCGCCTCATTCCGCGCGGGAGTAATCAGTACGTAAGTAGGAAGGGTTGACATCTTTACGTCTCGAGTGCAACCGCATCGTGCACTTCTGCCATTTGTGCAGGCTTGGAGGTTTCGGCTAGAAGCATGCTTAGCGCTAGAAACATCCAGGCTTGTGTCCATCTCATATAAGAAGTGCGAATCGTACACAAACGCAGAATCCGGTAGTAGAAAAAGCCCTGTTCGTCCCACATGTGATTCATCGCCCAGTCAATTACCAAGCGCGCCAGTTGAACGTTGTCGTGGGCGAGATCTTGCAGGTCGAGCAGCGTAATGATGCTCTGGGCTACGCAGTGCGTATCGATCGGATATGTGCGGTCGTGAAAGTAGCGGACCGCTCCATCTTCGCGGAAGAAGTGAGCGCGGTAGAATTCGAACCCGCGGCGCAGGCTCGGCTCGAATTCGTGAGTTCCCAGCGATCGCGTAATCGACCGCAGAGCGCAAAGATTGAAGCCAGTGTGAAAGTTGTCTATCCATTTCTGGTTGCGGGCCTCGCCGTAGTCCCAGCCTCCATCTTCATGCTGTTGCCCTACCGAATAGCGCGCCACTTTCAAAGCCGGTTCGAGAAAGCTTTGATCGCCTGTGTGTTTATAGATCCGGCAGAGTAAATCCGCAGCCAGCAGGTTGGCGTTATGCACCTGGCAGCGCACCGATGGCAACGGATATCCAAAGCCGAACTTGGACTTGCCGTCGCTCCAGTAGAGCTCGTTGAGCATGTATTGCGCTGCGCTCAATGCCATGCTGAGGTGGAGCTCATCCCGGCGCTGCTCGTAAACATCCAGAAGTCCTATGGCGGCGAAGGTTGTGCAAACCAGATTCGGCTCCCAACGCGGCACCAGGTTAACGCGGGTCTGCCAGGGAAAGTTGTAGCCCCAGCACCAGTAGGGCACGCCTTGCGACCGCAGGGCGATTAATTGCTCCACGACCGAATCCACATCCTGCTCGACGCCAATGCCGCGGCTAGAAAGCTTCATGAATGCTGATAGAAACAGTCCCAGCGCCTTCGGATTCTGTGTCTTTGGAACGAGCAGAAGACGTCGGATATTGATCGGGCTCCTCTTCAGGAACTGGGTGAGAGCGAGGCGAGGAATCCTCGAATCAAGGATAGGGAGGGCCTGAACAATCCTGCTGTTGAGAACGTCATAAGGTTCGTAACCGGCCCAATTGTTGGAACGGCAATAGGCGAGCAACTTCAGCGTAGCAGCGTGAACGGATTTGTCGGTCGTCAATCGGGAAGTCATGAATTCGGAAGCTGTCGGGGAATCTGCACGGGACTGCATTATTTTCGGCTGGCAGCACGTTCGAAATTCTTTACAACTCGGGGGGTCTGCTAAACCGTCACTTCATCGGTAGTTCTGGCGAAGTCTGCGCAGGCCTCGACCACCCTGACCTGCACCTCCACGCTCAAATGTGGAAACATCGGCAAGGAGAGAATCTCTCCTGCAACTTTCTCCGTGACGGGGAGGTGACCCCAGACATTGCGCACCGAAGCATAGGCCTTCTGCAGGTGCAATGGAATCGGATAGTGAATACCTGTGCCGATGCCCCGCTCATTCAGAAACGCGATGAGTTCGTTCCGATCCTTCGTCCGGACCACGTATAGGTGATAAACACCCCGTGACCAAGAGGGTTCAAAAGGCGTGATAACCGTGTTCCCCGCCTTCTCGAATAGCCGGTTGTACTTCGCAGCACGCTCGCGGCGTTGTTGGTTCCACTTCGTCAGATGAGGTAGTTTCACTTGTAACAGGCCGGCCTGAATCGCATCCAGCCGCCCGTTGTAGCCCTCCATGTCATGAAAATACTTCTTCGCCTGACCGTGGTCGCGAAGCATGCGAATCTTCTGCGCCACGCCGGCATCGTTGGTGGTTACGGCCCCGGCTTCTCCGCAGGCTCCCAGATTTTTTCCCGGATAGAAGCTGAATGCCGCAGCCTGTCCCATGGAGCCGACTTTCCTCCAGCGGCCAAGCTTTCGCGAAAAATACTCAGCGCCGTGCGCCTGGCAGGCATCTTCCACCACGGCGAGATTGTGTGCTTGCGCCAATTGCAGAATCGCATCCATATCGGCGGGCTGGCCGTAGAGATGCACTGGCACGATCGCGGAGATCGTCCTGCCCGTCCGGCGGGAGATCGGGCGTCCCGTTTTCTGATCCGTGTCGCACGCTGTCTGCAGATATTCGCGCAGCTTTTCCGGGTTCATGTTGTACGTCTGTTCTTCGATATCGACGAACTCCGGTAAAGCGCCCGCCTGTGAGATTGCCTCGGTGGTTGCAATGAAGGTGTTGGGCACAGTGATTACGCTCTCGCCTGCTTGCACTCCCGCAGCCATGAGCGCAAAGCGGACCGCGTCGGTTCCGCTGTTTAATCCTATGCAATATTCGACCTCACAAAGGCCGGCAAAATTGCGCTCAAAATTCTCGACCGCAGCTCCGCCAACGAAGGCGGCTTTTGTCAGAGCTTGCCGGAATACGGACACGAGTTCTTCTTCAAGTTCGAGGTGAGGAGTAATTAAATCGAGAAACGGGATCTTATTTTCCTGTGTCATTGTCCTGCCTTGCATTCATTTTCGCTTTGGCGAATCAGCCGCGCTGGGTTTCCCGCTACGATTGCATTCGGAGGCACATCGCGGGTGACCACGCTGCCCGCGCCTACGATCGCGTTTTCTCCGATTACGATATTGGAGAGGATAGTTGCCCCCGAGCCGATGGACGCCCCTTTTTTGACGAGCGTGCGCTCAACCTGCCAGTCGCTCTCCGTCTGGAGATTTCCCGCTGCCGTGGTAGCGCGGGGATAGCTGTCGTTGATGAATGTCACGCCATGACCGATAAAGACGTTGTCTTCAATGGTCACGCCTTCGCAGATGAACGTGTGGCTGGAGATTTTGCAACGCTTGCCAACCTTTGCGTTTTTTTGAATCTCGACAAAGGCGCCGACTTTCGTTTCATCGTCAATCTCGCAGCCATACAGATTGATGAATTTCGAAAACTTTACGTTCCGCCCCAGTTTGACATTGGGAGCAATACACAGGTACTCGCCCTGTGTAGTCCGGATTTCGTCTACTGCCATGGATATTTCCTCAAAAACAGTGTGGCAATTCAGTTGATGGGAAAGCGGGACCCGTTTCCTCAGAGATAAACCAACGAGCCACGCTTGCGAATGGACCGGTTGGCCGCCTCCAGGATCTTTACGATTCGCAGGCCCGCCGCGCCGTCGTTCATGGGGTTGTGACCGTTCAGAACGCACTCGACAAAGTAGGTCAATTCCAGACGCAAGGCTTCGACCTGCTCCAGGTGCGGAGCCCACATATCACCGGAGCGATAGTTGACCAAGAGGTTGTAAAGGCCTTCGCTGTTCGTGATGTCTACTCCCCGGTCGTAGACCTTCACTTTTTCATCTGCCTCCAGATCATTCCACACCAGCATTTTCTTCTCGCCGCCGATCAGCGTAGTTCTGACCTTCACCGGAGAAAGCCAATTCACGTTTACATGGCCGATGATGTTGTCGGGAAAATAGAGGGTGATGAAAGCGATGTCCTCTAATCCATTCAGGTGCCTTTGTCCGGCTGCCACCAGAGCTTCGGGGCTGCGCTCGATCAGGTAGTCCATGATGGAAAGATCATGAGGAGCGAGATCCCAGACGACATTGACGTCGTGCTGGAACAGTCCAAGGTTAACCCGGGTGGAATCGTAGTAGTAGACCTTGCCGAGAGCGCCCTCCTGCAACAGTTGTTTGATCTTCTTCACTGCTCCTGTAAATAGGAACGTATGGTCGACCATGATCTTCAGATTCTTTTGTTCAGCCAGTTCGATCAGCTGTTCAGCCTGGGCGGCATTGCTGGCAAAAGGCTTCTCCACAAATACATGTTTACCGTTCTCGAGGGCCGCTTTGGCTAACTCGAAATGCGTCCACACCGGCGTGATAATGGCTACGGCATCGATCTCGGGGGAATTGATTACTTCCATCGCGTCAGCGGTCACATAGACGTGTGGACTGGTTTTGTGGGCTCTTCGGCGCGAAGCTGAGCTCTTGTCGCACACCGACACGACTTCCGCGCCGGAAATGCTCTGCAGGTTTCGCACCACGTTCGGTCCCCAGTAGCCGTACCCGATTACACCGAAGTTGACCATACCTGCAATCCGTGGCGCCGGATTGAAATGAATGGATTCGAAATTGTTTATCGCAGTGTTGCCGTTGGAAGACATATGAACTCCGTTGAACTCCCTTCGTAAGTCAATCCGCTCCTTCTAGAATGGCGCGCGGGGTGCGGAGGAGAATTTTGAGGTCTAGCCAAAGCGACCACCTCTTGGCGTAACACAGATCAAGGCGCACCATGTCGTCGAACTTGAGCCGGTTGCGGCCGCTGACTTGCCACAATCCTGTGATGCCTGGCTTGGCCATGAGAAACCGGTGCCGATGCCAGAGTGCGTAGTTCTCTACCTCGTATGGAATCGGGGGACGCGGTCCGACCAGTGACATCTCCCCCTTGAGGACATTAAAGAGCTGCGGAAGTTCATCCAGGCTGGTCTTTCTCAGAAACGCGCCGGTTCGAGTGATCCGTGCATCGTTGGTTAACTTATAGACGGATTGGCCATTCCCATTAGACGGATGCTGTTGTGCAGTTCCTGCGATCAGCTGCTTGACGTACTCCTCGTGCACCGTGGCGTCATTGTCGGCATGCATGGTGCGGAACTTCAGAAACACGAAAGGTTTTCCGTGTTGACCAATGCGTTTCTGACGGAACAGCACAGGCCCTTTCGAGGTGGCCTTGATTGCCACCGCAATGGCCAGAAATACTGGGGCAAGAACCACGACCACTGCCGCTGCCCCCACGATATCCGTCATTCTTTTGAACGTACTAAGAACGCGGGCATCCGCGGGCCCAGACAAATCAGGGTATAGGGTCAGGTTGCTTCGATACACAGGTCCTTGTTCGTCGTGATCATCGGGGAACAGGTAGAAAGAAATGTTGATCTGATCGAACTCATCGGGCGTGAGCTTGTCCTTTAAAGTGGAGCTGACCCTTGCGAACATCGCCCTCATTAGCGAATGCTTCTCGGCAAACGCAATCTCCGTGAATATCACGCCGGCCACATCCTCTTTGTACGTGCCCGTCACATCGCTTTCCCGGGTTGAGTTCACCAGCGCACATATCACGCTGGACAGAGTCTTCCCTCTGTTCCCGGCAGAAAGGCTGCAGACATCTACAAGCATCAACAGAAATGGTTTTCCAGAGCGCTCCGTCCTCTTACGCTCAATGGCAATCATTTTGTGAAAAGCCGGTTCGCTTAGTACGGCATCACCCTGACAATCGATCAAACTTTTCATTGGAGTGTTGAATTCTTCTTCGTCAGAAAAGGGCTGGAAATCGCTATTTGGCGGCTAACTCAGCCAGGCTATCGAACGGCGGGGGAACCATAGTGATAGTAATAGCCGCCACCGCCGGTATTCGCCGCAGAGTTCAACACTGCGCCGATCAGCTTGGCGGATTCGAGGGCTTGCAGTCCGCGTTTCAACTGTTCTCGATCGGTTTTGCCTTGCCGTGTAACGAAAAGGATTCCGTCAGCCAGTCGTGTCCACACGCTGGTGTCCGCCAGCGGCAATATGGGGGGTGAGTCGATCACGATCCAGTCAAACCAGTTGCTCAGCTTGCTCATAAGAGGGGCAAGTCGTGTGGACTGTAGTAACTCAAGCGGATTTTCTGGCGCTTCTCCCGCCGGAAGAACCCAGATTCCTAATGAATCAAGACGGTAGATTGGTGGCGTGCCATCGATCGCGCCTTGAAGATATGCACCCAGGCCGGAAACCTTGCCGAGCCCGAATTGACGTTGCACGCTGGGACGGCGCAGGTCGGCCTCCAAAAGCAACGTCTTTTTTTGCCGCCTGCTCGCCAAAGCGCAGGCCAAGTTGGCAGCGACTGTGCTTTTACCTTCCTCTGGCATCGCGCTGGTAAGCAGAATCTGCTTGAGCGCACGGTTCTGTTGCAGATGCCGCAGCCGGACAGCCAGGAGGCGGAATTTTTCCGCAGCCAGACTCTGCTTTGCAGTTACTGTTGCGAGTTTGCTCTCCCGCGGCAGCGAAACCGGCAAACATTGGAATTCCGGAAAAAGAGGCGGTTCCCCTGCACCGCCGTCGCCTACATGTTCCGGTTCGAATTCCGGCGTATGCGATGCGGTCCATGGCTCAGCTGATCCAGATTCGGCACCTTGTGCAGCCCGCGTGGATTCCGCAATCTGAAGAAGCTCCGTCGGCAGGTCGCGCGCGTCCAGTTCTACTCCCGAGCGTTCCGCTTCGGATCTCTGCAATGCTTCAAAGATATGGCTCACGGTTTATTCACCTACCCTACGGCTATCAGTTGCGACAGTTTTCGGCAGCTTCGAGCCCTTCATCTCACCCGCGGAGCCTTCGAGCATCGTTTGTGCGGCCTTACGCATTTCACTCTCATCGATTGGATCGGTTTTCTCCGGCCTGGGCGGGGAAGCAAGACTCAGTCTGAACTCGGTGGCAATCTCTTCGACAATCTCGGGCGTCACGCTGCGCAGTTTCTTGGCATACGCAGCAATCAAGGCGTTTTCGCAAACTGTGTTAATAAGGCGTGGGATGCCGCTCGAGCATCGCTGGATGGCGGCTACGGTTTGCGATGGAAACATTTCCGACGCATGTGAGTTTGCTCCGCAGAGCTTAAGTCGGTTCTCGATATATCCGCGGGTTTCTGTCAGATCGAGCGGCGCCAGCTGCGTACGGAAAGCGATTCGCTGCTTCAGCTGCCGCAGCTCGACCGAGTCCAACTTCCGATCCAGCTCGGGTTGGCCGACCAGCAGGATCTGTAACAGCTTGGCTTGTGGTGTCTCAAGGTTCGTGAGGAGGCGAACTTCCTCTAGGACGCTGTCGGATAACAAGTGGGCTTCATCAACCACCAGAACCGTGGTCAAATTTCTGCTGTTCCGGTCAATCAGGAATCGGAACAATTCGAATAGCAGCTCGTTTTTCCTTTTGTTCGACGCCGCAAGTCCAAAATCGGCAGCCGCATATTGCAGGAACTCCAGCGGGGAAAGCAGCCCATTGAAGACGTAGGCATACGCCACGTCATCATTCTTCTTGAACAGTTGGAGCAGGCAACGAAGGATCAGAGTCTTGCCCGTACCAACTTCTCCTGTCAAGACCACGAATCCTTTATGCCTGCGCACGCCATAGTAAAGGGCCGCCAGTGCCTCGTTATGTCTCTTCGTCGGGTAAAGGAACGAGGGGTCTGGTGTGATCTCAAAAGGATCGCGGTTCAGGTTGTAGAAAGATTTATACATTTTCTTACTGGTGCAAATAACTGAAGACCGAGCCCGCAAGCATAGAACACACGATCACCGCGGTTGTGGCCCATCCGAGCCAGAACTGCCTATGAAGACGTTTCTCTTCCTCCGGATTGATAATCTCCGGGATTTCCGCGAGCAAGGCCACGGGCAGCAACCCTTTGATTTCTTCTTCGTCATAAATCCGGTGATCATGCATTTCGAACGCGCCCGCCACGAGGAACCCTAAAACCAGGCCTATACCGAGGCCAACGCCGCAAAAGTTCAAGCGGTTGGGAAATATGGGCTTCTGGGGAAAGCTGGGCGGGTCCATGATGGTAAAGCGCTCGCCTTGCTGCAGCAATTCCATGCTGGTGGCCATTGCTGACTCGTTCTTCTTTTTCAAAAGGTCGTCATAATTCTCCTTGGACTGTTCATAGCCACGAGTCAAGTCGGCCAATTGTTGCTCCCGCACCGGTTCCTGATTTAAACGTGCCTGATACTCTTCCACCTTTGCCTTCAGCTCCGTGACGGAGTGTTCACGGTTCGTGATTTCGACCTGATTGGATCGGAGCTGGCTCTGGATTTGAGGCAGCATCGAGACCTGGCCCGAGTCGCCAGGCTGACTTGCGGGCGCTGCACCCCTGGCGTCTTCAGTGGCTCCCTCGGCGGCCTTTGCTCTTGAACTGGCCAGCAGTTGATCGCGCAGTTTTTCAGTTTCAGCGATCTGTTCTTTCACCTTGCGGACATCCGGATGCCGCTCGGTGTAGTGAGAGAGAAGGTCGGCGAGCTGTGTTTTGAGTTTGTCCAGTTGCTGATTGAGAGCCGGCAATCCAACGACCGTTCCTTCTGAACTGCGGGATGCCCCTTGCACCGTCCGGTACTGATCCGACAGCGTCTGCAGATAGACGTGTTGCTGCTTGGCTGCGTTAAGAGCGTCTTCCTCGTTCTGCAGCTGGGACTGCAGACCGCTGAGTATCTGCAGGTTGGCGGCTGTCTGGTTGGGCATTTCCCCAACATGCTGGGCTTTGAACTGACGAATTTGGTTCTCTTGCTCGGACAGACTCTTGCGGGCAGTTTCCAACTGGCTCTCGAGAAATTTAGTCGTATCTTCTGATTGTTGCTGGCGTACCTCGAGGTTTTCGTCGATAAACAGGTGGGTCAGCTCGCCGGTGATCTGCTGCGCAAGATGCGGATCGCGCGACTTGTAGGAGATGTTGAAGGAGCTGATTTGATTTCGCGCATCCCGCACCAGGTCGATTCCAATGTCTTTGCGCATCCGTTCAACTTTTTGGTCGGGTGAACGTCCCGCTTGATCGCCGCCGTACAGATTGAACTTCTCAATAATGTGGATCAGACGGGTCCGGCTCAGGATCTGTTGAGTAATACTTTGCATTCGCTCCTGCAAATCCTCATTGACATTGGGTGTCACATAGTCTTTGGGCATGGTGGGTTGTTCCACCAGGATCAGTGTGGTGGATTGATAGCGCGGCGGCAGAACCCAGCTTATGCCCCACACTACTGTCCAGCCCAGGAACAGGGCAATCAGGAAATGGAGATGCCGGCGACGCGCCACCCCCAAATAATGCTGCAGGTCGAAGCTTTCCGGATTTTTCTCTTCCAAATCGTCAGCCATGGTTATCTTCCGAGCGGCCTTGAAAACTGATACGAAAAAGAGATGAATTCGCGGTTTGTATCAGGAGCCGAAGATAGAACGGTCACACCGCTATAGTCCTGGTGCAGCCGTGTATATCCCAGTTGCAAAGCCATATGTTGACCGAATCGTTGTTGCAGCGACGCCGTCCCCAGCACAGAGTGCCCGCTGTAGATACCAGGCAAAGAAGTGCCCAGAACGTTGTTCTGAATGTATCCGCCACTCAGCGAGCCATTGAGCGTTCGCGTAATCTGCCGGCGCAGCGAAAGGCTCACGTTATCCATATGAACCGCTTCGACCAAACCGCCGCCCCCAGAAATAACATGCGAATAGCTCGCGGCGAGGCTGCTCAGATGTCCTTGCCAGCTCGCACTAACACCGGCCGCTGGCGTCCACGCTTTAACAGGAGGCACTTGCAGTTGCGCGGGGAAAATCGGTGGTTGAGTTGTGTCCGAATACTGCGGCCCGCCGAAGAACGATAACGATATTGATGCCGTCGACTTCGGATAGAACGTATAGAAAAAAAGCGTTGCCTGGGTCTGAGTCTCGCTCGTACCCTCCGTGGGATACGAAAGAAGCCGCTGATATTGATAGGTGGCTCCCACGTAATGCATTTGGGAAAGACGAAGCGAATAAAAAACAGAACCTGCCTGGGAACTCGAATCATACAATCCCGGAACTTCTGCCGGGTCCGGGTAGTGAAGATTGGAAAATGTCCCAGCGGCGCCGATCATTGAGTTCAGACCGAACTGATAGGTGAGCGCCAGATTCCCATAGTTGCTGAGCCGATCGGCGATGGGCGCAATGATCGAAAAGTTCGGCCCCAAAGCGTCACCCGAGACTGATCCAGTTGATGTCAGGTCGGGTTGGTTAAATATGTTGGAGCTTTTCTGAAATGTATCTCTGCCGCTAACCGTAAGATGAGGGCTCAGCCGGTACTCAATATCGGCTAAAGCGTTTTGATCGGCCTCGTTTCGCTCACTCTCCCGCTGATAAAACGTGAAACCGGGCGCGTAAGTAAGGATCGAGTGCAGCCGGGGAGTAGTTTCATCAAGCGCGATCGTGGGAGCAACCGAATAACTGATGTCGCTCAATGGCGGGCCGCTCAGTGCTCCTAGAGCGTTGTCCGTATAGGCGCTCGTAAAAACCACCCCGCCACGAAGGTCATTGGAACGCTCTTCGGAAGCTGACTTGACCGGATACGCTTGCCCACTCACGGGAGGCGGAGTCAACATGCGAGTGTCGCTTTGCTCTGTATTGTCGGGTCCTCCGACGGCGGCCGCAGGCTGCAAAGAATTGTTTTGCTGCGCCCAAAGCGGCGCCAGTAGAAGGAACAGCCCTAGACAGACTTGTTCGTAGCGTTTCATGTTCAGGGGACGATGATGGTATCGCGCGGTTGAAGTCTAACGTTCTGCTCCGGGTTCTTGCCTTTGACGATGTCTTTGTAGTTGAAGGGAATTCGTGTCTGGCTTCCGTCAGGATTTTGCCGCAAGACATAGATTGACTTCTGCTTAGCGAAATCCCGGAAGCCGCCGGCGAGCGCCACCGCATCGAGTACGGTCGGGCTGTTGGTGAGCGGGTAAGAACCGGGGTGGCTCACTTGCCCAAGAATGTTGAATTTCTGACTGTTAATCTGCTCAACAATAACCGTGACTTCTGGCTCGCCAATGTAGTTCTTCAACTTCTCCGCAATATCCTGTTCGAGCTTTAGGGGAGTGCGGCCGCTCGCCTGCAGTTCTCCCACCAGCGGCAATGAGATCTTTCCATCCGATCGGACGGGAATCGATCGTGAAATATCCGGCTCCTTCCAGACATTGATAGCGAGAACGTCGTCATTGCCAATAACAAAGCTATCGTCGTGCGGCTTGGCGGGCCGGGTATCCGCTTCGGACACGCGCAGTGAGCTTTGAACCAGCGTGCTAGGGTGTTTTGCGTTGTCGGACGGAGCTTGTGCCAGGAGCCAATTGCAAAGCAAAAGGCAGATGCCGGGCAAAGCCATCCATCTAAGCCACAAGGTCGAGCCATTCAGAGGCATAAGCACTCCTTCGCGATTGTTAGCGGACGTGTGATTGTCCATGTGGTCTAGCCTCCTCCTTTCGACGGGCTGCCGCCGTGGGAAGGAAATTTGCCCCGCGGAAGGGGTGACAGAAACGATTCGGAGGCGGTCATGTGGTACTGCTCGATTTTGTACAGCAAAGTTCGGTAACTGACGCGAAGCATTCGCGCCGCAGCTTTCCGATTCCAGCCAGTTTTTTCGAGGGCGGAGGCTATTGCGTTTCTTTCGGCTTCGCTCTTCACCGTCCTGATCAGCGCCTTTAACGACCTATCGCACTCGCCTTCTTCGTTTCCAGTCTCACCGGCCAGCCAAGTCGCCTGGGGTTGCGAAAGGTGCCGCTTTTCGCCGGCGTGTACCGGACCGGCCTCGCCGAGGTTTAATTCCTTATCCCCGGCCACTAGGTAGCGCTTCACGAAGTTTTCCAACTGCTTCAGGTTCCCCGGCCAGGAATAGTTCTGACAGGCGTCCAGTGCTGCAGAGGAGAACTCGCGCTCTGGAAGGCCGTACTGTTTTGCCAGTTGATGCATTGAATGGCGTAGCAGGACAACGATTTCGCTTTTGCGCTGGCGTAGCGGAGGCACGTGAACGGTAAAGGCGCTCAGACGGTAATACAGATCCTCCCGCAGCTTCCTTTCCGTCAGGGCACGGTCGATACTGGCGCTGGAAGCAGCCATGACGCGAACATCGACGGGAGTATCGCTTCCCGCCTTACGCTGGATTCTCTCGTGCAGGACCTGCAGTAGCTTGCCCTGGATGCCGAGCGGCATCTCGGCAATCTCATCAATGAAGAGTGTGCCCTTTTCTGCGCGCTCAAATTTTCCGGCAACCCTCACCCCCCCGTCTGGAGAAGATGATCCATCGGGTCCGAACAGTTCAGTGCTCAGCAAATCGCCCGGCATATCAGCGCAGTTCACCTTGAGGAACTTGAAACCGGAACGAAGCGAAAGCTTATGGATCAATCGCGCAACGCTTTCCTTGCCGCTTCCCGGTTCCCCGAGAATGAGAACGGGAACGTCTGCCTCCGCCAACAGGCGGGCTTGCGCTCGCAGTTTGCGTGTGGCCGGGCTTGCGCTCACAAGAAACGAGTCCGGACCCAGTTCCTCGACGTCGTCGCTGCCGGCTTCTTCTTCTCCATTGCCGGGAGCGACAAGTTGACGATAAATCGATGATTCGAGCGTGGCTTCGTCAAAAGGCCGCACCAGAATTTCCCGGGCGCCGAGACACATCGCTTCTAACTCGTGGCTGGCATCTTCAGGAAAGCAAACTACAATCACCGGCAAATCGGGACGAAGGCGGCGCAGCCAGCGCAATATGTGCAACCCGTCCTTGTCGCCCCGGGGCAGGTCCAGCAACAGCAGATGCGGGGCTACGCCTGACTGCACGCGCTCCATGGCATCCCACGGGCTGACGGCGGTTTCTACATGCCAGGAATTCGCTTCCGCGACGGAGCAGAGGGGGCGAAGAAACGTCGGGCCTCGGCTTATCGCCAGCAGTCTTACTGTTTCAGTAGTGCAATCCGCCACGAGGATTTTCTTTCAGCAGTGATGAGCGGGGTTTCAGGCGGCTTCGACTTGGTATCCTTCCACCTGAACGGCGAGAGATCTTTGGATGGCATCGATTGAAATCACCAGCCGGTCACTTCCATTGCGTGAAACCAGCACGCCCTCTAAACCATCGAGCGCGCCGCTGCGAATGCGGACCCGTTGCCCGATTTTCAAAAAAGGATGCACGGACCAAGTCAATGCACTGTCGATTACAGCACGCACCGCGTCGATTTGTTCGTTCGGGATGGGAGTGCCCTCACCGCAGTTTCCGACCAATGCGAGTACTCCGCCAACGCGCAGCACGCGCAGGCGCTCCGCTCGATTCGGTATAAACTTGGCAAACACGTAACTGGTGAATAGCGGAAGTTGCAGGACCTTATTGCGATCGCTCCAGCGGTGCACCTCGGTGACTATAGGAAGAAAAGTGTCCACACCGCGCTCATTGAGTCGAAGTGCAACCAGTTTTTCGTGGCGAGGACGAGTATGCAGCGCATACCAGTTTTCGCACTGGGCTGGAGTTATCGGTACCGGAACCAGACTTGACCAGTTTTGTAGGTTTGTGGACATAGCTTCGCCCTGTGGGTCACGCTTCTCGAGCTTGCCCGTAAACGCGCCCTGTTAACGATTTGTTAGATCAACGGGGGAGGGAGACTTGCTGAGTTAAGAAAAAACGACAAACCTAAAAATTCTTGCCATCTTACAACTCGCTAAATCTTGTCAGCGACCTTAGGTGTATCTCACAGTGATCTCACCCGCATATACATGCAAGGAGTTGCAATGTTGCGACTTCCCCGCAAACGGGAGTCCTTTTTCTCGCTAAACGATACAGCTTCGCCCAGTCGGTCCCATCTGCGATCTTGGTCCCGTTATTCCACACACTTTAGCTTTTGGTACTCGGGCCTGCGGGGGAATGGAAGAGAGTAATATCGGGGGGCTCGGCCAGAGTGATTTGAATGTACATCCGATTGCAGCGCATTGCAAGAGGTCTTTAGTCTCGACGGCATTATTCTCTCCCTCTGCGGAAATCAGTCTCAATAAGGCACATTCGATATTTCTAAGGCCGCGTTTCCCCTATACAAACAGTTCCTGTGTGCGCTTGTAGGTTGCATCAGACGGCCAAACTCCTTCTTCTGAACGAGATGAAGGCCGGTGTCGAGTTGATTTCCTTCCGATAGCCTGCAGCGTCGTGCGGCTAGCGGTCGCAAGCAAAAAGGGTCCCAACGATGTCGTCAGGACTAATAGATGCAACCCGGTGAAGCGCCTTGTTGAATTGCTTTGCAACCTGAATCAAGAACTTGCAACATCGATGCAAAATTCTTGCCAGATCAGCGCAAGGCGAGTAAAATCCGATTCGCTGTACGGGTTCTACAGCTTTATTCTGCGTAAGAAATTGGGACTGCCGGTTTCGCTCCAGAAATGAGGCTACCGATGAAGGAAGGTCATCGGGATCCGGAACAAAGTTCGGTCCGGGTTCTCGTTGCCGACAGTTCACGTATCCATTCTCGTCTTGTCGCGGACGCTCTGCGGCGGGATCCTGGTCTGGCGGTCATTCCCTGCGATTCTGAACTCTCCGGTGCAGCCGTAGCCGTAGCGGTCCAAGACATTGATGTGCTAGTTATCAGCGCGAACATTGACGAGCACCCTGGGCAAGGTCTCGAAATTCTACAACAATTGTCGGCGTCACATCCCGTCACCCGGTCGGTGCTACTGTTAGACTCGTCCAAAGACGAAGCGGTCGTGCAAGCATTTCGTGCAGGTGCGCGAGGAGTATTTGGCAGGAACGACCCGATCGAACTGCTAAACAAGTGCGTGCGTTGTGTACATCAGGGGCAGATCTGGGCCAACAGCCATCAGTTAGAAGTTGCCATGGTCGCTTTAGCTCATGCCCCGGCACTGCGCGCGATCAATGCGGCGGGAATTAACCTGCTCTCGGCTCGCGAGCTGGAAGTAGTGGGTTACCTTGCCGAGGGGTTGACCAACCGGGAAATTGCCAAGCGCATGAACCTAAGCCAGCACACAGTCAAGAACTATCTATTTCGAGTCTTTGACAAGCTTGGTGTTTCCAGCCGTGTCGAGCTTCTGTTTATGACGTTGAGCCATTCCAAGGGCCAAGTGTCACCGCCGCCCTCCCGCACACAAAGCGGGGATAGCGATGCCTACACGCCCGCAGAAGTCAATCTGCTCAAGCAATCGGCAGAGGCGGGTGCCCCAGGGGCACAGCTGGCATTGGCGGAGCTCTATGTGACTCGTCGCGATGCTCCTCGGGATCTTGTCGAAGCATACGTATGGTATACCCTGGCTACCGAGCGCGCCTTGCACGCTCGCCAGTCATTGATGAAAAGGATGACGCCGCAACAAATCGAAGAATCCAAACGCATGGCAGATATGTGGCTCGCCAAGCAGAAGATACCCTCTGCCTCAATGCCCACTCTTTCTCTGCAACCAAAACCGCCGGCAGCCGCTCGCGCAGAAGCTTAGTCGCAGGCGGTTGGTCGAATCAGCGATACCATCGCCCAAAGCAGCGCTCCTTCTCAGCTAAGACAACCGCGTCTATCCGGATAGCATTCACCGGCCGCCGTAATCCAAAGAAAAGACAGTAGACTAGGCATCCTGTCTCGACTCAAAGGCCCAGCCTGCACTACACCCTGTACCTCTGGTATCTAGCACTTTGAGGCACCCGGGCCGACACTCTTGGCAATAAGGATTCCTTAAGGCGTTTCGCTTAAGCACATTGGGCTTGAGGGTCGGTTCGCTATGAAGAAAGAGCGCTGGACACTCGTCCGCGACGGTTCGTTAAAGACGCTTGGAATCTTGGGGTTATTGGCCCCTCTAATCCTGTTCGACAGCTGCTCAGGTGTGAGCAGCAGCGGAAACGGCGGAAACAGTTCGAACCATACCGCTTCTCCCAGCCAGCTCTCAGCGACCTCAAGCAGCCTTAGCTTTGGCACCGTCACCCTGGGTGGCGGCAAGTCCCTCTCCGAGACGATAACCAATTCAGGCGCTTCCAGCATCGCGATCTCGCAGGTTACAGTCAGCGGAACCGGATTCAGCGTAAGTGGCATCAGCGCTCCCATGTCTCTCTCTCCCGGACAGGGCGCAACCTTCAATGTTGTGTTCAGCCCGAGTACAACCGGTTCCGTCAGCGGCAACGTTACCATTACCTCGAGCGCATCCGATGCGGCTCTGACCATTCCTCTGGGCGGAACCGGCACCGCCTCCGTGGCCGCGGGAGAACTCAGCATTTCCCCTCCCGGCACGCTACCTGTGGGCAGCGTGGCTGTTGGGAGCAGCGGCAATTCTTCCGGTAGCCTTACGGCCAATGGTGCGAGCGTGACTATTACTGCAGCGAGCATCAATAATGCAGCGTTCAGCCTAAGCGGGCTCTCGCTTCCGGTGACCATTCCTGCAGGCCACAGCGTTCCGTTCACGGTGACGTTCAGCCCGTCGAACGTCGGGGTGGCAACCGCGACCCTAACCCTTTCAAGCAACGCACAGTCCGCATTTACCCAGGAAACATTGACTGGCACGGGGACGGATGCGCCCACCTATTCGGTGAGCCTGTCCTGGGATGCGAGCGACTCGTCGGAGATCTCTGGCTACAACGTCTATCGCGCCATCTATACCAATGCATGCGGATCTTTCTCCAAAATCAATTCCGTGCTGGACACGAGTACGGCGTACACCGATACGGTTGTGGTGGATGGTACAGCCTATTGCTACGCCACGACCGCGGTGAACACCAGCAATCAAGAAAGCGGTTACTCAAATATCGTTTCCAACCTGCAAATCCCCGCTCCGTAACCCCAATCCTTTCATAGTTTTCAGCTCATTCAATCAATTTGAGCGACGGTTCCTGCGTCAGGCAGTAGCCCATGAAAGTCCGCGCATTTTCATGAGCAAACCGTTAGTTTCTCCCGGAGTGTACTTCCGGTCCTGGGGGTGTTTGAACCATTGGAATCTGTGCGGCTAGTCCGCGGAGTTGCACACTCCTAGTTATGCGACTCCCCCAGTCGAGCAGTCGGTTTCTCTCTACTCTGATTGTCGTCGGCGTGATATTGACTCTGCGATCGCAAGTGGTCGCCCAACAATTGGTTTGCTCGCCGGCGAGCGTGGGATTTGGCTCGGTCGACATTGGACAATCGGAAACTCAACTGGTTGTTTTGACCAACACCGGTCAAACCAGCGCGACGATCTCGGCCATCAGCTCCACCAATTCGAATTTCGCAGTGTCGGGTGAGATTCTGCCGGTCGTGCTGGCGGCCGGCGAGAGCGCCGGATTTAACGTTACGTTCTCTCCCACAGCGACACAATGGACCGGCGGGCAGATCACGTTCACCAGCAACGCGTCAAACCCGAGCCTCAAACTCTCCGCTGGGGGTGTGGGAGTAAGAAGCACTGCGCTGAGCGCCGCCCCCGAAAGTCTCTCGTTCGGGCAGGTGGCCGTCGGGAGCAGTTCGACGCTGGCCGTTGTGCTGACTAACACGCGCACGTGGGGGGTGACTTTGTCTGCATTGCAGACCGTAGGCAGTGAGTTCTCCTTCAAGGCGCCCGCCTTGCCGTTGACGCTCAATGGTGGACAAAGCATCACTCTAAATGTCACCTTTAAACCCCAGAGCGCCGGCCTCACGGGAGGCACCGTCGTGATTACCGGTCCAGGCGTGCAAACGGTTCCGCTCAATGGTACAGGCGCAACCGTCGCTGCCGCACAGCTCAGCCTCGGCACCGCAGTTCTGAACTTTGGCGACGTCAATGTCGGAAGCACAACCACACTTCCCTCCACTTTGACGGCAACTGGAGGCAGTGTCACAGTTTCGTCCGCCACCAGCAACAGCACGCAATTTTCGATTACGGGAGCTTCCTTTCCCCTAACGATTGCGGCAGGCGAGACTGTGCAGTTTGATGCGGTTTTTTCGCCCAGCAAGAGCGGAACCTTCTCCGGCTCGCTTACGTTTTCCAGCAATGCGTCCGACCCACAAGTCTCGGAATCAGTGAACGGAACCGGGGTTACCCAACAATACAGCGTCAATCTCTCCTGGAGTCCAAGTGGTTCTGCTTCAATTGCGGGCTACAACGTGTATCGTGGCACTGTGCTGGGGGCCTATTCGAGGATCAATTCCAGTCTGGATGAGAACACAGCCTACACTGACAGCACCGTGGCGTCTGGGGTCACCTATTACTATGTCGCCACTACCGTCAACACGAGCGGGCAAGAAAGCGGATATTCCGCCGCTCTGCAAGTTGCGGTTCCCTGAAGGTCGCAATGAGAAAACTAAAATCGTTCTTATGACGCAGGGCTTCGTGCCAGACTAGGGAATGGGATCGATTCGTGAGTTCACTTATTGGTTTTGCGAACCGAACAACCGGGAGTTTCTCTCCGAAGCGCCATTCGGCGCGCCCCGATTCGGGCGGCTGAAATCACACTGCTGGAGCAGGATTTCGACGATTCGTTCGGCGGCCTTACCGTCCCACAGATCAGGGACGGAGAATCTGCGGCTGCGTTTTTGCTGGCGGCGGATGGCTTCGCGAATGCTGTCTCGGCGCGTGCCTCCAAGCAAATTCGTTCCCTTGCTCAGCGTAATCGGCCTTTCCGTGTTCCCACGGACTGTGACGCAAGGTATGCCGAGACCGGTGGTTTCCTCCTGAATCCCTCCGGAATCGGTAATCACGAGCGATGCGTGCTTCATGAGGCAGAGAAAATCGAGGTAGCCGAGAGGATCGATGGCTTTGATCTTGGTCTTCGCCCGGGAAGCCGACCGGGTTTGAGTTTTGCGATCATTCGCTCTGAAATAAGACTGCAGCTTGAGCCGTTGAATTTGTTTTTGTGTCCGCGGATGAGCGGGGAAGATAATGGCGTCGTCGATTTCCTGCAAGCCTTCGAGAATCTCCACAAACACGGCGCGGTCGTCAACATTGGACGGGCGATGCACCGTGAGCAATGCATAAGGCCGCGGGCTTGTTGAGCCGTTCGCAGCCGATAGACCGAGCCGTTGCAGGATCGTCGACTGTTCGGCTTGCTCGAGATAAGCGAGCAGGGAATCGATCATCGTATTCCCAGCGAAGAAAATGCGACCTGCTGGGATCCCTTCGTTTTGCAGATTGCGCAAACCACTTTCCTCGGTCACGAAGAGAAAATCAGACAGATGATCGGTTACTACCCGGTTAAGCTCCTCGGGCATCGATCGATCGAAAGAACGTAGCCCTGCTTCCACGTGGGCGAGCAGGGGACGGCTGCCGGCAGAATCGAACGACATTTTGGCGGTAGTCAGGGCACACGCGAGCGTTGAATTCACGTCGCCGACAACCACGACAATATCGGGACGCTCTTTTTCCAGAACGCCTTCAAATTTCTGCATGATGGCCGCGGTCTGGCTGGCGTGCGAACCGGGACCGACCCCGAGACAGATATCGGGAGCGGGAAGGTTGAGGTCAATGAAGAAAGCGTCCGACATCGTCGCGTCATAATGTTGGCCCGTATGCACAAGTACGGGTGTGATAACGTCTGTGCTTCTATTCTGATTGCGGATGGCACGCAGAATGGGCGCTGCTTTCATAAAATTGGGGCGCGCGCCAACCACAATAAGAACCTTCATCGAAAACTCCCGCCCTTCTTACAGCTTTCTTGCGCAGTTCTTGTTTACGCGATTGCCGGTTCCGGTTTCAGAAACAGGAACTGGAGAATCTTGTCCGTCACATGCTGCTGCCATCCCCGCCTGACCTATTGGAAACATAATAAAAGAAATGTGAACTGAGTCGCGCCACAACAATATGCAGGTCGACAGGATGCAGTACGCCTTCATGCTGCGGCAGCGGTACCATGTTCATGAGGTCAAGAGGGCGGCATGATTTATCAGCAACAAATCTCTATCCGCACCAAAGGGAATGGCGACATGCACAATCTTACCGGGAAAGTGTCTTCTATCGTGAGCTCGTCGGGAGTGCAAACTGGTACGGCTAACGTCTTCAATATCGGCAGCACAGCTGCGGTCGGTACTATCGAATTTGAATCCGGATTGCAGCGCGACTTACCATCGATTTTGAACAAACTCATCCCACCCAGCCGGAACTACGGCCATGAGCAGGCCTGGCACGATGGGAATGGGCATTCGCATTTGCAGGCGACGCTGCTGGGGGCGTCGCTCACCGTGCCTGTTTCCGACGGCAAGCTGGTACTCGGAACGTGGCAACAAGTTTTCCATTTGGAGTGTGACGTGCGTGGCCGCGAGCGAACCATCCTCGTGACGGTCAACGGAGAATGATGGACAAGCGGAGCAGCCAGAATTTCTGTGTGCTATACTCCCCGCCGTTTGCAACCAACAGGAGTACAAAAGGCTCACGAAAGAGAACTACTCTTGATCGCCATTCCCGATGCATTCAACGTTGCCTGCTACTTTGTGGATCGCAATGTGCTCGAAGGGCGGGGCAGTAATGTCGCGATTGAGTGCGGTTCGGAACAAATTTCCTACGCGCAACTGCAGGATCAGGTCAATCGCGCCGGCAACGCCCTGCAGCAACTCGGCGTCCGCATGGAGGAGCGGATCGTCTTTCTGGTTCCTGATTCTCCTGAGTTCCTGTATTGCTTCTTCGGAGCGATCAAACTGGGCGCGGTTGCCGTACCCTTCAATACTTATCTCCGGCCAGACGAGTATGAATATCTTTTGAACGATACGCGAGCGCGGGTGCTCCTCGTCGACGCAGCGCTGCTTCCCGCCGTGGAATCAATCGCCAAGAAAACGCTCAAGTACCTGGAGAAGATCGTGGTTGTGAATGGGCGCGGAGGAAACTACCCGAGTTTCGAGAGTTTGCTGGAAAGTGCGTCATCGCAAATGGAGGCGGCAGCAACGAGCAAAGACGATACTGCTTTCTGGCTCTATTCTTCAGGAAGCACGGGCGCATCCAAGGCGTGTATTCATCTGCATCACGACATGGTGGTCTGCTCCGAGCTGTATGCCAAGGGCATCTTGCAGATCAGCGAGCACGACCGCTGTTACAGTGTGGCGCGATTGTTTTTTGCTTACGGTCTGGGCAACGCCGGATATTTTCCCTTGTCATGTGGCGCTACTACAATTCTCTCGGGGCCTCGCCCAGACGTGGCCACGATTTACGCGAATATCGAGCGCTATCGGCCGACCCTTTTCTTTTCAGTGCCGTCGAACTATGTCGCCATGCTGGCTTACCATTCCCCGGAGGGAAAAGAGTTCGATCTCTCGAGCATTCGCCAGGCAGTTTCTGCCGGTGAATCACTGCCAGCCGCAGTTTTCCAGCGATTCAAGGAACGGTTTGGCGTGGAAATTCTCGATGGCCTGGGTTCGACCGAAACATTACAGATGGTGATTTCCAATCGCGCGGATGAAATGCGGCCGGGATCGACCGGCAAGATCATTCCGGGTTATGAGGCGCGGCTGGTAGATGAAAACGGGCACGATGTTGCGCGCGGGGAAATCGGCGCGTTGCTCATCAAAGGCGACTCCACCTGTGCCGGATATTGGAATCAGCACGAAAAAACCAAAGCCACGTTCGATGGTCCGTGGTTTCGCACTGGCGATAGGTATTACCAGGATGAAGACGGTTATTACTGGTACGCAGGGCGAGGTGATGATCTGTTCAAAGTGAATGGGCGCTGGCTCAGCCCGGCTGAGGTGGAAAACGCCTTGATCGCCCATCCCGCCGTGCAGGAAGCAGCCGTTATCGCTCGCGAAGATGCGAGCAAGCTGAACAAACCTGTGGCATATGTCGTCGTGAATCCTGAGGCTGTGCCAAACGAGGATCTCGTGCGCAGCTTGCAGGACTGGGTGACCGAAAGGCTCGGCGCCTACAAGCGTCCGCGGTGGATTGAGTTCTTGCCGGAGCTGCCGAAAACCGCAACCGGCAAGGTACAACGTTTCAAGTTGCGTGAGTTGCAACGAACAGCGCAGTCTGCGTCCGGTAAAGTCTCGAAGACTTGAGCAATCGCGAAACAGCCGAATCGCTTCGGTGGCGCGCGGCTATTCCCCTACTCTTGACCCAACCGGCTCGATAGCGAACATTGCAGCGGGTCTGGTCTCCCGAAGCAGAAGAGTAATTAAAAATAACAACCCGCTGCTCGCCGTAGCCAACCACATGGTCACTGCCAAGCCATGTCTCTGCGCCAATGCGCCGGCCAGAATTGGCGTGACAGTCCCACCCAGGATCTCGCCGGCGAGCGTTGCCAGACCGATGGATGTGGCTCGAAATTGAGCCGGCACACTTTCTGTGGGCACCAGAACCAGGACTACGCTGGCGATGGCCTGTCCGGAATTAGCTATAAAAACGATAAAGGCCAGCACCAACGGATAGACATACAGCGCGGGCACCAGAAAAGCGAGTGGCACGATCGCGGACATGGCCGCCATCACCAGCAAAAGCGGCTTGCGGCCCCATCGGTCTGAGAGTGATGGAAGCAGAAAGCCCAGGAAGAAGCTTCCGAGTCCGCTTGCCCCGAGCAGGAATCCGGCTGTGGTTGCGGGCTCGTGAACGACCTCGGTGATGTATAGTGGCGCGAACACGTTTACCGCGAACAACCAGGACATGAATCCAGCCGCTCCCAAACAAGACAGCCAAATATTGCGATAGCGGAGGATTGAAATGTACTCCGACAAAGATGGCTTCTCATGAACACCGCTGCCGGCCGCTGGCGCTTTTATGAACTTCCACAACAGGACTGTCATGAGCAACCCCGGAATGGCAGTCGCGATGAATGCCGGCCGCCAGCCCCAGCGCGTCGCTACTTGAGTTGTCAGCACCGGGGCAGCAGCCAGGCCGACAAGCGCGGCTGCACTGACAACGAATCCTATGTTTCGTCCTCGGCGATCAGACGGCGACGATTCTTCGATGAGGGCCGTCATCGTGGACCAGGCTGGTCCCCCTGCCGCTCCCATTAGCGCGCGCACCAGCAGCAGTTGAAGAAAGCTATGAACCAGTCCGGATGCCCAGGAGAGGACAGAGAAGGCAAAGATGGCAGGAACCAGAACTGGTTTGCGGCCCACCCGATCGGACAATGCGCCGAAAACAAACGTCGATACTGCCCAGGTAATGGCCAGCGCTGACGCCACCGTGCCTACCTGTCCGTGGCTGAGATGAAATTCGGGCGCGAAGTAAGGAGCAAGATATAACGCCGACATGCGGCCCAGGAAAACCGTACCCCAGGTGAAGAACAACATCGCGACCAGGCTGGCTTCGTAGCGGCGGGAGCGGTCCATGGGGCCGCATCATAGCATGTCAACTTACAAGCGATGTATCATGGCCGGAATGTCGCGAGATCTCACACAAATAGTTTCTTGTTTATCGGGATGCCGTTTTCGCGGCAATAGTTAACATAGTGATCGATAAACCAGAAGACATCGAGCGTCTCGAGCAAGCCATCGTTTTCGTCGAAAAATTCCAGTGATCCGTTGAGCCAGAAAACTGTCTTCATGCCCTGGTCGGAAACCAAGGTGTGAATGGCGCCGGGACTTTCCTGCACGTAGCTGCCTGCGCGAGCCACCCAGTCGTATTCGAGATAGCGCCAGCTGCCCTCCAGCGTATAACCAAAAACGCGTCCACGATGACGATGCCGCCCCAACATGCCGCCTGACCTCACCCATAAAACGTTTGCATACATGTTCGTTCTTACGTCGAATGCGAGATGACGAATAAATACATTCGGCCGGAACGGGACCCATGGGGATTCATCGTCTCCACCGCCGATATGGATATCAGGGAAAGCATAATCGCGCACGACTGCATCAATACTGCCTTTGGCATCGAGAATGGGCATAGACTCTCCTGCTGCGACCGAACATAATTTAGTCTTAATTCGGCTCGCGTCGCAATGGCCCTCTTTTTTTGCGAAAGACGAGTCGCATCGCCTTCTTCCCGCGAGTTTGCGAACTTCACCTCATTCGAGGACACGCGCACGTATAATGCCGCATTGAGGGACAAGCTTGGCGCGTCTCATCGAGAGTTTAGCCACAACCGAAGCACTCGCCGAAGTGTTCTCGGACACCTCCATTGTGCAAGCGATGTTGGATTTTGAGGTTGCTCTGGCCCGTGCCGAAGCCCGCGCGGGTATTGTACCGAAATCGGCAACCGATCGTATCGCGGCCGCGGCGCACGCAAGTGAATTTGATGTTCCCGCACTATCTCGCGGCATGTTTCGCGCAGGCACCCTGTCAATTCCTCTGGTCAAGGCATTGACAGAGAAGGTGAAAGCCGAAGACGTCGACGCTGCCGGATGGGTTCATTGGGGTGCGACCAGCCAGGATGTCGCCGACACCGCACTGGTTCTGTTACTAAAGCGGACACGAACAATCATCAGTCGCGATCTCAAGCGCTTGGAAAAAGCTCTTAGTGCGCTTTCCGGGAAGCACAAGAAGACGGTCATGCTCGGCCGGACTCTGATGCAGGCAGCTCCGCCGGTGACGTTCGGTTTGAAAGTCGCGGGCTGGCTTGGCGCCGTGAAGCGAAGCAGCAGGCATGCGGAGTCTGCGTTCGAAGAAGCGCAGATTCTACAATTCGGCGGTGCATCCGGCACCTTGGCATTTTTGCGCGAGAAGGGAAGCGTCGTCGCTCACGGGCTGGCTAAAGAACTCGGGTTGCGCTGTCCTGAGGCCCCGTGGCATACCCATCGCGACCGCCTGGCAAATCTGGTCTGCAGCTGTGGTGTACTGACCGGCTCGCTCGGGAAAATGGCGCGTGACATTAGCTTGCTGATGCAAACCGAAGTAGCTGAAGCGGCCGAACCGGGCGGTGAGGGCAGGGGCGGATCTTCCACAATGCCACACAAACGAAATCCGATTGCGTGCGCGCTGACTCTCGCCGCGGCGGAACGAGTTCCCGGGCTGGTAGCCGGTTTTCTTTCCGCTATGGTGCAGGAGCATGAACGCGCCGTCGGCGGCTGGCAATCGGAGTGGCCGACGATAGCATCAATTGTTCAAGCGACGGGGACCGCGGCAGCATCGATGGCGGAAGTTGCCGAGGGCCTTTCAGTGGATCCCGCGCGCATGCGGGAGAACATTGCCAGCACTAAAGGCCAGATGTTCGCCGAGCGAACGATAATGCTGCTGGCCGCTGAACTGGGACGAGACGCCGCTCACAAGCTGCTGGAAAATGCATTGCAAAAGGCGGCTGCGCAAAAGAAGAGTCTCTCCACCGTGTTGGCAGAGTTGCCAGAATTCAGCTCGCGCCTGAGTCGTGCTGAACTGGACAAACTCGAGGTTCCGGAACTGTATCTCGGATCGGCTGAGGTATTTCGCGAGGCGCTCGTGAAGAAAGAAGGGAAGTGAGTTCCTTGAAAAGGATACAAGTCAAACGCGCGTTATTGCTTGGCGACGAGCCCTTTGGTCGCTTCGCTCCGTCGGGCCAGGATAAAGAGTGCATTGTGCAACTCACTGAATTCCTCGCTGCGCAAAAAACGCTTGCTCGGAATGACTCAAATTGAGGAGAGCGATACACTTTGCCATTCGCCAACTGCAATCATGCCGGGCTGTTCTATCGGCTCGAAGGAATGCCTGAAAAGCCAGTGCTGGTGTTTTCCCATTCGATTGGGACCGATCACGCCATGTGGGCGCCGCAAGTTCCAGATCTGCTATCGCATTTTCAAGTACTTCGGTACGATACGCGCGGCCATGGCGCTTCCGAAGCAACCGGGGGCGAATATTCGATCGAAATGCTCGGGCGGGATGTGCTCGATCTCGCCGATGTGCTGGGTATTCGCGAGTTTGCGTTTTGCGGCCTCTCGTTAGGAGGCGCCATTGGCCAGTGGCTTGGCCTGAACGCCTCTGATCGCCTCACCCACCTGGTTCTCGCCAACACGTCGCCGGAATTTGGAGAGCGCAGCAACTGGGAAATGCGAATCAAATTGGTACGCGAGGGGGGCATGGCTGGCATTGTGGACATGGCCATGCAGCGTTTTTTCTCGCCACAAACCATGCCCAATTCCAGCGCTTACGCCAGCATTGTCAGGTTGCTTCTGTTGGGTACTGATCCTGTCGGATACGTCGGATGTTGTGCTGCTCTGCGCGATTTCAATTCACGCCAGAGCCTGCGGAACATTCGTGTGCCAACGCTGGTCATTTCGGGGGATCGCGATATTTCAACTCCCTGGGCCGATAACGGCGAGGTCCTGGCGAGGGAAATCCCGAACGCTCGTTCTCTCCGGTTGCCAGCGGCCCATCTTTCGAACCTTGAGCGGCCCCGTTCGTTTCTTGCGGCGCTGCTGGGGTTTCTGCTGCCTGGGCTGGATGACGCTCATCGCTCCGAAGCCGGCTTCGCCATGCGGCGCGCAACGTTGGGCGAGGATTACGTCGATGGAGCCATTGCCGCAACCAACGAATTCAATCGCGAGTTTCAGGATCTGATCACGCGCTACGCGTGGGGGACCATCTGGACGCGTCCGCAATTGGATGCGCGAATGCGCCGCTTGCTTGTGCTCGCAACCATGGCGGCACTTGGGCGATGGGAGGAATTTGCCATGCACGTGCGGGCCGGATTGCAGCAGGAATTGGAGCCATGTGATCTAAAAGAGCTACTGCTTCAGACTGCCGTTTATGCCGGAGTGCCCGCAGCCAACAAGGGTTTCAAAATCGCCCGGAAGGAATTGGAAGACGCAGTGTCGCAGCTGTCAAAGGAGAAGAAATGAATGCTCGCGACCTGGTCGCCATTGACGTACACGTTCATCTTGAAAATGACGAAGGCGACAATGCGGCGAACGAAGCAGTGAAGAAATACTTTGGCAATTCCGGTCTGAACCGGGATCGGAAGGCGTTGGCAGAATACTACCGCTCGCGCAAGATTGGCTGCGTGATTTTCTGCGTGGATGAACGGCTTACCGGACGGAAACAGATTCCCAACGATGAGGTCGCGGCTTTCGCTGCGGAAAATTCCGATATCATGTTTGCCTTCGCCAGCGTAGATCCGATGCGCGGCAAAGCGGCGGTGCAAGAAGCGAAACGGCTGATTGCGACGGGCAGGTTTCGCGGCTTCAAACTGCACCCCCCGGTGCAGCAGTTCCATGCCAATGACAGATTGGCCTACCCTTTTTACGAAGTTATCAATGAAGCTAGGTTGCCCGTGATCTTTCATACCGGACATAGCGGTATCGGGGCAGGGCTGCGTGGCGGCGGCGGGGTTCATTTGAAATACGGCAATCCGATGGATCTCGACGACGTAGCCGTCGATTTCCCCGACATGCCAATCATCATGGCGCACCCGTCGTTTCCCTGGCAGGACGAAGCCATTTCCGTGTGCCTGCACAAACCGCAGGTTTACATCGACCTCTCCGGTTGGTCGCCGAAATACTTCCCGCCGATTCTTGTGCAGTATGCGAATACCCTCCTCAAACAAAAGGTGCTTTTCGGTTCGGATTATCCGTTAATTTCGCCAGATCGATGGCTTGCCGATTTCGAGAAGATCACTATTCGCGATGAGGTGCGCCCGCTGATCCTGAAGGAGAACGCGATGCGATTGTTTGGGCTTGAGCCATGAGCACGAGCCAGATCCGCAGTCGTCTCGATCCTGAGAAGCATTTTACGTGCATCGAGCTATGCCCGCGGCATGGGTGCCACGCTGGAGGTAATCGCTATTAATTCCTGAGTAAGTTCCTCTGGCCGATCGAGCATCACATCGTGACCGCACGCCAAAGTGAGCGTCTTCCATCCCTTGGCTTTCGCTTTCTCGTAAAACTGCGGAAATGGTGAGGGGCTCCATTCTGTCGCCAAGATGTATGTAGAGTTTTCGATCCGGTTGATAGCTCCGGTTAGACGAAGAGGCTGCTGAAAACATGCGAGTGGGTGCAAGGTCGAGTGCCGGCTTAGCCAATCGCGATCTCGGGCGTTAACGTTGAATACCTCGGGTGGAATGGGTGGTGTTTTCCAGCCTTCTCCGACTTGTTTCGCAGCATCGATTTGTTCGTTGCGAGCTTCCGGCGGAAGTGTGTCGTGAAGACTTTGACCATCCTCTGGAACAAATGCGTCGAGATACACCAGCGCGGCGATCCGTTCCGGGATGCGATCGGCTACGCCACTCACGACGCACCCGCCGTACGAATGGCCGCATAACACAACGTCACTCAGATCTTCCCAGCGGATAAGGTTGATCACATCGGCGATGTGCGTCTCGAGGTTGACCTGCGGATTGAGTAGGTGGCTGCGCTCGCCAACCCCGGTCAAAGTGGGGGTAAAGACTTCGTATCCACGTGTCTGCAATTCTCTGCGGACCCGCTTCCAAATCCAGCCTCCTCGCCACGCGCCATGCACGAGAACATAGGTTGACATGCGTCACCTCTGCGCAATGAACTTGCTGCCGAGCTGGGCTGAGAAAAACAGCGGCTCACTTCTGAACGGTGCGCCAGCCTTGCGCGTACGAAGTGCGGGCAACTTCGGAGTAAGGCGCAGGGCTGACGATGGCGCGAATTTCAGTCTGCACGTGACGCTCGACCGTAGGCTTCGACGAACCGCCGCCTTCTTCTCCCCAAACAAACGTAACCTCAGTGCCAGGATCGCTGTGCTCTTTGTCGAGCATCGCCAGCGTGAGCATTTTGCCTTCGTTGGCGCTGTAGCCGCACCAAGTCGAGATCCCGACCAGCTTTCCATCTCGCATTACCTTGTCATACGGCAAAGTGGAGTACACAGCAGAGGGAAAATCGAAATATTTCGCTCGGTTTTTCTTCTCAAACATGGTGCTGATGGCGTGCGTGACGTCGACACTATCGAGGGCCAGCGTTACTTTCTTTCGATGCGGCTTGTCGGCCATTTTTTCCAGCGCTTCTCGTCCAATAAAATCGTGATCGAAATTGATGATTGGCCCATAGCCAAGATCGTAAGGAGTGAGGTAATAATCCTCGATGTTATCGGAGTAGAAGCTGCCGCCGAGTGAGGCCATGGCCTCATAGCCATCGGCCGGTAACCACTGACGATACGGCTTCATCTTTTCGCCGGAGTAGATCGCCGGCATGGGCGACGGAATCCAACCCGATTCAAGCGTGTTGGATGAGTAGGCCCTTGCTCCGACCTGCCGAAGCTCAAATTCTCTCCCGGCTGCGACGATCGCCGTTTTGACCGCTTCGCCTTCATCCCACGGACCAAACAACTCCAAACCGGGTTGCCCTGCCATTCCATGACGCAAGGCACGGACCGTGTGTCCGGCAATCACGATGCCAGTCATGTGAAAGAATTTGAGATCAGGCGCGGGCTTACCCGTAGCTTTTTCGATGACCTTCATCGCATTGGGGCCTTGAATCTGGTACCGGTAGGCCTTTCGCACGATCGGCCCCGGCCTCGCTACCGACCTCTCATCCCGTTCGAGTTGCACATCATAGCCACCGGTTTCAGCTTGGTATTGAACCCAGTTGTGGACCGACGGCCGCCCAACTATGTTGAACAGGTCCTTTTCCAGGTAGAACAAAATCACATCGCCGATCACATATCCGTCATAATCGCACGCCACAAACTGCTTCGCCCTATCCGTATTGAACCCTGTGAAACTGTTCACGCCCAGTCGCGACAGCAACTTCAGTGCACCCGGGCCCCCTATATACATATCAGTCATGTGATACGACTGGTTGTACAGAACGCAAGTTTTTTGCCAAGCAATCTGCTCGTCTCTCCAATTCGAGAATTCGCTGGGAACTACCGGATAAACGTACGGCCCTGTCTGCGAGTTGCGCAGCAGAGTTACAGGGTTTCCGGCTTCTTGGAGCAGATCGTCTAGGCTTTTGTGCGGCGTTGGCGTTCTCATGATCGTTAGTCGGTTCAGTTAGGCACGTTCGCGTCTGCATTCCTCACAGGCGCAGATGCATACCGATTGAGAAACAACCTGCATTCTCAACGACCCCTATGTATACAGTCAAGGCGGCGGAGCTGCGATCAGCAAACGCCGTTTTCAAGTGAGAATGGGCGCTGGTATTGAATTTGAGCAATTTTTGTCAGCTCTATTGCCCCGCCCGATGCTTCGACCCCTCAAGTTGTGATTATGCACTTTGCATAATGTTGTATACATTCTGCCTAGGCTTTTTTAGAAACCTGGAGCTAGGGGAGTAGTAGAATGTGCAACGAAATTGCCTCGAATTGCGGGCGCGTCGAATTTGAGTACAAATGGCTGGCAAGAATTCACGAGTAATCTTCAGAATACGCGAAATGATTCTGCAGGGGGAACTGCCTCCAGGCAAGCGAGTCAGGGAGGTCGAACTTGCGGCCAAGCTGGGAGTTTCCCGGACGCCGGTGCGCGAAGCTCTACCGATTCTCGCGCAGGAAGGAGTGCTGACTCAGCTCGATACTCGCGGTTTTGTGGTGCGGGCATTTACCCCACAGGAAATAATGGATGCGATTGACGTCCGGGGCGCGCTCGAAGGGCTGGCAGCTCGTATGTTGGCGGAACAAGGTCCATCCCGCCGCCTGATCCGCTCTTTACACGAATGTCTTCGCGAAGGCGACGAAATCTTCGCCAAAGGACTGCTGGTTCTGGCAGACGAATGCCGCTACGCCGACATGAATAAGCAATTCCATTCGCTGATTGTGGAAGGAGCTGGAAGCAAAGTGGTCGCCGAGGCGGTCGAGCGTAACGGGCGAATACCGTTCGCTGCAGCGCACGCCATTGCATTCGACAAAATTGACCTGCCGCGCATGTACGACCATCTGCTCTACGGGCATCGACAGCATCACAACATCGTCCAGGCGCTGGAAAATGGCGAGAGCTCCCGCGTGGCCGCCCTCATGATTGAGCACGCGAATCTGTCAAAGACAAGCATCAATTTTTCACGTGGTGGTTTGCGGTCCGCGGCGGGAACTACGGAAAGCTCGGTTTTGGATCGCTAAACACGAAAACGCAGTACTGAGTTTCACTTGCTAGATACAGCGCGGCGTCGGGCAGGGAGCAGCGCATCACTCATGGATCGCCAGGAGAATTGCCTGGCTGAAGCGAACTCAACTCTCCGTTTGGCCATTTCGCAAACAAGTTGCTCCTGGCGTCGAACGGTCGCCAGCGCCATCACAGGTTCAATGCCAACCTGCTTTAGTGTCCGCGCGACCTCGCGCATTTCCATCCCTCGTCGATGGCCATGCTCGGCGACGCGGCTAATCAAGTAATCCGGCAGATGATCCTCCCAGCCCATGCTCGGGAAACTCGCGGCCAAGGATTTCAGTACCTTGTCGTCTGCTCCATACATGCGGGCTGCGAACAAAGATTCGATGGCCAGCGCCTCCAGGCCTTTGATAATGACGCTCCGGCACATCTTGACTGCGGAAGCGACGCCGAGGTGATCACTTAGTGGCGTGGCGTTCATTCCAATATTTCGGAGGCGTTCGGCGACTTCGGAAGCTTGCAGGCCGCCAAGCAGCATGGGAACCTG
Organism: Candidatus Sulfotelmatobacter sp.; assembly: GCA_030039165.1. GTDB lineage: Bacteria > Acidobacteriota > Terriglobia > Terriglobales > Acidobacteriaceae > Sulfotelmatobacter. Next base: position 28,055 of record JASHQM010000056.1, on the reverse strand, counting down.
CAACCGTTGTTTGGGGACCGCAGACATCACAGCCGCCTCGACAAATCGCGCTCCTCGGCATTCGACATATCTGGCGGCCTTGCGCTTGCTTGCCGGCGAAACCGAATTGATATCCAGAAAAAGCTGTCGCTCATGCAGGATTAGTCCGGCTGCTTTCGCGACGCCCAAGGCTGATGAAGCCGTAACCGCGGAGATAACCAGTTCGGCTTCGGGCAAACAATCTTTCAGGCTGCGCGCGGCTTTGACCCCGCAGGCTTTAGCCTTTCTCAACATTGGCTGTCGCCGTCGATGCGAGTTGAACAGAATGTCAAAGACCTCGACGTTCATTCCCCGCTTGGCCAGATCGTGAGCGAAAATACCTCCCGCTTCACCGAAGCCAACAATCGCTACGCGCTGAATGGATCGTCCGCTATGCATGTTCCATAGTTCGCGAAACATCTGCGGACGTGGCGCGACTCTTCCCCTCCCACACACTGGCTGGCACGAGCAACTCGCCCCGAAAAAGCGCACGGGCAGTTCGCACCAGGCTGGAACGCATCACCTTCAACTCGCCCACGCTGTGCTCCAGCTGAAATTCAACCGAAAACTCGCCAGTGGGATGCTCAATCGAGAGCCGTTGGATTGCTCCGTCTTGCGGGCGCACAATGTTACGCGCAACCGAGCCGGGAAGAATGCACGCTGTGCCCACGGTTACTGCCATTAAGACTCCGATAGCGGGGTGACATTTGTGCGGAATGAAGGTGCGCGTCATGACATGCCCGCCAGATTGCGGTGGTGCGATCAGGGCCATCTTCGGAACTACCTTTGAACGCACATTGCCCAAGCCCATGCGCTCTCCGGCAAAAATTCGAATTGCTTCCAGGCGCGCTTTGAGTTTCTGATCGGAGTTCAGCTCGGCAGGAAGTTCGTATCCAGACTTGCCTAAATCCGAAGCACGCAGTACAACCATCGGCATGCCGTTGTCGATCAGGGTTGCGTCGAGGCCGTCGATCTGGTCAAGCGTGTTTCCTGTGGGCAATAGAGCCCCGCAAACCGCACCCGCTGTATCGCGGAAGTCGATGCGGATCGCGGCCGCGGTGCCCGGAACTCCTGCAATCGATGATTCGCCAACGTATGTTACTTTGCCGCCCGGAGTGGGAACATGGGCGACAGCCACAGTTCCCGTGTTCACCAGATAAATCGTCACCGGTGTGCTTGGGTTTTTCGCTCGAACCAGGCCACGTTCGACCGCGAAGGGACCGACGCCTGCCAGCATGTTTCCGCAGGTTGGAGTCACATCGACGCGCGGCCGATCCACCGAAACCTGAGCAAATAGATAGTCGACATCAATTCCCGGGCGCGAAGAACGGGATACGATCGCCACCTTGCTCGTAAGGGGATCGGCGCCGCCTACACCATCAATCTGTCTGACATCCGGCGAGCCCATGGCAGCCAGTAAGACTCGATCGCGTGTCGCCATATCGTCAGGCAAATCGCTGGCAAGGAAAAAAGGCCCTTTGGACGTGCCACCACGCATCAGCGTGCAAGGGATGCCGGTTTGCGACATTTGCGACATTGCAGAAAAAAGTATTCAGATATATTTCAGGCCCAGTTCATTGAGCTTTTTGCGCAGGCCGTAGATATCAAGCCCGAGTTCCCCACTCGCCAGCCGCTCACGAGTCGCATTTTCCTTGCGAGTCCGCTGTTCCGCTGCGGCGGCCACATCAAGTGCGGCGGTGCGCCTGACCACGACGACTCCATCATCATCCGCGACCATCACATCGCCGGCTTCCACTAACGCCCCCGCGCATACGACCGGAATGTTTACCGATCCCAGTGTGCTCTTGACGGTTCCTTGCGAATGGATGGCACGGCTCCAGACAGGAAATTTCATTTCTGTCAGAGGACGAATATCACGGCAACCCGCGTCAATTACGAGCCCCTTTACACCGTGAGCACGCAGCGACGTCGCGAGCAACTCACCGAAATAACCGTCCGTGCAGGGCGAAGTCGGAGCCACGACCAGAATATTTCCCGGGCGGCACACTTCGACAGCAACGTGGATCATCAGGTTGTCGCCGGGAGGAAGCGACACGGTCACAGCAGGCCCGGCAATGCAAGAGCCGGAAAAAATCGGACGCACGTAGGAGGCAAGCAAGCCGCAGCGGCCTTGCGCTTCGTGGACCGTGGTCACACCGAATTTCTCGAGAGCGGCGACGGCTTCAGTGGGGGGCTGCTCCACGTTGCGAACCACAACAGGTTCGTTCATGCCAGCTCCTCCGTAACCTGCGGAAAGACGCGCTGGTAGGCTTCTCCATATTTGATGGTCTTATTGGAATTGCGCGAAGCCTGCATACCTCGCTGTAACGCCACCCGCTCGTAGTAATGCCAGAGATGCTCCTGGGCATTCATGGCTTTGAAGGCCTCATATTTTTTTGGCCAAACTGAGGTGATATCGAGCAACAGGTGCGGCTTGAATTCGCATTGTTCCGGCTGGTGCGGCTCGAACAGAAATACCGGAGGCGCGCCGATGACCGGAGCGCCTGGCTCGTGCCCAAGAGCCTGCGCTACGATGCGCGCTTCCTGCGCGGCATGAGAGACAAGCGGATGATCGAAATTATAAGGATCGTTGAGCGAGTGGGTAAGGACAAACTCCGGCCGAATCTTTCGGTAAAGCGAAGCCAGTTCGTAGAGGATACTGTCCGGAATTCTCATGGGATAGTCGCCAACATCAAAGAAAATCACTTTGGCCCCGAGAATTTCCGCCGCATACATCGCCTCATCTCTCCTGTTGCTTTTGACTTTCTCCATCGTCATACCCGGCTCACGCCATAGTTTGGCGGACTCGCCGCGTTCTCCGAATGACAGACAAACAACCGTGACCTCCCAGCCGCGCCCAGAGTACAGGGCGATTGCCCCACCCGCCCGCCACACAAAGTCCGCCGAATGGGCACTAACAACTAAGGCTGTGCGTCTGCTGTTCATTATGCTTGGTATCCGACTTGCTACTGTTTCTTTGTTACGCACTCCACCGGAGGCGTTCCGTAGGTATGGAACGATTCAATCGTTTTCAGTCCCCAGGCCTGTCCTTTCTTGCGTTCGGCTTCACACCAGCGGATCGGCTTCCAGTCCGGCGCCAAAATCAATCGCGCCCCGGCGTTGGCAACCTCAACTCGGTTGCCTCCCGGCTCGTATACATATAAGAAGAAGGTTTGCTGGATGGCGTGTTTATGAGGGCCGGTTTCAATAAAAACTCCATTTTCCAAACAGATGTCCGCCGCAAGCAAAACTTCTTCACGACTATTGACGGCATAAGTGATGTGGTGAAAGCGGCCCCTTGAGCCGGTATGATCGCGCGTGTAGGCGAAATCGTAGCTCTTGTTCGTGCACGTCATCCACATGCCTGCTTCGGAGCCGTCGTCCATGACAATTTGTTCGGTGAGACGAAAGCCAAAATATTCCTCGAAGAACTCGCGATTTGCTTTGATGTCAGCCGCGAGCCCGTTCCAGTGGTCGAGGCGACGCACGTTGATGCCGCGCGCGGGAAATTTCTGTGCCTGGTTCTTGAGCGCAGGCCGCAACTCAGGGGGCGCCTCATACCACTGGGTTTCATAGTAAATCTCGATCTTGTGTCCGTCCGGATCTTGGCAGAGAAAGGCCGGGCCATGTGCCAGGTCTCCGTCCGTCCAGCCGATATCGAAGCCCGATCCTTTAAGCGCCGTCACTCGCCGCTCAAGAGCTTGCGGGCTTCGTGTGCGGTAAGCTACGTGTCCCAGTCCGGGGAGTTTGGATGCCGTCAGCTTCAGAGAATGGCGCTCGTAGTCATCGTAGGCATGCAAGTAAACGGAGTCGCCTTTCCGGCCGGTCTCGGTCATTCCCATAACCTGAACGAAAAAGCGCAGGCTTTCTGCCGGCTTAGGAGTAAGCAGCTCCAAGTGGCCGAGATGAGCGATATCCATTATCGGCTCGTTTTCCACAATTCACCTTCGCGAGCGGGACATGTTCCTCTCTCGCCGGCCCGCCAGTTGCAACCGGCCACAGTTCATTCGCGCACGAGCACACTCACTATAGCGCCCATCGCAAACAACTTGTCACACAATGCTTCACGAACAACTCGTCAAATAGAAAAGCATCCACCGCTTCCTTTATCGGATTCCCCGCAGGAAAGATGCCCAGACCTATGTATACATTGCGATTGACAAGTCTCCGGTAACCGTGCGCCAATGGATCGACATTCAGTATACTGAATACTGACCTTATCTGCTATGCATGCTGCAACCGATTCCCGCGGCGTCGTCGAGCTTTTGCGAGGCTTCTCGATTGAGTTGAATCCGGGCGACTTGAAAACCCTTCATGCAGCAGCCGAGCGCTTAGATCACGGAACGGAAGTCTCGCTAGCCTGGATTCCCGGCTCCAATCCGATGGATATGATCGTGCCCGCCGCAAGTTTGAAGCGCGCGGGCCACATCCCCATGCCGCATGTGGGTGCGCGTCATCTAGAGAATGAGGCGCAACTCCGGCATTTTGCAGAACGACTGAAGGACGCAGGTGTGGATCGCATTCTGATCATTGGCGGAGACCGCGCCACACCGGCAGGACCATACGACAGCAGTTTGGCAATTATGCAAACCGGCGTATTTCAGAGAGCCGGCATCACCCGCTTCGCTGTCGGCGGTTTCCCGGAGGGCAACCCTCATATCCCTGAGAAAATGCTGAACGAAGCGCTCCAGGCAAAAGTCAACTTTGGGCGCAACGAGGGGCTGCAACTTTCGATCGTTACGCAATTCGCTTTCAAAGCTCAACCCGTGATCGCGTGGGCGCGGGCAGTTCGTGCCCGCGGCATCGACGTTCCGATACGAGTCGGTTTGGCCGGCCCTGCCAGCTTCTTGACACTTATGCGTTATTCTGTGCGCTGCGGAGTCGGCAACTCGCTGCATGTTTTGAAAGAAAACCCATCCTTTGCAAGGATTCTGACGGAACGAGGTCCCGAGCCCATCATCAGGGAACTTGCCGCTTCGATGGCGGATGGCGATTGCAAGCTGATCGGCATCGCCGGCCTGCACTTCTACGTTTTTGGCGGCTTCAAGAAAACGATGGATTGGATTGATGCTGAGCGCTCGTTGACAGACTCGGGTCACACTTGAGCGGTGCGCCATCCCTTGGCATACGTCTCGCGCGCGACCTTGGAATAAGGTGCCGGGCTGACGATGGCTCGAATCTCTGTTTGTTTATGCCGCTCGACCGTTGTCTTCTTCGTACCGCCTCCGGACTCACCCCACACAAGTCTGACCTCGGTCCCGATCTCGATGTGGGGATCAACAATGCCCAGAGAGAGCATCGAGCGTTCGTTATAGCTGTAACCCGCGAACATGGAGAAGCCGACCGTTTTTCCTCCTAAGAGTATCTTGTCATACGAGGCGGAAGTGTAATTCGAGAGCGGCAGATCGATATATTTGTAAATCTCGCCTTCTTCAAACATCGAAGCAAAAACTCTTAGGACATCCTCGGCATTCCAGGCGAAGGTTACCTTTTTTCTCTGGGGCCTGCCGGACATTTTCTCGAGCGCTTCTCTGCCGATGAAGTCGTGATCGAATTTGACGAATGGCCCGTAACCCAGCGCGTAGGGCGACATGTAATAGTCTGCTATGTCACCGGAGTCGAAACTGCCGCCGATGGAACCCGTTCCTTCATAACTGGTGGCGGGCAGCCACTGTCTATAGGCTTTCATTCTTTCTCCCGTGTACACCGCTGGGAGCGGAGAGGGAATCCATCCCGATTCCAGTGTGTTGGTGGCGTAAGCTCTGGCCCCGACCTCGCGAAGGCCAAAATCCCTGCCCGCATCCGCAATCGCCGCCCGAATTTCTTCGCGTTCCTCGTATGGCCCCCATATCTCGAGCCCGGGTGCGCCAGCCATGCCGTGACGCAGCGCGCGGACTTTGTGCCCGGAGATGTTGATCGCACCCATGTGGAAGAACTTGATCTCCGGAACCGGCCCGCCGTTCAACTTTTGCAGAATCTGCGGTGCGTTGGGGCCTTGAATCTGGTAGCGGTAACAAGTGCGCACAACAGCTTTGCCTTTGGGATTGGAAGGGGACCTGTCGTCCTTCTCGACTTTCACGTCATAACTGCCGGTTTGGGCGTGAAACTCAACCCAGCTTGCGGCTGGGGCGCGTCCTACGAAAACCAGCCGGTTTTCTTCCAGATGAAAGAGAATCCCGTCACCGATGACAAAGCCATCATAGCTGCAGGGGGCAAATTGTTTAGCCCGATTGACGGGGAAGTTTGCAAAACTGTTGGTTGCAAGATGAGAAAACATCCGCAGTGCATCGCGGCCTTCCACGTAGATGTTCGCCATGTGGTGGGACTGGTCGAACAGAACTGCGGTTTCGCGCCAGGCGCGTTGTTCGTCGCGCCAATTGGAGTATTCGTAGGGAACGACCGGATAGACGTAAGCGCCAATCGGCGAATTTCGCAGCATCTGGACCGGATTTCCCGCAGTCTGAAGCAAATCCTCCAAACTCTTCGCCATCTCAGCACCCCACTTCCCAGTCCAACACGCAAGAATCTAGGCAACGCGACGTTCAGTATACGGAACATCAAAGCAGTTTGTCATATGCTGGAACAATGAACGAGCATAAAGCCACCACAGGAAGTGTTACATTCGATGTGCTCGGGCCTATAGGGCTGATTTGCATTGACCATCCTCCGGTCAACGCGATCGGCCATTCTGTGAGACGGGGCCTCATCGATGCGATCGTGCGCGCAGAAAGTAATCCTGAGACCAAGGTGCTGCTGATCGTGTCGTGCGGCGAGATGTTCAGCGCTGGCGCCGATATCACTGAGTTCGATCACTCGCAAGGCGAGCCTTCGTTCCAGCAAATGCACACGAAGATTGAGTCCTGTCCTTTGCCTGTGGTGGCCGCAATACACGGACTGGCTGTGGGCGGAGGACTGGAACTGGCAATGGCCTGTCATTATCGCGTCACGCATAAAAACGCAAAACTCGGAATGCCAGAGATCATGCTGGGAATCATTCCTGGTGCCGGTGGAACGCAACGCCTGCCAAGGCTGATCGGGGCACGGGCGGCGTTGGATATGATTCTCTCCGGCACGCCGATTTCCGGGCCTGATGCCAAAACCAACGGTCTCGTGGATGAGGTTGCGGCAGGCGATTTACGCGAGGCCGCGCTCGATTTTTGCAATCGTCTCGTGGCAGAGAAGGCCGGCCCGCGACCAACCAGTAAGCGCACTGTTGTCGATGCGTTTGATCAGGCTGAATTTGCAGCTGCATTGCTTCGCCATGCTCGCGCTCTGAAGGGACGCAATACGCAAGATCTGGTAATCGAAGCAATCAGAGCTTCCAGGCTGCCGTTTTCGGAAGGCATCGCCATTGAAGCGGCTCTCGCACAAAAGTCCCTGGCTTCGCGCGAGAGCCTGGCCCTTCGGCACGTATTCTTCTCAGAGCGCGAGTCCGGGAAATTACCTGGAGCCTCTTCTGCCAACGTCAGACAAGCGCAGTCGCCTGCCATCCGGCGGGTGGCGATTATTGGCGCCGGCACCATGGGTAGCGGCATCGCCATGACTTTCGCGGATGCCGGCCTGGAAGTCTTGGTCAACGATAACGATCCTGCTGCCCTTATTCGCTGCCGTGAGTCCGTTCAATCGACCTACGCGTTCAGCGTCAAGCGCGGCCGCATCACGCAGAGCCTGGCCGACGAACGAATTCGGCGCATTACAAGCTGTTCCGCCTTGGCCGACATGGCCCATGCCGATCTAATCATCGAAGCTGTGTTCGAAGACATGGAGTTAAAAAAAGACATACTGTCGAAGCTCGACCCTGTGATTCCTGCACCGCGTCTCATCGCCACCAACACGTCCACTCTCTCCGTGACCGAACTGGCCCGCGCCACTGCGCATCCGGAGCGCGTGCTGGGACTGCATTTTTTCGTTCCCGCACAAGCGTCGAAGCTTTTGGAGATTGTGCGCGCTGATCGTACCTCGCGCGAAAGTTTGTCAACAGCACTTCGCGTAGCCAAGCTGCTCAAAAAGGTTGCGGTTGTCGCGGGTGACGGCTTTGGTTTCATCGGAAATCGGATGATGCTGGACGGTTACTGGCGAGAAGCCGAGCAGCTGCTGCTGGAGGGAGCAACACCTGCGCAGGTCGATAATGCGCTCGAAAACTTCGGCTTTGCGATGGGACCGCAGCGCGTAAGCGACTTAGGAGGCAACGATGTCGGCACCAAGGCGCGCATCCAGCTTGTCAAGCGGGAAAGCCGCCCCGACCCGTACTTCGTCGTCGCCGATCGATTAACAGAAATGGGCCGACTCGGACAGAAGACCGGCCGCGGTTTCTATCGTTATGAGAGCGGCAGCCGTGAGGTTGTGCCAGACCCCGATGTGATCAGCCTGATCGAGACGCTTGCTGCGGAGAGAGGCATAAAGCGGCGTGAGATCAACGATCAAGAGATCGTTGAGCGATGCATTTTGTCGTTGATCAATGTCGGCGCCATGGTTCTCGAAGAAAGCATCGCGGCGCGTGCTGCCGATATTGACGTGGTTTGGACAAGTGGTTACGGATTTCCACGCCACCTGGGCGGACCGATGTTTCACGCCGATACTCTGGGAGTTGCCCACGTGTTGGAACGCATTCGCCACTACCATGAAACGCTCGGCCATTATTGGCGTCCGGCCACGTTGATCGAACGGATGGCTGCTGACGGATCAAGCTTTGAAGATTGGGACAAGACCGCCCCAGCGCGCTAGATTGCAGTGCACTCGAGATCCCTCGCCCCGGTGGTGAAAACGCGGGTCTTCGGGAATGACACCGCTGAAGTCAAACTGCGCCAGCTACTTTCGTTCCACTCGCAGCACTTGTTCATCGGTATCTCCAAATAACGCGTCGAGCAGTTCGGGGTGGTTCCGCTGCAAGGCGCGACCGTTCACCGTGCCCTTGTCCGTCAACTCGCCCGCCGCGCTCGATGGCGGGACTTCCACGAGCAGACCAGCCACGATGCGGTTGGAGCTGCCGGTTCCGGCAGCGTAAAGCTTGGCGAGGCGTTCGTGGAACATCGCCCGGAGAGTTGGGTTAGAGGCGATGTGTGCGGGCTTAGCCGCCCTATCCAAACCAACGCTGGCAGCGCACGCCTCCCAGTCCGGGAAAATGAGAATGCGCACGTCTTTTCTGTCGGTGCCTGCGACCACAACTTCCTGGGCCAAGGGGCGCAATATATCCAGTGCGTCCAGGCGTAATTTGCCGGCGCTCACCTTGGTGCCCGTGTCGAGCTTGAAAACTTCGTTCATCCTGCCATCGAAACGCAGACCCGCTTGTGGCCGTTCCGGATCAATAAAACTCAGCAGATCGCCGGAGATTAAGAAGCCTTCTTCATCAAACGCGGCTGCGGTCGCCACAGGATCGCGCCAGTAGCCCGGCGTTACGTTGGAGCCGCGATATCGCACTTCGTAGCTATCGTCATTCGGGATCAGCTTCAACTCGACACCCGCGACCGGTATGCCGACCACTCCTGGGCCGCTAGCCTTGGCGTTGCCGAAGAGCGCAATGGGCGCGGTCTCGGTCATACCCAGACCGCTCACTGTAAGAATTCTGTGCCCAAGCGTTTCCACAGCAAGCCGTTCCAACTCGAACCAGGTCGTCGGTTGCATAGATGCGGCTGCGTACCAGAGAAACTTCAGCCGTCGAAAAAAGTGCTCGCGAAACGCGTGGTCAGCTTCCAGGTGAGGAAGCAACAAGTCGTAGCCGCGGGGCACATTGAAGTAAATGGTAGGCGAGACCTTGCGCAGCAATTCCAGGCTTGCGCCAAACCTTGCCGGAGTCGGCTTTCCCGGATCGATATACAGCGTTCCGCCGTTATGAAGGATGATACTGAAATTGCTGTTGCTGCCCGCGGTATGGTTCCACGGAGCCCAATCCACCATTACCGGCGGTTCTTCTTCCAGGCACGGTGCGACCTGCCGCTTCATCTGGGAATTGCTGCAGATCATGCCATGAGTGTTGATGACGACTTTTGGCATGCCGGTCGAGCCGGACGTAAACAGAAACTTGGCGATGGTCGTCCGATCAACCCGCGCCGCCGCCGCCTGCACTTTGTCGTGATCACTGCCATCGCCCTTGAGCGAGGCAAGATCACGCCATTTCCCGGTGGCCGACGCATTGCGAAGAGCGATCAGGGGAATATCGGCTTTAAGCGCGTGTTCGATCGGTTTACGATAAACCTCGGCATCGTTGACCACGACCATCCCGGGAGTCAGTAACTTAAAAGCATGAGACAGCTTTGCATAATCGGTGGATTGAAGGGCATAAGCTGGGGCGATGGGAGCAATCGGAATGCCCACGTAAACCGCCGCCAACATGATCAGAGCATGGTCGATCCCGTTTTCGGCGAGAATGGCGAGGGGCCGCTCCGGACCCAGTCCGTAATTGAGCAATCCTTCCGCCAGCAGCAGCACTGAATTACGAGCTTCCCGGTAACAGATGCTTCGCTCTCCGGTTGGGCTTTGCTCGACAATGAAGATGCGATCTGGCGCTTCCCCCGCCCAGCGGTCCAGCCAGTCTCCTACGCGAGAGTCATACTCCCCCAGCGGCTCAAGGGAGCGCATTAGCAAACTGCCGTCTGCGCGGTGAGTCAACTCAACTTCGGGAGAGAAGAAACGCACCGGCCGATGTGGGAGATGGTCAAAACTCGTACTATGATTCAGTGTACTCAATGGGACGAGCTTACTGGATCAAATCCTGCGCCGCAAGCGGTGAAAGACCTGACATCTTCGTCTTACAATAGGGCAAGCATGAGCCTTCTGGCCAAAATTACTGCGAAACCATCCATGCAGAAGATCCGCAATGACGGGGCCGTTGGCGAAGTGTACGACGAACCGGGCCACTTAATTCGGCGCGCCCAGCAGATTGCGGTTTCGTTGTTTCACTCGACGATGGGCAATGGCGTAACTCCTATCCAATACTGTGTGCTGCGTGTTCTGCAGGAGCATCCGGGGATCGATCAAGTAACGCTGGCAAAATTTTGTGCCCTCGATACTTCCACCGCGGCCGATCTTGCGGTGCGGCTGGAAGAGAGGGGGCTTGTCCGCCGGATGATGGCGACGAGGAGTAAGCGCTTCCGCTTGCTGCATCTAACGCCGAAAGGGACATCGCTTCTTAAGAAGCTTGTTCCGCGCAGTGCCGTTCTCGCCAGCCGCCTAGTTCAGGCACTGAATAAGGAAGAGCAAAAGATTTTTATGCAACTCCTGAGGAAATTCGTCCACTTGAACAATGACGAAAGCCGCGCGCCTCTTGATCGGGGGATCGCTGTGTCACGAAACGGGCGGAGACAGTCTGGACGGTAGGGCTCCGCGGCGCAATCAATCGTGCATCCCCTCTGTGCAGAGGGTGTTGTGCCCCGGGGTATAATCTCGGCGCGAAACGAAGCCGTTGATTAGAAGGTACGCATGAGCGCAATCGTCAACACGAGGTGCTTTCCGCTTCCCAGTTCGTTGAAGGTAATTCCAGGCACGGAAACGGCGCAAGCCGCCTATCCCTATTACATGCAGTTTTCCAAGGAAGATGACGAGCGCTTCTGGTTTTACAACTCCATGCATTTTCCGGAGCCGATGAGCGCCTTCGACGTTACCACTGCGGAAGCCGCATATTGCGCACTTGGCGCGGCCAACACCCGAGTGCACAGTTTGCCGACCACACTTGGCATCGACTATCGCATCATCAACGGGCGCATATACATTGGAGGAAACGCCGTTAGTGATCCTGCCGAAATTGTCCGGCGCACCAAGGAGTTCCAGCAACGCGCCTTCTATTACTACGAACACTGGGAAGAATTATTCGCACAATGGAAAAACAAGATGCTGGCTCTGATCCGGCAAGCCGAGGTCCTGCCGAAGCTGGCGATCCCCGAGTTTGAGCCCCTGGAGCACGTCCGCGCCGGGAGAGGTATCGCTTCCAACCACTACCTTCTCGATATCTACCAGAAGACCCTCGAGGGCTACTTCCGCATGTGGCACCATCACTTCGAGTTTCTGCTGCTCGGTTATGGCGCCTATCTCACCTTCTTCGATTTTTGTAAGAAGGCGTTCCCGGAAATCAGCGATCAGACAGTGGCCCGCATGGTGGCGGGCATGGAAGCGGAGATTTTCCGTCCGGACGATGAGCTTCGGCGTCTTGCCAAACGCGCCATTGAGTTAGGTGTGGATAATCTTTTCCGCGAGGGCGCTATTCCCACCGACGTTATCCGATCTATGGAGCGGTCCGAACCTGGCAGGAAGTGGCTCGAAGAATTGGCGGCTTCGCGCGACCCATGGTTCAACATCAATGTTGGCGACGGCTTCTACCATTACCATCGCTCCTGGAATGACGATCTCTCGATGCCCTTTGCCTCTTTGCCCGGGTACATCGCCAACGTGAAAGCCGGCGAGCCCATCGAACGGCCGATCGATAAACTGATGGCGGAACGCCAACGGCTCATCAACGATTACCGCGAACTACTCAATGGCGAGGAAGAGCGCGCGGCCTATGACCAGATGATTCAGCTCACTCACCGCGTGTTTCCTTACGTCGAAGGTCACAAATTCTACTGCGAGCATTGGTATACAAATCTGTTCTTTAACAAGATTCGCGAATTTGGGGCGCTATTGGCCGAGCATGGCTTCTTCTCCAATGCCGAGGACATCTTTCAGCTGACCCACTATGAAGTCGAGGCGGCGATTATCGATCTCATGACCTCGTGGTCGAATGGGTCTATGCCGCGCGGTCCCGCCCGCTGGACGCCCATTGTGAATGAGCGCAAAGCAGCGATTGCCGAATGGTCGAGGCACGAAACTCCGCCGGCGCTGGGACCCGTGCCCGAGATTATTGACGATCCCGCCATCGTCATGTTATGGGGCATTACACGCGAGAACCTGGATTCTTGGCTGGCCGCCGGCGAGAAGCCGGATTCCCATGAGATCAAGGGATTCGCCGCTTCCAGCGGCGTAGTCGAGGGCATCGCCCGGGTCGTGATGTCGGTGGACGAAATAGACCGCCTGCGTCACGGCGACATTCTGGTTTGCCACGTTACCAATCCGAGTTGGGCGCCGGTTTTTCAGAAGATTGCCGCAGCTGTCTCCGACATCGGCGGCTCGATGAGCCACGCAGCGATCGTTGCGCGCGAGTTTGGCTTGCCGGCAGTTGTAGGAACCGGCACAGCTACGCAGAGAATCAAAGACGGCCAGCGCATTCGCGTCGATGGCGGCAGGGGCGTGGTGATGATTCTAGGGTAGTCGCTCGGTGAAGCTCTGTGTCCTCTGTGGTTGTTTCAACACAGACGACACAAAGTCGCACAGGGAGGCAGATTATGACTACGTCGACTACCACACGAATGACGGCTCCGCCGTCGACCGCGTACAAAATTGTGGACATCCCGGAAGCTTATGCGGAAGTGATCAAACGGCACGGCATACCGGGCACGTTTGTCGGTCCATCGGAAAAGGAAAGCCCCTGGGTGCCATTCGGTCCCAACGCGGCCATCCGACATTTGCTTTTCGATACTCGCCACAATATTTTCAGCAACATCCTGTGGATAAAGTCTGCCGGCGTCATTGGCACGCACAGGCACCGTGGGACAGTCGTCATGGTCTGTCTGGAGGGGAACGCCCGTTATCTCGAATACAATTGGGTGGCCGGGCCGGGTAGCTTCATTTACGAAACCCCTGGTCTCGTTCACACCTTGGTGAGCGACAATCCCAGCGGTGTGAAATTGTTTGGCTGGCTCCAGGGACCGCTCGAGTTTTACGACGACAAAGGAAATTTCGTGGAAACGGTCGATGTCTTTTGGTTCATCAATCATTACGAGAGTTATTGCCGTGACCATGGCATTCCGATCAATAAGGAACTCTTTATTTGAGCAGACGCTGTTGAACAGCCACAATCTCACAGCGACAACTGCACAGAACAATGCATTCCACCGAAAACGTCCGTTGGTTCGCCGACATTACTCTTTCCGATCGGCTCGCGGTAGGGGGCAAGGGCGGTTCGCTGGGCGAGTCGACGCGCGCAGGTGTCGCCGTGCCAGCCGGCTTTGTCGTAACCACCCGGGGATTTGAACGCGCTTTAGCCGAATTGGAAAAGGAAAGCCCGATCCGCCCACGTGTGAACGAGCTGAACTTACATGATCTGAAAGGAATCCGGCGGCTTTCCGAGGAAGTTCGCGCGCGCATCAAGGGCGCGCCTTTGCCAGCGGACGTCTGCGCCGATATCACGGCGGCACATGCGGAACTGTGCGACGCACAGCCTAATCATCCATTGGCCGTGCGCTCTTCGGCGACTGCGGAGGACTCAGACCAGGCCAGCTTCGCCGGCTTGCAGGACACATATCTATGGGTAACGGGCGCCGAAGCTGTTCTGAAACACGTGCGCTCGTGCTGGGCCAGTCTTTATTCCGTTCCTTCGATCTCTTACCGGCGAAAGGATCAGGTCTGCGAAAACGGAATAGCGATTGCGGTCGTCGTGCAAAAGATGGTGGATGCGCGCTCGGCGGGAGTGATGTTCACACGCAGCCCGCTGACTGGCGATCGATCTGTGATCACCATCGAGTCGGCATGGGGTCTGGGCTCCGCGGTTGTCAGTGGCGAGGTAACACCGGATCACTTCGTGATCGGCAAAATTACCGGTCAAATTTCAGTTCGCGATATCTCCGACAAACGACGGCGTGACGTGCCGGCCGAGAGCGGCGGGATCAAGCAAATTGAAACGCCTGAAGTACTTCGCCGTGCGCCGTCGATCAGCGATGGGGAGATCGAAGCTTTGGCCGAAATCGGGCGCAAAATGGAACGCCACTACGGAAAACCGCAGGACATCGAGTGGGCGATCGATCACGCCGGCGAAATTTTTTTGTTACAGAGCCGCCCCGAGACCGTGTGGTCCGGCAAAGACCACGCCCCGATTGCCAAACCCGCCGAGAACGCTCTTCAGCACGTGATGAACATCTTTGGAGGCCGGCGTTGACCCTCACGGCCAAAGATGTGGCCGAGATCTTGCGCATCCTCGAGGAATCGAGCTTCGACGAATTATCGCTCGAAATGGATGGCGTCAAACTGAAGCTGCAGCGCGAATCTGCGCTCCCACAAGTTCCCGATCGCGCTCCGGGAGCAAACGAGATCCCAACATCAACCGCGCCGCCAAGTTCACCGCTGCAGCCGCGAGTAAAGCCACCCTCCGAACCGGGATTGCTTGAAATCACTGCCCCACTGCTCGGAGTGTTTTACGCCGCGCCCAAACCGGGCGAGCCTCCGTTTGTAGAGTTGGGATCCAAAGTCGTCGAGGAAACAATGGTGGGAATCATCGAAGTCATGAAACTCATGCACACAGTCCGCGCGGGCGTGAAAGGCGAAGTGGTTGAGATATTGGTAAAAAACGGGGCGGCAGTCGAGTATGACGAAGTTCTGATGCGTGTGCGTGCAGAGGCGTGAACTGTGGCGAATATTCAGATCGTCGAGACCTCGCTCCGAGATGGGAACCAGAGCCTTTGGGCGGCGCTCGGCATCGACACTGCGAAAACTCTCACAATCGCCCCGGTTATGGACCGCGTCGGTTTCAAGGCGATCGACTTTACTACTTCGACGCACATGGGGGTCGCTGTCCGCTACAAAAGGGAAGACCCATGGGAGCGGATTCGGCTCATGGCCAAAGCCACTCCGGATACGCCCCTGCAATTTCTCTCGACCGGCTTCCGCTTCATTTCCTGGGAGACGGCCAGTCCGGAATTTATGAAGCTGGCCTTCGCGACCCTGGTGAGAAACGGCATCCGCCGCTTTGCGCTGGCTGATCCGATGAATAATGCCGATTCCAACATCGCCTGCGCGCGCACGATCAAGCAGGTTGGTGGCGAGTACGTCGTGGCCGCTTTGGTGTTTACGATCACTCCAATCGATGATGATGTCCGCTACGTTGAACGTGCCCGCAGACTTGCCGCCAGCCCGGATATTGACGCCATTTACATCAAAGACCCAGGCGGTCTGCTGACGCCGCTGCGCGCCCGCACGCTGATTCCTGCGGTGAAAGCGGTGATTGGTGACAAGCCTTTGGAACTCCATTCCCATTGCACTATCGGACTTGGCGAGTTGGTCTATATGGACGCTCCGGGGTGGGGTATAAGCACGGTGCAGTGTGCCTCGGGGGCTGCGAGCGACGGGATATCGAATCCGCCGGCCGAACGGGTTGTGGCCAATCTTCGTGAACTCGGCCACGAAATTGATATCGACAATCAGGCATTAGCTGAAGTCAGCCGCTATTTCACTCGCATGGCTGAGGCGGAAGGACTTCCAGTCGGCCGTCCACAACCTTTCGATGCCGCATACTTCCATCACCAATTGCCAGGTGGGATGACCGGCACGATGCGGCGGCACCTTGCCGAAAGCGGCCTCAGCAACCTGGAAGGCGCGGTCACTGAAGAATTAGGCCGCGTGCGGCAAGAATTGGGTTGGCCGATAGTGATGACTCCCTTCTCGCAAATGCTGCTAACCCAGGCCGTAATGAACATCACTCGCCACGAGCGCTATGCGATTGTGCCAGATGAGGTGATCCGTTATGCCCTCGGTCGGTTCGGAAAACCCAATCTGCCGATTGCCCCGGAAGTGATGGAACGTATCGATTCCTTGCCCCGAACGCGCGAGCTTCGCCGAGAGGCTGGAATGCCGCCTCTCGCCGAGTTGCGCAGACGAATTGGACCGGAACTCAGTGATGAAGAATTCCTGCTGCGTGCAACCATGCCCGCCGAACAAGTTGATGCTATGAAAGCTGCGGGTGCCGCAGCCCGGACTTACAATCCGGACGTCGCGCCGGTGATTCAGTTACTACGCCGGCTTGCTGCGCGCCGCGATGTCGCCCGCCTCACGGTGGAAAAGCCCGGATTCAAACTGGAGTTGAAAAGCGCGCCACAGCGGCGCACAGCGAGAGCATGAAAACCAGATCCAGCCACAGATGCAAAGATGGACGGCTTAGACATGTAGAGGGCTTTGTGTTCGACCTCGATGGGACGTTGGTTCTGACCGACCGTTCCCTAAGCGGATATAAAGTGCTGCCTGGCGCCGTTGAGATACTCAGCGAATTGAAAGCACGAGCCGTACCCTTTGTTGTTCTCACCAATGGAACGAATTACCCACCGGAAGAACAAGCTCCGAAACTGCGCGCCGTCGGCTTGCCCATCTCCGATGATGCTCTGCTCACGCCTTCCAGTGTGGCTGCGGATCTTATGCCGCGCTGCGGCGTTAAGCGAGTTCTTGTGTTGGGAACCCCCGGGGTCGGGCACCCGCTGGCGCAGGCGGGAATGCAGACACTTTTCCCGAACGAGGAAGGCACCGACCGGGTCGATGCCGTCTACATTGGGTGGCATCCCGACTGCCGCATGAAAGATATCGAGGCGGCTGTGAAGGCGATCTGGAACGGTGCGGATTTGTATGTAGCTTCGGACGTGCCATTTTTCGCCACTGCCAGCGGCAAAACCATGGGGTATTCCTATGCCATCTCCGCGGCTGTTCGGAGGATTACACGTGCGCCCATGATCCTCACCGGCAAGCCCTCGCTCCACGCGTTGCGGTTAGTGGCGAAGCGGCTGGCCCTTCCCATGAGTAAAATCGGAGTGGTGGGCGACGATCCTCTCGTCGAAATGATCATGGCCCGTCGTGGTGGAGCTGTGGGCTTCGGAGTGACCACGGGTATCTCTAGAGCGCGCGACTGGGGCCAGCAGCCACGTGGTAGAAGGCCGCACCGCGTTTTACGAAGTCTGGCGGAACTCCTGACCGCCGGAATCTATTAGTCGCTGATTGCATACACTAAGTCCTGTTCCGTATCGTAAGTTCAAGCAAACCAGACGCGCGTTCGTCCCTCCATTGATTCCTGTATACATTTTTGAGTTGACAGTATGCATTGGAACATAGTAATGATTGGCGATCATTTTTCTGTGGGAGTAGTGGGCGCGCGACTTCCGCTCCCGGTTTTATACCTCCTGACTACTAGCTGTGCTCGGATCGGCTTTCTAAGAATGTCTTTTTGGTCAAGCATTAAAAAGACTTGCCACGAAGGGGATCTCATGAGGACACGCTGGTTGGGTGTTGTTCTTTTCCTTTTCGCTGTATTGGGAACTCTTGCGCCGTCGGCAGCCGCCCAAGCCCTTAGTTTCGCTCAACTGAACGGCACGGTCCTCGACCCCGGCGGTCGAGCGGTGGTTAGCGCGCAGGTGGTGGTGCGCGACCCCGACACCGGCCAGAGTTTCCAGGCAACTACTAATACCACAGGCTTTTACATAGTGCCCAACCTCCCTCCCGGAAAATATGAGCTGACAGTTGCCGCGTCCGGCTTCGCCAAGTTTCAGGAGACGGGCATCACGCTGACGGTCGGCCAGGTCCAGACCGCCAACGTCAATTTGAAGGTTGCCGCGGCCTCTGAAACCGTTACCGTAACCACGGAAGCCCCCTTGATCGAGCCCACGAAGACTGAGATCAGTCAGGTCGTTGAAACCGAGCAGATCGAGTCGTTGCCCATCAGCAGCCGCGTTTTTACAGACTTTGCCCTCCTCACGCCGGGCGTGGCCTCCAGCCGCACAAGCCTGGGCACAACCTTCACCGAGTTTGAAGTGACGCAGATCTCGTTTGGCGGCATGCGTTCCTTCAGCAACGAAATTACGGTGGATGGAGCTGACTTTGTCAACTCAGCCAGCGGTATTCAGCGCGCCACGCCGCCTCAGGAGTCCGTGCAGGAGTTCCGTGTTGTGAACAACAGCTTTGGCGCGGAATACGGCCGAGCGGTCGGTGGAATCGTCAACATTGTCACCAAGTCGGGCACCAACAACTTGCACGGTTCGCTTTATGAGTTTTTTCAGAACAGCGCCTTCGACGCGCGCTCCCCACTACAGCCTCCGCCGCTGCCCCACGCCGTGCGGCAGAATCAGTTCGGAGCATCGCTGGGTGGTCCCATTGTCAAGGATAAGACATTCTTCTATGCGAACTACGAAGGGGAACGTAGCGCCAAGTCGCCCGTCTATCCGCCCGATCTGGTCAACAACATCCAACTCATAGACCAAGCCAAGGCGGTGATGGGAATTGCGCCCGAGGGATGTCTTGGCTCGGTTAGCACATGCCTCCCCAATTTTGCCGGCAATGTCCTTAATATCACGCAGCCCCAGGCTTTTGGGTTCCTCCAGGGATTTCTTAAGACCGCTAACGATGATTTCGGTTTTGCTCGGATCGACCATCAACTGACGACGAACAATCGCCTAGCCCTCCGCTACAACGTTGAGGATAGCCGCTCGACAAACGAACTGGTGGGGCAAACGCTTGATGGCGGCGGGGTCGGCGTGCCCAGCGGCGGCCGCGATCTTTTCATTCGCGACCAAGCTATCGTGGCCACGGTAAATTCGTCGTTGAAGTCCAATCTGGTCAATACGGTGCTCGCCCAATACGCGCGCCGGCACTACAACTTCCCCGGGGCGACAGGCCAACCGGATTTCAGCATCCTGAACGACCTCGAAGTGGGACATAATTTCGGAACCAACGATAGGCTTTACGAAACTCGAGTTGAGCTCTCCGAGTCGATATCCTGGGTCAAAGGCAATCACCTGGCGAAATTCGGCGTTGATGGCAACTGGTTGACGAGCCTGGAGAATTTCCCCGGGTTCATGCCCGTTCGCATGCTGATACCCTCCACCGGAGCAAATCCCACAAGCTGCCTTTGGGATTTCGCGGAGTATTTCAACACTACTGTCGGTGGCAATTACCCAATACCAGCCAACATCCTTAGCTTGGCCAATCCAGGCTGCCCGGTTACCGGAGACGATGGCGTCGTCTTTATGTATGCGGGCACATCACTACCCACGGCTGGAAATGCCTGTAGCGGCGATTCCTCCGGCCCGACCCCGTGCGTTCCGACCGTTACGACTGCCAATCCGCTCAACGGTGCCGGATTCCCCAATTCAACCTGGGCCGATGCTTACCAGCCTTCGCTATTTAACGGCTACAGCCGGAACATCAACCACGGATACTGGGGCGGCTACGCCCAGGATCAATGGAAAGTAAGTCCCAAACTAACCGTGAATTACGGCCTGCGGTGGGACTATGAAACCGGTCTCGCGGAATTCGTAAACAAACAATACAACGAGTTTCAGCCGCGGCTTGGGTTTGCCTACGCTCCCAACAGCAGCACAGTGGTTCGCGCAGGATTTGGAATTTTCTTTGACCGGCAAAATCTGACTTTCTTCTTCGTACCTAACACGCAAAAGATAGTTGCGGGGTATCAATGTGACAATCAGGCGCCTTCGGGCATCGCAGCCATTTGCGCCGCTAATCATATCCTGCCTCAGGCATTTCCCAACATCATGTCGAATCTGGGGCAAGCCGGCCAAGGCTATCAACTCCTGGCGGATCCGCCAAACGACGGTCCTCCCGGCTCTCCTTGCGCTTTTGTTCCGGAAGCGCCTTGTCTAGCAGCCAAGATCATACAAACCGGTGCCTACAACACGGCGTTTCCTACTGTAGAGATGGCTGGCACCTGCACCACCACCGGCGCATGTGGCATTGGCCAGGGCGGTATGGATCACGACTCGCGCGCACCTTATGCCGAGCAGGGCAGTTTCGAAATTGATCATCAGCTGGGCCGGGGTTTCGCACTCCAGTTGAGTTATCTGTTTGTCGAAGCCCACAAGCTGGTTCGCGGAAATAACCTCAATGTTCCTTGTCCGGCCGGTACTACCAAGTCGGGACCTCCTACCGATCCCACAGTGCTCTTCCCTGGGGGTCCACCGGAATGGGTGCCGGGATGGCTCAACGCCAACGGATCACTCTCGCCTTGCACGGGAACACCCACACTTGGAACGGGTGCCATCGCGGGCCTAGGACCGTTCTTTGGGGGCGCTGCCGGTTCCGGACTGCGAACCCTCAGTTCCGGGCTCGAGGATTACAACAATGATGTCTCCAATGCCATCTACCACGGCGGAACGCTAACTGTGCTGGAACGGGCCAAGCACTTCAATCTGACGGCCAATTACACCTATTCCCACACCATCGACAATGGCAATTTCACCACTTTCATCAACCTGCCACCTAACCAGTTTGACTACGCCGCGGAGCGTTCCAATTCCAATCAGGACGTTCGCCATCGGTTGGTGGCCAACTTTACTGCAGTTGCACCGCAAAACGGGCCCTGGCGAAACTTTGAGTTGAGCAATATCGTAACGTTGCAATCGGGCCGACCTTTCACAATCTTTTATGGCAGCAACTCCTTGAACGATGTGGCCGGCGGGTCCACGGACCGCGTCGGCGGATCGCAGTTCGTGCCGGGCTCGTGTCCTGATGTGCAAGACTGTCAGACCATGATCGACAGGAACACGTATATCGGCGATCCATATTACAACTGGGACCTGCGCGTAACCCGCGCGCTGCACATCAACGACCGGTTGACCGCGAATCTCGCGTTCGATGCCTTTAACTTGCTGAACCGGGCAAACTACGATGAAGTCACCAGCGTCTACGGCTCACCTGTGTTTTGCGGAGGCGTTCCGCAACACTACAACGATGCCATGACCCTCGCCATCCATCAGGCGTCAGCATCCGTGACATGCCCGAACAGTGGGATCTCCGTTCCCGGGGGGTCTGTGGCCCCCACCCCGATCGGAACGTCTCTTTTCATCCCAACAACGCCAGATAGCAACTTCGGAGTGCCGCGGACCGCTTTTACTCCACGACAGCTTCAGTTCTCCGTGCGATTCACGTTTTGAGGGGAAATACAGCTCCACAGGCGTATTCCTTCGCGCCTGGACGGCTTGCTCAAGAGTATCTGATGGGGAGGGTTTCATGAGACTTCGGTATCTGAATCTCGTGGCCGTACCTGCGCTGGCAATTCCGTTTATTTCCGCTGCGCAGGAGTCACAGCCCACTGTTAAGCACACAACTGCGCCCACCACCTCGCCCGCTTCGGGTAAGGAGATGTTCATGAGTTACTGCGCCTCCTGCCACGGCAAGGACGCTAAGGGCGACGGTCCGGCTGCAAGCGCCTTAAAGCAGGCTCCGGCCGATTTGACCATGTTGGCGAAGCAAAATGGCGGAAAGTATCCCTCAGACAAAGTGACCAGCATTCTTCGCGGGCAATCGAGGCTCGTGGCGCATGGCGATCAGGATATGCCCGTCTGGGGCCCGGTGTTCTGGAGGATGAGCCAAGGTCACGAAGAGCAGGTTCAGATGCGGGTTGCTAATCTGAACCGATACCTTGAATCGATACAACAAAAGTAAATCGTGCGCCATGCATTAGCTCCTGACCGGCAGAACAAGTCGTGAGTTTGCTGAGGAATGGAGCTAAACTTTAATAAAGGGAATGCTGCCAGTCCCGCCTCGGCTGTCCACTCCGCCAGATGACTGAGGGTTTATTCCGCAGGCTTCAGGGGAGATCAGAGTATGAGCAATTCCAAGACCGTCCCCGCAATCCGCAAGCCTAAGAACCAGTGCGGTTGGATGCGCAAGCACGAGCTCGATGATTATCTTGATCGGCACCTCCCCATTCCCACCCAGGTTGTCTCCAACGAGGAATTCATTCCCATTCCGCAAACGAAAAAGCAGCGCGCCGTCGAGAAGAAGTTGCTCGATATGGGCAGCAGAATCTCGAAGCAGCTGGGCATCGACCGGCGCCAGTTCTTTCGCATGACATGCGGCATGGCTGCGGGCTTTGTGGCCATGAACAGTGTCTTTGGCTACTTCTTCAAAGTGGACGCGGCAGAATTGTACGATGCAGCCGCGGTCGATGCCATGAAGACGGACTATTTCATCTTCGACGTGCAAACCCATCACGTGGCTGCAGGCCGGCATTTTATAGGACCGGCGGACGTTTTTGATACCCGCCGCTCGGCTGGCCAATTCAATCCTGTCCTGAAGGGGAAGGAGCCGAAGCAATCCGATTTCGAATTGGAAAATTACATCAAGGAAGTTTTCCTCGACAGTGATACGAACGTGGCCTGCCTCAGCGGCATTCCCGACCTCACCGAAGCCAAAATGATCATTCCGCCCGACGAAATGGCGAGAACGCGCAACATCGTCAATGAACTGACGCGTTCTCAACGAATGTTGTGCCACGGATTCTTCTCTCCCGATTTAGGGACGAAAAATTTGGACAATATGCACCATCAGGCCGAGACCCTGAAGATTGACGCCTGGAAGGGATATACCGGGCAGGGATTGGGCGCGGATAAAGACGGATGGTGGATGGACGACGAGAAGATCACCTATCCGGCGCTCGAATATACGCGCGATAAGCTGAAAATCCGCAACGTTTGCTTGCACAAGGGATTAGCCATAGGCGTTTTCAACGAGGCGCATTGCCATCCGAAAGACATGGTCAAAGTGTCTAAGGATTTTCCCGAGCTGAATTTCCTGCTTTATCACTCCGGCCTGAAGACAGTCGAAGACGCATTGCCAGCCGCGGAAGACGGCTTCCGCAAGAATCCCTATGTCCCGTGGGTTTCAGACTTGTGCGAGTACCGCAGGAAAAATCCATACATGACCAACGTCTACATGGAACTTGGAACGAGCTTTGGCACCATGGTCGTGACGAATCCGATGCTGGGCGCCCATGTCTTGGGAATGATCATCCAGGCCTACGGGGACGATCACGTGCTATGGGGAACGGATTCCATCTGGTGGGGTTCGCCGCAGTGGCAAATCGAAGCTCTGCGCCGCCTGGAAATGCCCGAATCGCTAATGAAGCAATTCGGCTACGCGCAGCTTACGCCGGAAGTGAAAGCCAAGATATTTGGACTCAACGCCGCCCGATTGTACGGGATTAACCCGCAAGCCAAGCGCAATCCCGTGCCGGCGGATTACATAGACCGGCTGCGGAAACAATACAGGGAAGCGGGAAACCCAACGCCCAGCAACACGCAATACGGCTGGGTTCGAGCATGAAGCATCTGATTAAGGTGCACGAGAAATTACGATTTATTTTGATGGAGGAACCATGGCCACCACAGTAGCTCCGCAGATGCAAAACAGCGTAAGCGAGTTCGTCGCCAAGCCCCGAAAGATGTTAATTGGAGGGAAATGGGTGGATTCGGTTTCCGGCAAGAGCTTTGAGACCTATAACCCAGCCACCGGGGAGATTCTGGCACGCGTCGCCGAAGCGGACAAAGCCGATATCGATCTGGCTGTGAAGGCTGCCCGCAGGGCCTTCGAGTCCGGACCGTGGCCTGAGATGTCCCCCTCGGAACGAGGCCGGCTGCTGTGGAAGCTGGCCGAGTTAGTTGATAAATACCACGAAGAGCTGGCAGAACTGGAAACCCTCGACAACGGCAAACCAGTGTTTTTCTCCCGTATTGTCGATATTCCGACCGTCTCCGATGCGTTTCGCTACTATGCCGGCTGGGCCACAAAAGTGGAGGGCAGCACCATTCCGATCTCGGCACCCGACGCGAAATATCTGGCTTATACACTGCGCGAGCCAATAGGCGTAGTGGGCCAGATTATCCCCTGGAATTTTCCGCTGGTCATGGCGTCGATGAAGTTGGGGCCGGCCCTGGCGGTGGGCTGCACCTGCGTTTTGAAGCCGGCTGAGCAAACTCCCTTGAGCGCGCTGCGATTGGGGGAGTTGATTATGGAAGCAGGTTTCCCCGATGGCGTGGTCAATATCGTGCCAGGTTTTGGGGAAACTGCCGGAGCCGCGCTCGCAGCCCATTCGGACGTGGACAAAGTTGCCTTCACCGGTTCGACCGAGGTGGGCAAGCTCGTATTGAACGCCGCCAGCGGAAATCTGAAGAAAGTCTCGCTGGAGTTGGGCGGCAAGTCACCCAATGTTGTCCTTCAGGATGCCGACCTGGAAAGCGCCATCCCGGCCAGCGCCACGGCTATTTTTTTCAACCAGGGTGAAGTCTGCGCCGCCGGTTCGCGCCTGTTCGCGCACAAAAGTATTTTCGACAAAGTGGTGGGCGGTGTTGCTGATGTGGCTAAGAGTTTCAAGATCGGTCCGGGAATCGATCCTGCAAGCAATATGGGACCGCTGGTCTCAAAAGAACAGCAAGAGCGAGTCTGCAGTTATCTCGAATCCGGAGCCAAAGACGGCGCCAAAGCCGTGGTCGGCGGCAAGAGAGTGAATGGGCCAGGATACTTCGTCGAGCCCACTGTGCTAGTTGATGTGAAGCCAACCATGAAGGTAGTCCGCGAAGAGATTTTCGGTCCGGTAGTGACCGCGATTCCGTTTGGCGATCTGGATGAAGTCGCAGGCTTCGCGAACGACAGCATCTATGGCTTAGCCTCAGCCGTTTGGACACGCGACATCAGCAAGGCGCATCTTCTCGCGAAGAAGTTGAAAGCCGGGACGGTCTGGATCAACTGCTACCACGTATTCGATTCGGCCCTGCCTTTCGGGGGATACAAACAGTCGGGCTGGGGACGCGAATGGGGCAAGCCGGCGTTGGATTTGTACACGGAAGCCAAGTCGGTGTGTGCACGACTTTAGGCGGGAACGATCAGGGGAGGAACCAAGCGATGACCGCGTTGCGCTCACTTCGCCTGTCGACCACAGGAGATCCATGGATTCCGTGACAACGCGGGTTCCAGTCAAACCTTACATTCGGCTACCCAAGGGCAGCCAGCCGCCGTCTTTGTACGAACCTTACCACACGACTCTTAAGCGCGCCCCATTGAAGCCGCTTATTGTTGTGCCCCATACATTGTCGGAAACTACTGGGCCAATCTTTGGACACGAAAAGGTGGGAGAAAAAGATAACGACCTGACCTGCCAGCATGCCGGCGAGCCAATCGGTGAGCGCATCATCGTGAGCGGACGCGTGCTTGATAGCAATGGGCGGCCCGTACCCAACGCGCTCATCGAGATTTGGCAGACCAACTCTGCCGGAAGGTACAAGCATATCGGGGATCAGCATCCCGCCCCGCTCGATCCCAACTTCAGCGGCGCCGGTCGAACTATCACGGATGAACAGGGAGCGTACCAATTCATCACCATCAAGCCCGGCGCCTATCCGTGGTTTAATCACTACAATGCGTGGCGGCCCGCCCATATTCATTTTTCAATCTTTGGCACGGCTTTTATCTCGCGTCTGGTGACGCAGATGTATTTTCCCGGCGATCCATTGTTTGAATACGATCCCATCTTTCAATCCATACCGGACGAAAAGGCCAGACAGCGGCTGATCTCGAAATTCGATTTGGAGACAACGCGGTCCCAATGGGCAAAAGGATTCAAGTTCGACATTGTGCTTCGCGGGCCGGAGGCTATACCTTTTGAGAGCTGACAACGACCTTGTTCCGACCCCATCGCAGACGGTTGGCCCATTTTTCAAGATTGAGCTGACGACAGACGATCACTGCGTCAGGTGTATCGCGGATCCGCAAGCCCGGGGCGAGCGCATGTGGATTACCTTTCGCGTGCTGGATGGTGACGGCGTTCCGCTGAACGACGCAATGTTGGAAATCTGGCAAGCCGACTCGAACGGAAAATACAACCATCCCGACGACCCACAGCAAAAACAGGTCGATTCAGGATGGATCGGTTTTGGCCGTCTGGGCACTGGAGAAGATGGAAGTTGCGTGCTTGAGACCATAAAGCCCGGACGTGTTCCCAACGGGACGCTGCAAGCGCCGCATCTCACGGTTGCTGTTTTCGCTCGTGGGATGCTGAAACAGCTCTACACACGAGTTTACTTTGCGGGGGATGCCGCTAACGACAACGATCCCATCCTCCATCTGATTGCGCCGGACCGGCGAGGCACGTTGATGGCCCAACCAGATCGAGCCCACCCCGGACATTGGTCTTTCGATGTGCGACTTCAGGGAGATCGGGAAACCGTTTTTTTTGATGTGTGACTTGCGTCCGTCCGCCTCATGCTATTTGCATATTCGAAAACTAACCTGCACCGCACACTCAGAATCTTCGCTGTCGCACTTTTTCTCGCGGCTTCATGGGCGTGCAATCGGACAGAAGTTGCTTCCACTACTCGGCGCAAGCCTGCCGATGTGAACGAATCCAGGATCATCAATGCAGATCGCGAACCGGGAAACTGGATGGCCTATGGCCGCACCTATAGCGAGCAGCATTTCAGCCCGCTGGATCAGATTAACGATCAGAATGTCTCGCAGCTCGGACTGGCCTGGTACGACAAACTGGATACGAATCGAGGCCAGGAAGCTACTCCCATTGTCGTTGACGGCGTCATGTACTTTACCAGTGCATGGAGCAAAGTCTTCGCGGTGAACGCTGCCACCGGACAGCTGCTGTGGTCCTACGATCCCAAAGTTCCCGGCGATTGGGCGGTGAACGCGTGTTGCGACGTTGTGAACCGTGGAGTGGCAGCGTGGAATGGCCGAATATTTTTCGGCACCCTCGATGGACGTTTGATCGCACTGGATGCGAAGACCGGCCATGTTGTTTGGGAAACGCTCACTATCGATCCTGCTTTTCGATACACAATTACCGGCGCCCCGCGTGTCGCCAAAGGCAAAGTAATCATTGGCAACGGCGGCGGCGAATTTGGAGTGCGCGGTTATGTGTCGGCCTATGACAGCGAAACCGGAAGGTTAGTCTGGCGCTTTTACACAGTGCCGGGCGATCCCTCGAAGCCGTTTGAGAATCCAATTCTCGCCAAAGCTGCCAAGACCTGGAGTGGCGACTGGTGGAAGCTTGGGGGCGGTGGCACCGTGTGGAACGCGATCGCATACGATCCCGAGCTCGATCAGCTTTACATCGGCGCGGGCAACGGTACTCCGTGGAGCGAAAAGTTTCGCAGCCCCAAGGGCGGCGACAATCTACTCACCTGCTCAATCATTGCGCTCAAACTAGAGACTGGAGATTACGTCTGGCACTATCAGGAAGACCCCGGCGACGCCTGGGATTTCGATGCTGATGAGGATATCATCCTCGCCGATCTCGCGATTGATGGACACACTCGTAAAGTCTTGATGCAGGCACCGAAGAATGGATTTTTCTATGTTCTCGATCGCACTGACGGCGAGCTCATTTCGGCCAAGCCCTATACGTTCGTCAACTGGGCCGCCGCAGTAGATTTGAAAACAGGCCGCCCTGTTGAAACCTCTGTCGC
>JASHQM010000055.1 GCA_030039165.1 Candidatus Sulfotelmatobacter sp. | reverse complement strand
TGCTAGAGCCTGGCGGCCACCATATACGGACATATGCTTTCCTCGAAACGGAAGTGGGGGCTAGCTTCGAGCCATGTACGGACTGTACGGTAAGGCCAGAACGCCCGCTAATTACGGAAGGCTTAGGTTCTTTCTAGTCTGGAGGTACATGGGCAGAAATTTGCTAAGGAGATTGCGTATTAGGCACCATCGAGCATATACCTGGAGGGAACTCGTACAGGACAATGGGGTGAGAAAGCCGCGCCAGCAAGAGGCTGTCACGAACTGCGATCGCGAAGCAGTATTGAGCGCAAATGGTCGTAACTCGAATTCCCGAGCAGTTTTTTGACCGCCTCGCGAATCTGAACTTGTAATCGCATTCGCCACAGGTTGTGGCCTTGGTAGAGTCTCTGAAAAGTCTCAGCAGACGTCGATCGCATGACTGCCACTCGGCCGAGGTTTAGAGGCGCTGATGTGCTGAAATTCCTCGCAATTCGGCTCGTCGCGACGGTACGATATCCCGCCTTCAAAGCCGCGTCTGCTACGCGCCCATCGTATCGCCCACCGGGACACGAAAAATGCTGCACCCCTTTGCCCAGAATTTGCTCCAGTTGTACCTTGGCTTCCGCTACTTCTCGATGCAGATCCGTGTCATTAAGATCCGTCAGATAAGGGTGATTCATGGAGTGGCAGCCAAGTTCGAAGCCCAGTCCAGAGAGTTCCCGAACCTGCGATTGGGTGAGATGTCCGGGTTTTCCCAGAAACCCCGTAGTGATATAAAACGTTGCGCTAAAATTGAGATCGCGCAAGATCGGAGCGGCGTAAAGGAGATCGCTTTCGCAACCGTCGTCGAAAGTGATGGCTACGGTTTTCTCCGCGAAGGCGCCGAGCGTGTCACCCACACTCACTCCTCTCCATCCTCGCCGTTGCAGCAGCTCCATCTGCGAGCGGAAATCCGGAAGACGCACAACATAGCGCATGTAGCCTGGTTCGTTGCGGGCCATAGGTCGTCCAGGCATTTCCAGTTCGTGATACATAAGGAAGACCACGCCGACGTCACGCATCAGTGACTCTCCGCGAGACAGCGTGCCATCGGGATGAACCGCGCGGCAGTCTTGGAACTCGTCCTACTGATGTCATGCGCTGCGGCTCCGCCTGATGGATGTCGCGAACAGGTATTCTAATACGCGCTCAAGCTTTGTATGTAGGGAGCGGTCCTCGAGACACGCCAATTAGGCAATGGACACTGGCTGCGTTCTTGTGCCAACCTGATTCAGTTCCGCTTTAGCGCAGGCGCCTGCTTGATCGGTAGGTGACTGAGAACAAAGTCCATCTCTTTTTAGTCAGACGATAAGCGTCGGTTAATAAAAATTAAGGAAATGTCGAGCAACCAGGCTGGCATAGAAAGGAGTACGGCTCCGGTCTTCGTCCTCGGGTGCCCTCGCTCGGGGACGACGCTTCTTTATGACATGCTGCTGTCTGCCGGGGGGTTTGCCGTATATCTTGCCGAGTCCAATGTCTTTAATGTCTTGGCGCTTCGTTTTGGCGACTTGAATGTGCAACGCAATCGCGAACGACTCCTACAGGCATGGCTCGGCAGCAAACTTTTTCGTGCATCTGGACTCGATGCTCAAACAATAGGGAAAAAGCTGGAGGAGCAATGTCGCAGCGCTGCCGATTTCCTGAGCATCGTCATGAACGAAATTGCCCAACGGCAGGGGATGCATCGCTGGGCTGAGAACTCGCCCGAAAGTCTGCTCCATGTACCGCTGATCAAGAAGTCAATTCCTCGAGCACTCATCATCCATATGATTCGAGATGGGCGCGCCGTGGCGATGTCGCTTGAAAGACTCCGCTACCTCCGGCCTTTTCCGTGGGAGAGGCGCCAGAGCCTAATGGCAGCCGGCGTGTACTGGGAATGGATGGTACAGAAGGGCCGCAACTACGGCCACCTCTGTGAGCCTGATTACATCGAGATTCGCTTTGAGGACTTAATTGCGTCGCCGAAAGAGACTCTGAACCGAATAGGTGCTTTCATCGATCAGAAACTGGACCATGAGCGCATTCTTCAGGTGGCCTACGGTTCGGTTGCCAAGCCGAACACGTCATTCACAAACGAAGGCGTGGGAAATTTTGATCCTGTGGCGCGATGGCTGAAATCTTTCCCGACCGCGCAACTGCCGCGCTTCGAAAACATGGTGGGGGATACTTTGCGAGAACTGGGTTACACCCCAACGACTGGTCTGCAAGCTAATACGAACCTTAAAACAAGAATAACGCGACTCGCCTACCGGAAGTACTTCGAAGCGAAATTCTGGTTCAAACGCAATGAGTTAATTCGCAAGATCCGGAAGCCGCTCACTAGCGCGGAGATCGATGCTTCAGTGCTCGCCGAAGATCATCCTCCGGAAGTTCGAAAAACCTGGTCCTAATCCTCCCGATTTGCATAAGTGCGATCGCGGGAAAAGTTTGCCCCGATCTTTTCCTTCAGTGTTACGAACGTAACGAAATCTCCCAGTGATGGCAAGCCCTCTGGCATAATTGATGGATTACACACTCACGGGTTCGCGCGCCGGAGCACACGCGTGACCGTATTGCTTTCGAAAATGCTGCCTCCGCTAGTCAATCAAGGAATTTGCTGGTAGGGATGTGAGGATTCTCTGGGTCAAAGCGGGGAAGCTCTTGCCGGTCGACACAGGCGGAAAGATTCGCTCTTACAATATTCTGAAACAGCTGGCCCGCAGTAACGTTGTGACCGTGCTTTCCTATTACGGCGGACCGCGCGATTCTAATTATGAATCTGCGATTGCGTCCGAGTTTCAGGGCGCTCAAACGATGCATACGGCGGCCCTCGATGGTTCATTCTCTGCGCAGCTCGTGGATTACCTCTTGCGTATGTTTCAACCAGCTCCATTTGCTGTAAGCAAGTTCACCGACGTGCGAGTTCAGGGCAAGCTAGTCTCGTGGCTCCACGGCGACAATTTCGACGTTGCCGTCTGCGATTTCCTTTCTGCATCGCAGAACTTCCCGCAGAGTCCTGCTGTTCCTTGTGTGTTGTTCCAACACAACGTCGAAACCGCGCTGTGGCGACGCCTTGCCAGTACCGAATCGAACCTGGCACGCAGGCTGGCTTACAAAGTCGAAGCCAGGAAGATGGAGCGCTATGAGACAGCGGCCTTGCGACGTTTCCCGCGCGTGATTGCAGTTTCTGACCACGATCGTGAACTAATGTTGCAAATGAATCCCGGCGGCCAGGTGACGGTGGTGCCAACGGGCGTGGATACGCACGCTTTCATTGTGGCCGAACACGCGGAGGCCGACTCTCCCAAAATCGTGTTCACCGGATCGATGGATTGGGAACCCAATATAGACGCAGTGACTTACTTCTGCCGCGAAGTTTTCCCGGCAATTCGCGCCGAGTTTCCCTCGGTGATCTTTCAGATCGTCGGCCGTAACCCTCATGCCAAGGTGCAGCGACTCGCTTCGGATTCCGTTCAAGTCACCGGTACTGTTCCTTCTGTGGCCGATTACTTGCGCGACGCGACGGTTGTGGCGGTCCCATTGCGAATCGGAGGAGGAACGCGCCTCAAAATTTTTGAAGCAATGGCAATCGGTAAAGCTCTGGTTTCGACTTCGATCGGAGCAGAAGGTCTTGACGTGCAAAGCGGACGCGACCTTCTCCTGGCCGATGATCCCAAGAGCTTCGTCGATGCAATCCTGCTCCTTCTGCGGAACGGTGACCTGCGCCGCAAGTACGAACAGGCTGCGGTCAAACTGGCATCTCAGCACGACTGGTCGCGCATCGCGGAACACTTCACTGTCGTGCTCAAGGCAGCCGTGAGAGACAGCAAGAATTCGAACTGAGCGTCCTCCATGCGGTCCCCGGGCACATGAAGATCTTGGTACTTGACGGGCACCAGAATCAGGCCGTGGCCAGTGTGCGATCACTGGCAAGGGCTGGTCACGAGGTGTTCGTCGGTGAGTCCGCTTCATGGTCGAAAGCGGCCTGGTCTCGGTCCTCCGCCGGACGCTTCCAATATCCCGCTCCCCACGAGAACGTGCAGTCGTTCATCGGAACATTGGCTCGGCTTGTTTCTCGGGCCCCGGGAACGCTGGTTCTTCCCATGACGGAGGGCACAACTTTGCCCATCTCCCAGCACCGCGAAATTCTGATTGCGGCTGGGGCGCGATTGGTTCTGCCTGACCATCAGGACTTGTTGAGGGCATTCAATAAGGACGCGACCACGCAGTTGGCCGCCTCGCTCGGCATCGAAGTCCCAAACACGGTTGTGGTAACGTGCCTCGAAGAATGCCGCGCCGCGGCGAGTTCCGCTGCGTATCCGGTGGTTCTAAAACCCCGAGCTTCCGAGGAAATATCTGCTAATGGCGCGGTTCGCACGGGTGGCCGTCCGAAATATGCGAGTACTCCGGAGCAGTTCGAATCGTCCTATCGCGACATCAGGGCAAAATCGGGAGCAGTATTGGTTCAGGAATTCATTCGGGGTGAAGGCACCGGTTATTTTGCCCTGCTGAATCATGGTGAACTGCGAGCAGAGTTTGCACATCGGCGCATCCGCGATGTGCATCCGACTGGTTCAGGCAGTTCGTTGCGCGAAAGCATTTCTGTGGATGAACATTTGCGGAAAGCGTCCCTTGCGTTGCTGCGCGCGCTAAACTGGCATGGAGTGGCAATGGTAGAGTTCCGCCGCAGCCCCGCGGGTCTGCCCGTTTTCATTGAGATCAATGGCCGATTCTGGAATTCGCTGGCGCTGGCCTGTTACTCTGGCGTTGACTTTCCCGCCTTGCTCGCGCAGATGGCCGAACAGGGTGATGTTCCAGTGCTCGACGGCTACCAAACAGGTGTTCGCTGCCGGTGGTTCTTGGGCGATTTTCGGCATCTGCTTGAGGTCTTCAAAGGCGCGCCCCCGGGTTATCCGGACTCGTATCCAAGCCGCTGGCGCACTTTGCGTGACATGTTAACGCCAGCGCCCGGCACTTACCATGATCTGTTTCAGTGGCAGGATCCCCTGCCGGAAGTGGGAGATTGGATCAATATTGTTGGCCGTCTCGTACCTATGAGATCTGCCAAAGGGTTAGGGCAATGATGAAGGGCGCGATGCATGTCCACAGCACGTATTCGGATGGAGAGTTTACGCTAGCTGAACTACGGGAGCTTTTCCTCGCAGAAGGATGCGCGTTTGTATGCATGAGCGATCACGCCGAGTACTTCGACGAGGACCGCGTAAGCCACTATTGTCGCGAGTGTGAAATCCTTTCGGATGAAAAGATATGCATCATTGCTGGATTGGAATATCGCTGTGATCGCGAGATGCATATCCTCGGATATGGTGCATCCATCCTGACCAAGGTTATCAACCCGGAAGAAATCATTCAGCACATCTCCTCTCAAGGGGCAATTTCAGTGATAGCGCACCCGAAAACCGAATTCTTTTCCTGGATCGCAGGTTTTCGAAATCTGCCCCGCGGAATCGAGACCTGGAATTCGAAATACGACGGCCGCTATGCTCCCCGTCCGGCGACATTCGCTTTGTTGCAAACACTTAAACAACGGAACCCGGCGATGCTGGCCTTCTACGGACAGGACTTGCACTGGAAAAAACAATTCCATCGTCTGTTCGTGGAACTGGATTGCGACTCGTCCTCGCCGAAAGAGATTTTAGCTGCTATTAATGATGGTAGGTACGTGGGCAGGAAGAATTCATGGGAAATGCCTTCGAATGGAATATTGTCCCCAGACCTCTTGGCTCGATTCGGGCGAATGCAGGCTCGCTCGTCGAGCATGTGGCGTATGGTCAAAAACATTAAAACTCTGTTGGACCGCTTTGGTATATCTGTACCGCAATCGTTGAAAGGCAGTCTGAGGCGAGTTTTTTGATAAGTACCGGACTACAAAGGGAAGCGCAGCTTTAAGCGAGCGATTCGGGTTGATAACCCGGCGCAGTCAATTCCAGAGGAGCAGTATTTGTAAACCTGCCCAACGGGGTTTTTAGCTTGAACCACAATTTTGTGTCTAAGTAGTTTGGGTAGATCTTACGCAGGAGGAGTTCCCGAAGCCCGGCTTTTTTTCGCTCTTCTTTGGCAATGGTCAGCGCATAACCGCTCTCTTCCAAACAATCTCCGACCATGGCCTCGAGGGAGGCAATCTCTTTTCTTGACAAACTCTGACGCCAGCGGTTCAGTGGGCCGGGCTGGGTCTGCTTCTCTTCGCGAAAAGAAGAGTTGGAATTGCTGAGCGTACCCAGCGATGATTTTTGGATGCGGTCGTAATCCAGGTCGTGCTCGAGGAAATCACCGAGAGATGCTAGCGTGCCCTGCGGGTCTTCCACCAGGTCTTCGTAACGAACCTCAATATAATCGGCCGGAATGGCGCTGCCATAATGACGTCCCTTGCGTACCATCCACTCCCAATATAAAGCGGTTTCTAGAAGATTCCCTGGTTTGCGGCTCCATAGGGATGGCCTAAACCCTCCCATTCTTCTCAGCGAAAGCGCGATATCCCTCCCATCCCTAACGATATGCACAAAAAGTGCTGTGGGAATATCTCGTTTGATTTCAGACATATAAAGCACATTGTCGGGATCGTAGACGGCCCAACGGGTGCTCCTCTGCGTGTGGGCAATGCCGTCCATGATAATCTTCATGAAATCCCCGCCAGTGCGCGAGTCGCCTAACTTCGCCGCCAGCGCCAACGCCTCAAGCCCAGAGCGCCGGAATCCCTTGCTGCGCAGCCAGGTTTCTATGATTTTCTTCCGGCTGCGCTCTCGATCGAGCCCGCCAAAGCGCGGGATCAAAGTCTTGTAGATCGGAAGATATCCCCGGTAAATGGCGAATCCACCGGCAGAAAGCAGGGTGTCGTACAACAGGTTGGTGCCCGACCGATGACAACCGACTACAAATACGGGAGAGTGTTTCCGCGATTCGCTGCGATTTTTCTGCACACCGTTGCCTGAAAAGAGCTTCTTCCGGCCGATCCTCTTACAGATGATAGCATCCATCCCGCGAAACCCACGGGGTACCGAAATAGCGTTAGGACACTACGACGCAGGCGAACCGGCTTGTGTGGCCAGTTGTCAACTTTGTCGAACCGTAACATACTGAAGAGCTGCCATTCATCTCCCCCAGCCGGCAATTTTGGGGCGTATCAGGCCGAACTGATATGTGTGGAATCTGCGGGATTTTTTTCTCCAACCGTGACTGGCGCGTTCCCTCCGGCGCGCTGGCATCCATGAACCGCTCCATCGCACACCGCGGCCCCGACGACGACGGGTTCTTCAACGAAGAAAACGTTGGCCTGGCTATGAGGCGGCTGAGCATTATCGACGTTCAGTCCGGTCACCAGCCGCTGGCCAACGAGAACCGGGATGTTTGGATTGTCTACAACGGTGAGATCTACAATCATGCCGCTTTGCGCCCCGAGTTGGAGGCGAAGGGCCATCGTTATCAGACGCGCAGCGATACCGAGACGATCGTTCATCTTTATGAGGAATATGGCCGCGATTGCGTAAAGCACCTGCGGGGCATGTTTGCCTTTGCCATATGGGACCGCAGGAAACGCCTGCTGTTCGCCGCCCGCGATCGTCTCGGCATTAAACCGCTTTACTACCGCTGGGATGGCAATACATTTCTATTTGGCTCCGAAATCAAGGCCATCCTCGCCTATCCCGAGGCGAATGCGTTATTCAACCGCCATGCGCTAGCCGAATATTTGGCATTTGGCTATATAACCGGCCCTGAAACCATGTTTGCCGGGATCAAAAAGCTAATGCCGGGCCACACGCTCGAACTGAAGGAGGGCGGGGAGCCACAGATTGTGCGCTATTGGGACCTGGAAACGCCGGTCGATCGGGAGCCGCACCCGAAGTCGTTTTACGTAAAGGGTTACCGCGATCTCCTCGAGCAAGCAGTTTCATCACACCTGATGAGCGATGTGCCCCTGGGAATGCTTCTCAGCGGCGGACTCGATTCCAGCGCAGTGGCCGCGTTAGCCACAAAAATTCGCGGCGATCAAATTCAAACTTTTGCTGTCGGCTACGGCAACAGTGAAGCCCAGTTCAGCGAGCTTGGTTTTGCCCGGCAAGTGGCGGAACATATCGGGTCCGATCATCACGAAATTCGGCTGAGCCGCGAGCAGTTTTTCGACAATCTGCCGCGCGTTATCTGGCACGAAGACGAGCCTATCGTCTGGCCTTCCAGCGTTTCACTCTATTCCGTAGCGCGCTTGGCACGCGAGCGTGTCACGGTGGTGCTTACCGGGGAGGGAAGTGACGAAACTCTTGCAGGATATACGCGCTATGCCTGGACCCTGCTGAACGCTCGCATGGACCGCGCTTATCGCTCGGTGGTGCCGGACGCGGTGCGACGATTGCTGCGCCGCACCGTGCACGCCTCTCCCCTGAGTGCCGCTCTGCATCGCAAACTGGGTCATACTTTTGTGATGCGAGATGGCAACTCGTGGCCTTCTTTCTACTTTGATAATTTCTACTCGGCCTTTTCTTCCCCCGAGCAGCAACAACTGCTCACCCCCGAAGCTCTGGAAGCATCCGGAGATGCTTACATCGGTTCTATGCATGCCTGGGAGGCTTCTCACGGCGATTTGCTGCACCGCTTGCTCTATACCGATATCAACAGCTACCTCATCGAACTTCTCATGAAGCAGGACCAGATGAGCATGGCAGCTTCCATCGAAAGCCGTGTGCCGTTTCTGGATCATGAACTCGTGGAATTCACCGCCCGAATTCCAGCCCAGTATCTAGTGCAAGGCTTGGCGGGCAAGTTCATCCTGAAGCAAGCGGTCGAGGATCTTCTTCCTCACTCGATCGTATATCGCAAGAAGATGGGATTTCCCACGCCCTGGGAATACTGGCTAGCTGGACCGGAACTGGATAATCTTGAGTGCTTTCTGCTCGACCCGCGGACCATGGAACGCAACCTATTTCGTCCCGACGCAGTTCAGCGCCTAATAGCTGAGCATCGTGCAAAATCACGCGACCACGGAAACCGCATCTGGCGCCTGCTCAATTTAGAAGTGTGGCAACGCGTCATGATTGACAGAGAACCAATCGAGGCCGTCTCGATTAATCGCCCTTCGGCCGCAAAGGTTTGGGTATAAATATTGTTTCTCCATTTGAATCCGGCCGATTGTCTTTCGCGCTATTTCTTCGGTGCTTCTTCTGCCCGGACGTGAGGTAGGCTGCGCTGTCTTATGCTCGCATCTGTTTTCGGATGGGCCGCCAAAAAAAGCCAGCGAGTGGTGTCGTCGGAGTTTACCCAGGTATGTCCGAGTCCCTGTTCCCAGATGAATTGCACCTCAATGTTATTCCCGGTGCACCCTGTGGCGATGTTCCCCGAAAGGCCGGGCGTGGCCGATCCATCCGTGCATAGAGTCTGCATCGTTTGCAGTGTGGAACACTGATTCTGCCCTACCCAATAATTGAATGTGTCATCCACTGTATCCAGGTAATAAGTAACACGAGAATATACTGTCGTGCCATAGTTGCAGGGAGGTAGTTCGGTGTCTTCCGTGCCCTGCCACTCCTGAACCGATATCGGAGCGAGAGCGTCCCCGGGTGCGAGCACGGGCGGCGGAGCAGACTGCTGGCCCTCCATCTGTCCTGAAGTAGGAGCAATAGCAGCCACCAGGTCGGAGATTTCTACGCCCACTCGCTCTGTCATTTGCGCCCCCGACGAAAAGCCAGTAACGAAAACCATGTTTGGGTTCACGTTGTACTGGCTCGTCAAATTGACAATGAGTTGCCGCAAGAAGCCGGCATCATCTGGGCATGCGGTAGCAGGTGGGGAAGTACACGTTCCAGATTCGGCGGCAGTAAAAGCTGCATCCATGAAATAGGCGTTCCAATTCCAGGCGCCTGTGCTGGAGTTGTAGGTGGAAGCCGGTTGTACCAGGATGAACTCGTTCGCGCCCGCAACGCTTTGCCAACCCCAGTTCAGTGTGCTGGGATTATTCGGCGGATCAATATGATCTGTTCCATGCAGCATTAATAGCATGGGCGGGCTTGCGGGCAGAATTGCTGGCACATACACCTCGTAATAGCGCGTCACGCCGTCCCATGTCATCGTGGAGTTGTAAAACGTGCCAGTTTCGATCTCTTCGTTCACGACATTGGATGTGCTGGTGAGGAACGAGCTGCTGCCCTTATAAACGGCAGTAATTGAATCGGCGCCGGTGGACAGGCTCGTTTCGTAGCTGGCTGATCCGTTGGAGAGCGATAAAGTCGTCAGCTTGGTGCTGCCGTTATAGAACGCCACATTGCCTGTAACCGGACCGATGAACTGCGGCGACACAATGGCAATAAAGGTCGCAGACTGACCGTTGTTGATTGGATTGGCCGAACTGGTTAGAGTGGTCGTGGTCGAGGCCGGGTTTACGACCTGGCTGACGGGAGAAGAGGTGCTGCTGCCGTATGTGGAGTCACCGGGATACTCGGCTTTCACTTTGTCGGTTCCTCCCGCCGACAGGGTGGAGACGGTCAGAGTGGCCGAGCCGCCTGCCAACGGTCCCGTTCCCAGCGTGGTGGCACCTTGTGTGAAGGTAATGATCTCGCCATTAGTCGGAGCAGGCGTAACCACTGCAGTGAAAGTCACTGCCTGCCCGTAAAGCGAGGGATTCAGCGAAGATGAAATCGTAGTTGTGGTCTTGGTAGTCGCACTCAGGGTGGCAACCGCTCCGAAGAGGAAAACCAGTATACTCTCGGGGACCTTCATGTGATTCCTCGCCTCCATTGAACGCACTACGACACTCTATATAGGGGACTCTTTAAATCGCAGACGCGGGAGAGCGCACTAAGACAGCGGCTGAAGCCGCCCTGC
>JASHQM010000006.1 GCA_030039165.1 Candidatus Sulfotelmatobacter sp. | reverse complement strand
GAACAGCAGGTTCCTTTCCCGCGCTTCGCGCGGGTTCGGAATGACATCGCTAAGCTATCGCCGCTTTCACTTTCTGCGCGCGTCCAAGCTCCACGGCCCCGAACCGAACTGCGTAATCAGCAGCGCACCGCCCAGCATCGCCAGATTCTTCATGAACATGACGAATTGAATCTGAAACATCATGGGATCGGTGACCGTCCAGAACTTGTGCATCATGGGCGTCACGCCAAGCAGAAACAGCACGATGAGCCATGCGCCGATCTTGGCGCGGTAGCCCAGCAGAATCGAGAGCGCGCCGAGAATGGCGAGAGCTCCCGAAAACGGGACGGCGATCGAAGCCATCGGCACGCCTTGCGAGGCGGCGTAGGCGATCGTCTGGCTCAGAAAGTGGCGCGGACCAGCGAGCAGAAAAACGAGTACGAAAAACAGTCTCCCGATAAAAGTGATTGCGGCCGAGACCGGGGGCGCGAAAGTGACGCCTTCGATTGCATGTATTGCGGGACGGGTTCCAGTGCTTGCTGCCATGATCGGTGGCTCCTTTTTGAAACTTAAAGATTGCCCGCATTATGGCGGAGTACAAATCGAACAAAATCATTGACCGAGCGAGGCTTCGGAAGTTGCCCCAACCGCCTGCTGAATTGCGGCGAATGCGGCCAATCGGGACGGCTCGGCAAGATCACCAGGCTTCTGATTTTCGGCGTGAATGAATGTGGCATCGGTCAAGCCAATGAAGGCAAGAATGTCCCGCAGGTAAGGCTCCTGATGATCGTATTGAGCCGTCGGGCTGCCGGGCTTGAATGAACCTCCGCGCGACGTTAGCACGAATACTTTTTTGCCTTTGAGAATGCCCTGGGATCCCTTTGGTCCCCAGAGCACAGTGCGTCCGGAGCGCACGATCTGGTCGATCCAGGC
Organism: Candidatus Sulfotelmatobacter sp.; assembly: GCA_030039165.1. GTDB lineage: Bacteria > Acidobacteriota > Terriglobia > Terriglobales > Acidobacteriaceae > Sulfotelmatobacter. The sequence continues at coordinate 2,294 of JASHQM010000006.1, read as the reverse complement.
CTTCAGCGGCGCGGAAACGGTGAGGTTGTACATAGGTGCGCCGATCACGATGACGTCGGCAGCCAGTACTTCCTCAATCAACTCGTCAGAGACCGCCAGTATTTCCCGCTGTCCCGGCGTGAGCATAGCGGGGTCGGAATAAGCTGCCAGCGTCCATTCATCGGTGATGAGCGGCAGACTGGTCTTAGCCAGATCGCGCTCGATGACCTCGCCAGCGGGATTTTCTAGCTTCCAGGTGTGGACAAACTTATCGGTCAGCTGGCGCGAGATGGAATTGCGCCGGGCGCTGGAATCAATGCGAAGCAGTTTCATGGGAATTCTCCTGAGGCCTTGAGGAGTCGGCTTGCCATTCACTCGCCTCGTGCCTTCTCTCCTGGCTCCCGAAGCGTTAGATGGGATTGGGACAGCTTTGGTTACAAATAATTACTTGAACTTCTTTACATATTACATTCTTTTAAGTAACCTAGTAGCGGTATGACAACCAGGAAGTCAGGAGCAAGTGATTCGCCCTGCAAAATCAGCGGACTGCTCGAACTGCTCACCCGTCCGTGGACCATGCATATTCTGTGGGTCTTAAGCCACAACGGACCGACTCGCTTTGGGCGCCTGCGAGAGCAGGTGGCGGGCATTTCTGCCCGGGTGCTGACCCAGCGGCTGCGTACCCTGGAAAACGCCGGATTTGTCTTCCGGCATTATGAGCAAACTATCCCGCCCGCGGTAACCTACGGAATCACGGAACGCATGTTTGACCTGGAGAAAGTGTTCCAGCAACTGGAAGGACTCTCGCTCAAATGGCAAGGCGAAGGTATAACCGTCTCTAACGCCGGAAAGAAAACGCGCGTGGGGGCGACGGCGTAAGAAGTGCATGCTTCGCCGAGCTTCGGAGCACCGCGGCCTGCAATCATTGGCCGTTACCTAGGTCATCTTTAGCAAAGTTACGGATCGTTAGATCATACGGAGAGCTTGGAGGCGAATGCCTCCCGGGAAACCTCTCCAAATGAACATCGATGACCTGCTGCGGATTGCGACGGAACGGCGTGCCTCCGACTTGCACTTGAAAGTCGGGAACTATCCTCATCTTCGAGTGGATGGCGAGCTCGCGCCGCTCACCGACCAACCGCGTGTAAGCGCGGAAGACATGCTGACCATGGCCTTCAGCATGATGTCGGCGCGGCAGAAGCAGAAATTCAAAGAAACCACTGAAATCGACATGGCCTACGGCGTGGCCGGCCTGGGACGTTTCCGTGTGAATATTTTCCAGCAGCGCGGCAACGTTGGACTTGTGCTGCGCGTCATTCCCACCAAGATTCGCGCGCTTGATGAATTGTTTCTACCCAAAGTCGTCGAGCAGATCTGCGAAATGCCGCGCGGTTTGGTGTTGGTCACAGGCGTTACCGGCTCCGGTAAATCGACTACACTGGCGGCCATGGTCGATCGTGTCAATTCCAGCCGCGCCGAACACATCATTACGATCGAGGATCCCATCGAGTTTCTCCACCGGGATAAAAAGGGCTACGTCAACCAGCGCGAAATCGGCGTGGATACGCCTTCATTCAGCGCGGCCTTGCGTGCCTCTCTGCGTCAGGACCCAGACGTGATTCTGGTCGGCGAAATGCGCGACCTGGAAACGATTTCAACCGCGCTGCACGCCGCTGAGACCGGCCACATGGTTTTCTCCACCTTGCACACACTCGATGCGGTGGAAACCATCAACCGCGTCATTTCAATCTTTCCTCCGCCCGAGCAGAAGCAGATTCGCCTGCAACTGGCGGCTGTGCTACGTGCCATCATCAGCCAGCGGCTGGTACGCCGTTGCGATACCGATGGCCGCGTGCCTGCGGTCGAGGTCATGATCAACACGGCCTACATTCGCGAATGTATTCTGGTGCCGGAGAAAACCCGCTCCATTCGCGACGCGATCGCGGCTGGCACTTCGCAATACGGCATGCAGACCTTCGATCAGTCCTTGTGGGATCTTTTCCAGGCTGGATTGGTCGCTTACGAGACCGCACTTGAAAACGCCTCCAACGCCGACGACTTCAAGCTGCGTATGCAGGGCATCGCTTCGACGGCAGACATTTCGCGGCAGTCGATGCAGTCGGCCGGATTTGGGGGACGGTGATTAGTCCCAGGTCGTCCGCTCTAAGCAGCGAGTCGCGCAACGAATGAGCCGGATTTGGGGCGGGCCGGCGTCAGCTTACGACAGCGCGTCCATTTTCCGGACAGATACGTTGCCCATGGTACGCCGCAGCGACGGGAAGATCGATTGCTTCGTGTTCGGGCTGCGTTTCGTC
>JASHQM010000054.1 GCA_030039165.1 Candidatus Sulfotelmatobacter sp. | reverse complement strand
GTCGGCCGAGATGAAGAAGGGTAAGCTGGCTATCGATTTCGCCATCATGCCCGACGGAACAGTGCAGGGGCTGCAAATCACAGTCTCGTCGGGTGACGTCGCTCTCGACCGTCCAGCCTACGGCAGCATCACCGCCTCAGACCCATTCCCACCCCTTCCCAGTGAGTTCAAGGGACAATACTTGGGACTGCGCTTCCGCTTTTACTACAACCCCTCTAAAGAAGACCTGGAGTAGTCCCGCCGGCTTAGTCGATGTGAGGAATGATGCGCAGGGCTCGCCCTCGGCTTACTCGGTAAATGGAAAAATCGCGCCGATCCAGAGTAAATACCGTCTCGATGCCTTCACGTCCGGCGAGGTAAACAAGCGCTGCGTCTGCCAGCTGCGGGCGAATGTCTTCATATCTCCTCATCACCGCAGCAATAGCTTTCGCCTCCGTTTTTTCCAGCGGCAAAAGCTCAAGGAAGGTGCCGTCCAGGTTGCTCAGCAGACGCTCAACGGCACGCGCCGAGTACCGCAAGAGGTACGCAGCCTCACTGACAACCGGCCAGCAGGTATACAGAGGCGCGTTGATTGTGTTTAATGCGTCGATGCAGACCTGATGATAGAAGTCCTCTGGGGCTAGAATCGCAACTATGGGGCCGGTGTCAATAAGTATCCGCTCCCGGCCCGGCGACTTCATTTCTTGCCGAATCCCTCAAGGTGGCGAGGATTTGTGCTTAGATCCCGTGTAGCCCCGGGTGCGCAGCCTATCAAACCTGCCGCCTGTGCCATGGCGTAGGCCGACGACGCCCCGGCTCGTTCGCCCAGGTATTCTTCCAATGCGCGCCGCACTAAATCTGATGGATGTTGTCCGCTCATCCGCGAACGTTTGTGTAAGCGTGTTTCAAGGTCTGCGGGAAGCCTTACGGTGATCCGCCGAGAAGCCATGTCAGACATTCTATCATAACTGTCAGACGCTCGGGCTCTTCAGCCCTTTAGCTCTTTCTCAGGTGAATCGATCCATCGCCCGTATGAATGGTCAGCAGATTGCCGCCACCGTTCATTTTGCCGTGAATCTCGCCTGCGCGAACCTTGCCTTCGGTGGTAATCGGCATATCGAGATCGATATGGCCATCGCCCGTGTGCAGATCCACGTCGGCGGCAAAATCATCCGGAACCTCCAGCGTGACCGATCCGTCACCGCTCTCCAGCCGCCACCCCGTAGCTAACAGAGACCCCTGCGCAGCCCGCGCTTCCACGCGGCCATCGCCAGTTTTTAGATCGAGTTGATCAAAACGGCCGTTGGCCCGGATGTGGCCATCCCCGGTGAGGACGTGCAGTTTGCCATCCACGTCGTCAGTTTCCACAGCGCCGTCCCCGCTATGCAGCTGCATGTCGCCTCTAAAGGCCCTAAGGTCGATACCACCGTCGCCAGTATGCAGGTCGACCTTGCCCTCGCGGGGCATCTGGATGTTGATCTCCACACTACGGTGATTTCCCCAGTTGATGGTCACCCCGTGGTGCGGAAAGCGCACATCAATCTCGACTGTGTCGCCCGTTTGCCGCTCCTCGATATGAATGCCATCGTCGCCGATTTTGTAGCCCGTGGTCGTGACACGAGCTTCAATCGTTTTCTGGTCCCAGGTGGAAACCTGAATATTGGCATCCGAGGTATCCACGCGAAGGTCAGGTTGGCCCGTAATCGTGTAGGTCTTCGACCAGTTATCGGCCCGTGCAGGTACAGCCAGCAGGCTAGCTCCGGCGATGACACTGGCCATCAGCAAACCGCCTTTTATCCAGCATTTCATAAACGCCCTCCGGCAACGACCAAAGCTTAGACGGGAATACGAGCGCGGGGTAAGCCCGGTTCCGCGTCCAGAAAATAACATACCCCAGGCAGAACTAGCCGGTTTCCGCCCAGTCTACTGTATTCTCCGCACAACCCCGACAACCCTCTACAGAATTTTCTCATCCGATTGCGCGCCACAGTTGATTCGTCTACGTAACCGCTGAGCCCGCCGGCGCCGGATGTCTTCGTCCGCACCACGGGACAATCTATTGGGCGCAAGCAGTCGGATCGCCTAACCAGGAGAAGTCCGGCGAGAGGGAAAATGGCCGATTTGCTGGGCGATGAGCTTGCTTTGCGTGTGATAGGAGCAGAGATTGCACCTGTAGCCGGCTGCACGCCTGTAATCGATTCAGCCCCGCCAGCGATTGAGCCCTTGGTTTCCGCGGAGCGCTGCCCGCTGCCTTCGTTTTTCATCGTTGGTCCTCCCCGAACCGGGACCACATGGCTGCATGAAATTCTAAGCACCTGCACTCGCTTGCCCGGCCCCTCAAAGGAAACCAGGTTTTTCGACGTTCACTACCATCGCGGCTTGGACTGGTACCGGGCCCACTATCAGTCTTCCGACGGAAACCGGCAAATCGGGGAGGTTGCGCCCACCTACTTCGCCTCTCCGCTGGCGCGGGAACGCATCGCGCAGCTCGTCCCGAACGCCAGGATCGTGTGCGTCTTCCGCAATCCCGTCGAGCGTGTGCTGTCCCTCTATCGCTTGAAACGCGCTTACGGGCACATTCCCTGGTCGCTCGAACAAGCCCTCGTACAGGATCCCGAGCTGATGGAGTCCAGCAACTACGCCGGCAATCTGCGCTTGTGGCAACGCTCATTCGGGCCAGACAACGTCTTGCCGGGCATATACGACGATCTTCAGGCAAACCCACAGTCGTTTATGGATGCAATCGCCGATTTCATCGGGGTTTCGCGCTTCCAGCTGGTCCCTTCGCAGCGGACCCTGGTGCACGACTCCGAACACATGACCTATCCCCGCAGTTACTATCGCACCCGCCTCGCGCTTGTGATGGCGGACTGGTTCAAGGCTAGGCGGCTGAATAGGATCGTCGTTGCTCTCAAGAGGTCGCGCGTACGCCATCTCGTGCTGGGTGGCGGAGCGCCTTTCGCGCGGCCCAAGCCGCAACTGCTGCGGAGCCTGTATCAGAAGCTTAGGCCTGAAGTAGAGGCGCTGGAAGAGCTGCTCCAGCGTGATTTATCCGCGTGGCGCAATCCTAAACAGGTCGACGTCGATGGCTAAGAAATGCTCGCGCTTGCCAGAGGCGGTCATTTGCCGTGCACCACTGCTTTTCCTGCTCCCATGTTCTCATAGCGGTCATAGGCCCGAACCACAACCACATGCTCCGTCGAAGCCGAGGCATCTTTCCCCGAGTCGGGAGTCACTTTAAAGTCGTAATTCTCAACCTTCGCATCGGAGAGCTGCCCCACCGGCTCGACGTATTTCCACTCCCCGGCGTCGAGCGAGAACTCTGCCCGGCGGATGTCGGAAAAATTGTCCACCGCGCGAAAGCTGACGTGAATCTCTCCGCCTTCAACCGAGGCGGCGAGATTTTCAATTCGCGGCGGCGTGGTATCGACCTCAAAGCGCCGGCTCTCTCTCGATGCCGTCAACGCCTCCCCCGGGGAGTGTGACGGTGCGTCGGATGCAATCACTTTGACTGTGTAGCCGCCGTCGGGTAACAGGCTGGCGTCGAACGAATACGCCTTGTCGGTGAGATTATCCTTGAGCAAAAGCCAGCGCGTATCGCCGTCGCCGCGATAGTAAAGCGAATAGACCAGCTGGTCGTCATTGTCGTCGTGCGCGCTCCACTTTACACCGATGGAATCCCGGTCATGCGAACTCGTCGGCGGAACGTCGTAATGTTGCGTGCCCGCCGAAAGCGAGCTCGCGGAGTACGTTCCCGTGTCCACCACGCTTGAGGTTTTCGGCACCGGTTGGTATTTCGTGCCAACCTGCACTGTGACCTCATCGATTACGGGAGCGACATTTTTCGGCAAGTAATTCAGCGCCACGCTATCGACCGCAGGTTCGGTGCTGCCGGCATGCAGAACGGCCTTCCACTGCGCATAGCGGGCCGCCGGGACCCCCATTTCCGCGTTCTTCGCCAGGTCGATCTTCTTCCACGAACTCCAATTGCGGTCAGGATTGTCCACATTTCCGCTGCGGACATATAATTCGACCTTGCCAGCTCCGCGAAACTCCGCCCGGCCCCAGCGCGAGAAAATTCCGGCATCGAACACATCGCTCTCATAGCTGCCTTCAGCTTCTGGGCCCGGGCCCAGCACGAAGATTTTTCCCAAATTACTGGTTGCCGCAAAAAGCGAGCCATTCGGGCCTTTGGCGAACGCCGTGATCTGCGAAGCTGGCGCCTTCAGCAGATCGGAAAATTCGTCCAGCCCGGTGATGGCGAAAATATGTCCGCGGTTGCCCGTGCCCGCCAGGAGTCGATCCTGCGAATCAAAAGCCAGGGCATAGACGATATCTTCATGCGAGCTCCACATCTTCTCGGGCGAACCATCAGGAGCAATGCGGTATACGTCGGAGCCGCCGCCGGCCGTACCCCCGGGGAATGGAAATGGGCCCGAAATCGCGGGCGCGCTGAGCGCAGGCGCCATGGTCATGCCAGGAGCCTGGGGCGTACCGCCCGTCGCCGGCGCATTGGAGGCGGGGCTGAGCACGGGCGAGGCAAAGCTCGAGGAGCCCTGTCCGCTTCCGCTTCGCTTTTCCCCCACCGCAGCCGCGTAGATGTTCCCGGAGCCGTCGATGGTCAGCGCCGTGATTTCTTTCTTGGGGGCGCTGTAGAGCACAAACGCTTCGCCGGAAGGCGAGATGCGGTAAATCAGTCCGCTGCCGTCGGAGCCGGCGATCAGATTCCCGCGCGCGTCAAAGGCCAGCGCGCGAATGTGAGTTTCGTCGCTCTTGAAAAAGACGGAATGCTCGCCTTTGGGAGTGACGCGAAAGATCTCGCCGTGATCGCCCGTGGCCACAAAGAGATTTCCGGCCTTGTCCAGCGCCAGATCCCAAATGTATTTGGTTCCCGGTTCGAAATAAACGGAGTAACTCCAGGAGGAATCCACGCTCGGCCTGGCGACCTCTTTTTCTTTCTCGGAAGACGTGGCCTGCGGATCGGCCGAAGAGTTGGCAGCTTTCCCGCCCGCCTTGTGTTCGAGTTTATAGACCTTGCCGTCAGGTGCAGTCGCGGCATAGATAACGTCATTCGGACCAGTCCGCAACGCTTGCACCTGCAATTCCTTCGGCTCGAAAATGATGGCCGCTTTGCCGTCAGAAGTGATGCGGTAGACGCGCGCCGGCGCTCCTGCCGCTACGTAAACCGCTCCGCCATCATCGGCAGCGATCGCCCAGATGTAAGTGGAAGGCGTCGCGTATAAACTCTTGAACGTCGGAGCCAGCTCCAGCCCTCCTTCGCTGCGAATGGCCACTCCGGTGGCGTTTCCCTTGGTCAGTTCATCAAATTTCGACTGCTCCCAAATGCGTGTGCCTTCGGCAAAGACCCTCGAAATAAGAGTGGAATTGGTGCAACAGGCGAGCAGGACAATGGCAAGCAGAAAAAAGAAGAACCTTCGTGCACTCTGCAATTTCATACCTCAACGCGTAGTAATGGGCGAATTTTCAGGTTATCACGCCGGCGGCGGACCAGATCGGTCGATTCGGTACTGTCTTAAACTAGGCCATTACCGCCGATTCGCCGATATTGATAACGCGCAATTCTTTGGATTACACTCGCCCTCTTCGCGAAATCGGAGGGCGCCATGCGCTTGTTGTTAACCAATGTCGTTTTGATACTCCTCACGGGTGCCGCGTTCGGGCAAACGCTTTCGAAAGTTATAAGTTCGACTGCCACCGGTCAATCGCCAAAATCGGCCGCTTCAGATATTGAAGGTCCAATTACGGCACTTCCCTACACTCCCAGTCTTGATACCGATTTTGTCGACAGGAGCGCCGACCCCTGCGTGGACTTTTACCAATTCAGTTGCGGGGGATGGATGGCGAAGAATCCCATTCCTCCCGATCAGGCGGGCTGGAGCGTTTACGGCAAACTCTATCAGGAGAATCAGCGGTTCTTGTGGGGGATCCTCGATAGCCTGGCCAGGAATACTTCCAATCGCACTGCCAACCAGCAAAAGATCGGTGACTATTTTGCCGCCTGCATGGACGAACCTGCGGTAGAGAAACTCGGCGCCGGCCCTCTCAAATCATCTCTGGAGCAGATCGAAGGCTTGACGGCGAAAGAGCAACTGCCGGCGCTTTTGGCCACGATTCATTCGCGAATCGAAGACAGTGGCACGTTCTTCGGTTTCAGCTCGAACCAGGATTATGGCGATTCGTCGCAAGTCATTGCCTTCGCTATGGCGGGAGGTCTGGGCCTTCCCGACCGCGACTACTACACCAAGACCGATGCGAAATCGGTTGAACTGCGGGAGAAATATGTGGCTCACGTGGCGCGCATGTTCGAACTGCTGGGAGATCGCCCCGAAGCGGCACAGCATGAGGCAAACGTAGTCATGACCATGGAAACCGCGCTGGCGAAGGCTTCGCTGACCCGTGTCGAGCGCCGCGAGCCGCACAATCTCTATCACAAATTCGACCGCGCACAATTAATCGCGTTGACCCCCGATTTCGATTGGAGCGTTTACCTGAAGCAAGCCGGCCTTGCTCAGCAGGACACGTTCAACGTGACTGAGCCGCAGTTCTACAAAGAACTCGACAATCAGCTTCGTACTTCCAGCCTTGAAGACATCAAGACTTACCTGCGATGGCACACGGTTCATTCGGCCGCGCCTTATCTTTCTTCCGCTTTTGTAAATGAGGACTTTGAGTTTTTCAGCAAAACTCTGCGTGGGGTCCCGCAATTGCGGCCGCGATGGAAGCGCTGTGTTTCAATGGTTGACCGTCAACTGGGGGAGGCCCTCGGCGAGGAGTTCGTCAACCGCGTGTTCACTCCGGAGATGAAACAGAAGACCCTGACCATGACCACGCAGATCGAACAGGCGATGGCCAACGATATCGAGCAACTCCCGTGGATGGGGCCTGAAACAAAGAAGAACGCCCTGGCCAAGCTGCATGGCATTACCAACAAGATTGGGTATCCCGACAAATGGCGCGATTACAGCTCGATCGTGATTTCACGCGATGATTTCGCCGGCAACGCGCAGCGGGCAAACGCTTTCGAGATCAAACGGAGGTTGAACAAGATCGGCAAGCCCGTGGATCGCAGCGAGTGGTCCATGACGCCGCCGACGGTGAACGCTTATTACAGCTCCCGCATGAATGACATCAATTTTCCTGCGGGCGTTTTGCAGCCGCCCCTCTACGACTCGAAAATGGACGACGCTCCAAACTACGGGGATACTGGCGGGACGATCGGTCACGAACTGACCCACGGCTTCGACGACCAGGGCCGCAAGTTTGATGCCCAGGGTAATCTTCGCGATTGGTGGACGGCCGACGATAACAAAAAGTTTGAAGAGCGCGCCCAGTGCATTGTGGATCAGTATGCCCAGTATGTAGTTGTCGATGACATCAAGATCAACAGCAAACTGACCGAGGGCGAGGACATCGCCGATCTTGGCGGGCTGATCCTCGCCTGGATGGCGTGGAAGGTGCAAACGAAGGATATGCAGTTGGAGAATCGCGATGGATTTACGCCCGAGCAGCGCTTCTTTGTCGGATACGCGCAGTGGGCGTGCGACAATCAGCGTCCGGAGAACCTGCGAGTGAGTGCGATTACAGATCCGCACTCGCCGGGGAAATACCGTGTCAACGGACTGGTGACAAACATGCCGGAGTTCCAGCAGGCGTTTTCCTGCAAGGCAGGCCAGCCGATGGTCAGGGAGAACCGCTGCCGGATCTGGTAAGTCACACCCCAGCGGTCGCGCCATGTCTCGCCGCAGTTGCGACACGTGGGAACACTGCGCCATCGTGATATCGTAAATCGATGCCTCCCCCGCGCCAGGAACTGTTGCGTTTGCTGGCTCACAAATCGTTTCGGCTGGGCCAGTTCAAACTGTCGTCGGGAGCCTCGAGCGACTACTACATCGACTGCCGGACCGCTACGCTCGATGCCAAAGGCGCACGGCTGACCGGCGAAGTAATCGTCGAGGAAATCAAAAAGCAAGGGTGGAAACCCGCCGCGATCGGCGGATTGACGCTGGGTGCCGATCCCATCGTCGTGGCTGTCTCGGTCGTGAGCGGCAAACTGGACGGCTTTCTGGTTCGCAAAACCGAAAAGCAGCACGGTACCGGGCAACGCATTGAGGGCTTTTGCGAAAAGAAAGCGCGCGTGGTGATTGTTGATGACGTCTGCACCACTGGCGCTTCGACCGTGCAGGCGATTGAGGCCGCCCGCGAATTTGGATTCGAAATTGTTGGCGTGATCTGCCTGGTCGAACGCGAGGAGGCCAACGGCCGTCCGAATGTAGAAAGAGCCGCCTCGCCGGCGCCGTTCATCTCGATTTTCACCGCCAGCGACGTTCGCGCGGAACATCTGCGCCAGAACGATGACACTGCACCCATAGCTCTGCCCACGATTTTCGCGGTCGCGGCAACTTGCGAAATATGCGGCAGCCCGGCGGTCACCAACAATCCGCGCAATCGCTGCGCGGCGCATAAGATGTGATTCGTCGGAAGACAAATCTGCCACTAACGACAAACGACTAAGGACCAGCAACCACTCATGATTCACACCCTCGAATGGACCGACCACGGCGTGCGCTTTCTCGACCAGACAAAGCTGCCGACGGAAGAAACCTACGTCATCTGCTCGACACCCGAACAGGTTGCTGACGCCATCTGCACCATGATCGTTCGCGGAGCCCCTGCCATCGGCGTCGCTGCCGCCATGGGCATCGCGCTGGCCGCGAAAAACTCCGCCGCCGAATCGCCGGACGAACTGAAAGACGAGATCGACCACGCCGGCGAACTGATCGCGAAAACCCGCCCCACCGCCGTCAATCTTTTTTGGGCAATTCAGCGCATGAAGGAAAAGCTCGAGCAGGTTCGAACCCAGCCGGTCGCGCATATCAAGCACGCTCTCATTGAAGAGGCGCAACGCATGCACGCCGAAGACATCGCGGCTAACCAGGCGATGGGACGGCACGGTGCCACGCTCATGCCCAGCTCCGGAGGAGTGCTTACCCATTGCAACGCCGGCGCCCTGGCTACGGCCGGATACGGCACCGCGCTCGGCGTAATCCGGGCTGCGGTGGAGCAGGGCAAGAGAATTCATGTTTATGCCGACGAAACCCGTCCTTTTCTGCAAGGCGCGCGGCTTACCGCCTGGGAGCTCATGAAAGATGGCATTCCCACCACCGTCATTTCCGATAACATGGCCGGGGCGATGATGAGGCAGGGCAAGATCGGAGCCATCGTGGTCGGCGCCGACCGCATCGCCGCCAACGGCGACGTCGCCAATAAGATTGGAACCTATACCGTCGCTGTTCTCGCCCGGGAGCACCGCATCCCCTTTTATGTGGCCGCTCCCATCTCGACTGTCGACCTCGCTTGCCCGGATGGCAGCAAAATTCCCATCGAGCAACGCAACGTCATAGAGATTTCTCATATTGGCGGGAAACAGATAGTACCGGACGGCGTTTCCATCGAGAACCCGGCCTTCGATGTGACACCGGCCAAGTATCTTGCTGCCATCATCACAGAGCGGGGTATTGCCCGCGCGCCTTATCCGGAATCTTTGGCTGCCTTGGCCGGCAAAACTAAAGTCGAGGTTTAGGGCAACTGGTCCTTTGGCGCCGCTCTGAATCACTCGATAATTTCTTGCGTATTTTCTGCATCTAACCGGTGATGCGCGTCACGGCCATTAAAATGCGCCCGAGCGTATGTTTGGCACAGCATGTCCGGTTCCGGAGATCGTTTCGTGCCCGCTCCCGGTTAGGGAGATACCGTCCGTGTAATCTTTATTGCTTCGTATGGTCCAACTGGGCCATGCGCACTGCTTGCCTAGTGTGAGAAGATGGCCGAACCTACCGTTTGGCTAGACGGAGGCTAGGGGCGGCACTGGATGGACCTGCGCGAAGCGGCCGTGCATCTAAACAGCCAGATGGTGGAGCAGGAACCGCTGCTCAGGGTTCAAGGATTGAAAAAGGTTTTCCGGTCCGGCGAATCGGATCTGGTGCTCTTTGAAAATCTGTCGTTTGAGGTGAAGCGTGGGGAAATGCTGGCCATCGTGGGGGAATCTGGCGCTGGAAAAAGCACGTTGCTGCACATTCTTGGCGCTCTTGATCGGCCTTCCGCGGGTGACGTATACTGCGCCAATTTACGGTTGAATTCGCTCTCGGCAGATGAGGCGGCGGCCTTTCGCAATCGGGACGCGGGCTTTGTCTGGCAGTTTCATTATCTGCTCCCGGAATTTACCGCCGCAGAAAATGTGGCCATGCCGTTGCTGGTGCAGGGGCGAACTTGGGCCGAAGTGGCCCCTCAGGCGTCCCGCTGGCTGCGCGAAGTCGGCTTGGAGCAGCGCGGGCATCATCGCTCGGGTGAGCTTTCCGGCGGCGAGCAACAGCGGATCGCGCTGGCACGGGCGCTCATCACCGGTCCTGCCCTCCTGTTTGCCGATGAACCGACCGGCGATCTTGACGGGCGGACCGCGGATGCGGTTTTCGAGTTGATTGCGCGGTTACATCGCCAGCACCAGCTTACCTCCCTGATTGCGACTCATAATATCTCGTTCGCGCGCCGCTGCCACCGGGTCTTGCGGTTGGAAAAAGGCCGCGCCGAGGAAATCTCGCCGGAATCGCTTCCGGCATAATTTGGTATTGTTAGACAACGTGCAAGAAAATAGAGTCGAGCGGGAGACAACAGGTTCCTTCAGTAACATCATAAAAACGACGGTGTAGGTAGGATCGGTGGCGATTTGGTTGCATAATAACGATAACAATGCGTGGCAGGCGGTGAATCAGACCACGCCAGCGAAGGCCGAGCGGGTTCCCGTTCTCGGCCATTGGGTTCGGGGGGATGGGTATTATGTTTGAACGTTATACGGAGAAAGCCCGGCGCGTTATCTTTTTCGCGCGCTACGAAGCCAGCCAGTTCGGGTCTCCTTACATCGAGACCGAGCACCTGCTGCTCGGCCTTCTGCGTGAAGACAAGGCCCTGACCAACCGCTTTCTGCGTTCGCACGCCTCGGTGGAGTCGATCCGCAAGCAGATCGAAGGCCACACCACCATTCGCGAAAAAGTTTCCACCTCGGTCGATCTCCCGCTCAGCAACGAGTGCAAACGCGTGCTCGCCTATGCTGCGGAAGAAGCCGAGCGCCTTTCGCACCGCCACATCGGAACCGAACATCTGCTGCTCGGGCTGCTGCGGGAAGAAAAGTGCTTCGCTGCGGAGATTCTGCACGAGCGTGGCCTGCGCCTGGCAAGCATCCGCGAAGAACTTGCCCGCACCAGCCAGGAAAAAGCCCAGCCCCAGCGCCAGCGTGAGTCTTCCCTGTTAAGTGAATTTTCGCGCGATCTGACACAGGCCGCGATGGATAGCCAGCTCGACCCGCTCATCGGCCGCGACGGCGAACTGGAGCGCGTGGTCCAGATTTTGTGCCGCCGCACCAAGAACAATCCAGTTCTGATTGGCGAGCCGGGTGTGGGCAAAACCGCGATTGTCGAAGGCCTCGCGCAGCGTATTGCGGATGGTGAAGTTCCCTCGTTCCTCGCGGATAAGAGAATTCTGGCTTTAGATTTGTCGCTGATCGTGGCCGGTACCAAGTATCGTGGCCAATTCGAAGAACGCCTGAAGACCATCATGAAGGAACTGATGGAATCGCAGAATTCCATCATCTTCATCGACGAACTGCATACGCTTGTCGGAGCTGGATCGGCTGAAGGCTCTCTCGACGCCGCGAACATTCTGAAACCCGCCTTGTCGCGCGGCGAAATTCAGTGCATCGGAGCGACCACCCCCGGCGAATACCGCAAATCCATCGAGAAAGACCGCTCGCTCGAGCGCCGCTTCCAGGCCGTAAAAGTTCCCCCGCCGAGCGAAACGGACGCCGTCAAAGTCCTGTTCGGTATCAAAGACCGTTACGAGAAGTTCCACGCCGTTACCTACACTGACGATGCCATCAACTTTGCGGTTTCGCACTCCAATCGTTACATCCCCGATCGTTTCCTGCCAGATAAAGCGATCGACTTGGTCGACGAGGCTGGCGCGCGTGT
>JASHQM010000053.1 GCA_030039165.1 Candidatus Sulfotelmatobacter sp. | reverse complement strand
TACTGCTCCCGCGGTGGAAAGCGGAGTGGCGGGCGTCGGGGAAGGCAGGGTTTGCGTTAGTGCTGCGGCAAAAACGGAGGGTGACGTGCCGCTCCCCTTGCCGGACGCGACCGTTGCGCCGAGCGGTTTTGCCAAGCCGAAGTCGAGAAGTTTGGCTCCGGACTTGGTGAGCATCACGTTGCCCGGCTTCAGGTCGCGATGCACCACTCCGGCGCGGTGAGCTTTTTCGAGCGCATCGGCGATTTCGATGGCGATGGTCAGAACTTGTTCATGGGATAGAGGTCCTTCTCGCAACCGCTCGGCCAGCGATTCGCCTTGCAGGAACTCCATTACCAGGTATTCGATGGGGCCTTCGCTGCCCACATCGTGGAGCACGCATATATGAGGATGCTGAAGCTGGGAGATGATCTTGGCTTCGCGCTCGAAACGGGCGCGCAGTTCGGTGTTTGCTACGAGTTGCGCGTTTAAAACCTTGATTGCAACTGTGCGTTCCAAGCGCGTGTCGCGAGCGCGATAGACTTCGCCCATGCCGCCTGCACCCAGCGGCGACTCGATTTGGTAAGGGCCAAGTTTCGTGCCAGAGGTCAGAGCCATCAGTCGCCGCCATTATAGCCTGTGCATGCTTCCTCCCGTGCGACCAAAGGGAAGATGCGTGATGCTGGGCGGTTTGTCGGCAACCCTCACCCTACGCGGTTCGGTAAGGGTAGTCCGGTTAATCAGGACCTGTGCGCACTCCGGAAAGGTCGCCGGTCGGTCACCGAGAAGATATAATTCGCGCGTGCGACAACCTATGCGGCACGTAATGGCGCATCGCGTTTCCAAAGCGGTCCTCGTTTTTGCAATCGCACTTTTCTACACGATTCTGGTCCTAAACAACATCACAGATTACGGCTCTAATTATGAGTTTGTCGGCCACGTCCTGATGATGGACTCAACCCTGCCGGGGAACCACCTTATGTGGCGTGCCGTCAATTCGCCGCTCGTACATACGGCCTTCTACATCGGCATCATCGCCTGGGAATCAGTCACAATGGTTTTATGCTGGTGGGCTGGGGTTCGGTTGCTGAAATCGTATCGTGCGGACAGGGCGCAATTCGCCGCTGCGCTGGACGTCGCCGTGATTGCGCTGACAACGAGCCTGCTGATGTGGTTAGTGGCATTCCTCGATGTCGGGGGTGAATGGTTTCTGATGTGGCAGTCGAAAATATGGAATGGGCAGGAAGAAGCATTCCGAATGTTTACCATTGTTGGCGTGGTGTTTTTGGTGGTGGTCCAACGCGAGCCAACTCCCCATTAGTCGGCAACCCGGAACTTATCCGCTTCACGACTATCCGTCATCGCGGCCCGCTGGTCACTTGGCTCTTCATACAGCTTGCTGGCGGCGACTCTGACGTTCCTGTCTGGCGGCTTCCAGCTTGCGGTCGCGCTCATCGACCTGCCGGCCTGCAAGCATGTCCTTCGGTGTCACGGAGCCGATCGCACTGTGCAACCGGGCGTTGTTATAGCGATCCACATACTGTTGAATCAGGCGTTTTGCATCTTTCAGTGACAGCGGCGTGCCGGCCGAATGCATTCGCTTTTCAGCAACTTGTGCCAGCGTTCCAGTTTTCCATTCGACTGCGGATAGTGAGGCGAGGTTCGGACGTGTGTCATGCCCGAGATGCGAATGAACTCCTTGAAATCGCGAGCAATGAACTGCGGGCCATTGTCCGAGATGATGCGTGGCTTTGCTTCCGGGTACCTTTCCTTGGCGCATTCGAGAATTACTTCGACATCCGCTTCCCGCATCGACTCGCGCAAATCCCAATGCAGAGGAAACGACTGAACCAGTCCAGAACGCTGCACAAGTAATAGAACGTGCCGCACAGGTTGATGTAGGAAACATCGATATGCCAGTGCTGATGCGGTTGCAGCGGCTGCTCGAAACCGCTCCCCTTGCGTGACGGACACCTCTTCCACCGAGATAGCAATCCCGCCTGCTTTAACACTCGCCAAACGCTCGCGGGACCGACGGCCACAACGTCAGCGTCCAGCATCATGAACGTCAACCGCCGATAACCCTCCAGCGGATTCTGTAGGTGGAAACGGATAATCGCTTCCTTCTCCCACGGTTCCAGCCAGAAATCACGGGGAACCCAACCGTTGTGCTCGTTGACGCACCCGTACCGCTGCCGCCAGTCATAGAACTTGCTGGCGGCCACGCCCAGCCAATGGATAAACCGTCCGACACTGATCTCAGTTCTTTCCGACCAGCGCCGGACGAAATCCACGACTAGATCCCGCACATCATGCGGCACCCAGACACCGGTTAGAGTTCCCCAAGACTTTTTTTTTAGCGCGATGTGCTCCGCCATCAACACCGTTGGCCGCAGGCCCAGCTCTTCACACAGCTCCGAGACGGGCACCTTGTCCAAAAGATGCCGCCTCAGGATGGCTACTTTTTCTTCTGGAGTGAAATGCTTACGTTCCTTCCTCATACGCTCGCTCCGTTATCTTAACGGACGAACGGTCTTTCCATTTCCAGCTGAGCCAGGACAAGTCCCCCCGCGCATGACTATAGTGACCTCCGGATTTCACTCATTGAGGGTCAATGAGTGCTAACGCCTGTTTACAAGAATTACGCGCAAGAGTATTCACATAAGGGTCAGATAATAAGATTTCTATTGAATGCCATGTTGGCAACACTCTCAAAATGGTTGAACGAGCACGTGCTGAGTCGGTACAACAAACTGGTCGAAAGAGCGGTGTGCCGGGATACGGAATGTGACGCGGACTTTCACGGTTTGCAACCTCTGAGCGTGTGGGTACGAAGTACGTGGTCGCGGCTAATGCGGCTAGCGATGTTTAGATAACCAGCAGCGTAAACGCCTGATAACGTCAGCCCCCCAGTTTGGTTTGAGTAACGGGGGTGTGGGGTGGTGAGAAGATGGATTGAGGCGCAACGAAGACGAATACAGGAATCATCATGAGAATCGATATCATCAGTTTGGCCGTCACCGCTGTACTGCTCGCTATGCCGTTGGCCGACGGCCATAGCCAAGCTGGGCATACAGAGCCAAAGGCCTCCTCATTTCCCAGTTGCACTGACAATCTTTCCAGCGTTTCCATACCCAGAGGTCCGCACGGGCTGTTCGCTATTTTATTTCCCGGCATGAAGATAAATGCCAAGGCCACCGAATATCTTTTGCACAATCCGGTGGTCTGCGGGGCAAACTTCTATCTGGTCTGGAATCGGATCGACAAGGGGCCAGGCGCATCGCCGCGCTACGACTTCTCGGGCGTCGAGCAGGAGATGGAGCCATGGATCAAAGCGGGAAAGGAAGTGAACCTGATTACGTGGGCAGTAGGATATGGCGGGAAGGTACAAGTCACGCCGGATTATGTCTTCAAGCAGGCGCAATCAGTGACTTGTCAGAATGGCGGACAGGTCCCGGTCTTTTGGGACAAAGGCTTCATGGACAACTACCAGCGGTTCATGAAGGAGATCGTTCAGCACTTCGGCAGCAATCCGGCGGTCGGTTACATCCGCTTCGGGCTGGGAATCGGAGGTGAGACGTATCCCGTGTGCATGTACGCGTTACGCGATAAGGGTTTCACTCCGCAGATCTGGCGCAAATATCTCTTCGACATGCTCGACTACGAAGCTTCGCTAAATTCTCCCAAGACTCTGATGGTGGGAATCAACACCTTCGGCGAGCCGCCCAATATCGATTTCGTCGATGCTGTGGCCGAGCGCGCCGTGCGGGATAAGATCGCCATCGGCAGCCAGGCTTTATCCATGGATGATCCCCAGTCCGATAAAAGCGGTGAACCGTGCGCGGTCGATTGGTGCCACGTCTTCCGCGAGGCGAATGGAAAGGTTCCGCTGGAGTTGCAGACGCTGGAAGAGACAAATCCAGATCGATCCGGCAAGGTTGGTTCGATGGTCGACCTGCTGCCGTTCGCCCTCGGCCTGCACACCCAGGTCTTCGAAATCTACACGCAGGACTGGCTGGTCGCCTACGATCCGGAAGATCCCAATTACGCCCGCTATCACGAGGAATATCAGCGCGCGTATGAATCTGCAGCCAAAATCGTGGGTGGCCGCTGATCGGGATAATTGACGTTATATTCCCCATAGTACTGATTCAGGGCTGGCCAATTTTCAGGGGTGTAATCGCCGATTTGCGACAGGCTGTTGGAGTGTTGTCCCTGTGCGCCTGCGCAGCGCTAGTTTCTGGACTTCTTTTCCTGAACAGTGATTCAAGCAAAGCCGTCATTGTCGGTTGGCAAACAGTCCGGGTGCCGATCACCGCGCCTGCCGTGGAGAGCGGCGTGGTGGGCGATGGCGAGGGCATGGTCTGCCTCAACGCGGCGGCGAGGACAGAAGCCGATCCGCTGCCGTGCCCTTTTGCAGTCGGGCCTGCATCTAGCGGCCTCGCCAGGCCGAAATCGAGGAGCTTGGCCCCTGACTTGGTCAGCATCACGTTGCCCGGCTTCAGGTCACGATGTACTACTCCAGCGCGATGGGCTTTTTCCAGCGCATCCGCGAATCTCGATGGAGATCTTCAAAATCTCTCCGGGTGCGAGTCGGCCTTTTCTAAATCTCTCGGCCATGTCCCTCGGTGTCACGTAGCCGATCGCACTGTGCAACCGGACGCTGTTATAGCGATCCACATACTGTTGAATCAGGCGTTTGCATCTTCTAGTGACAATGGCGTCCCCGGACGAATGCATTCGCTTTTCAGCGACTCGTGCCAACGTTCCAGCTTTCCGTTCGACTGCGGGTTAGCTAGGCGAGGTCCGGACATGTGTCGTGCCCGAGATGCGAATGAAGTCCTCGAAATCGCAGCCTCAAGATGGCTATTTTCTCTTCAGCGGTGAAATGCTTTCGTCCCTTCCCAATACGTTCGCTCCGTTATCTTAACGGAGGAACGCTCTCTCCATTTCCAGCTGAGGCGGGACACAGGCTGCCTACTTGCCGGTTCGAGGATCCCAAACCGGACTGCCTTTCGCGTCGCGGAGCGTCCAAGTGTCGGTGCCCTTCACAATCTCCCGAGCAAGAATTACCTCGGATTCCTCCCCCGTCACCTTGGAGCCGGTAAATGAAATCTGTTCGCCCTTGGCGAAAGTAATTCCCATCTCTTCCTCAAACGGCTTGGGACAAATGTAGACGACGACCGTTTCACTTTCGTCTTTAAGGATGAGTTGGATGAAGTCCTTGCGTGTCCCGAAATCCAAGACCCTCACCTCGTCCACGACTCCCTTCGCCTTGCTCTCGGTTTGGAGATCGTACTTGGGTGAATGGGAACTTTTCGTTGGCGCTTTCTGGGTGAAAGCAGGAGAGAAGCAAGAGAGCAGAAACAGGACAGCCGACGCCAGAGACCCCATGCTCAAATGTCGTCTGGATGACATGATACCTCCCCCGAGGATTACCGAGAACCCCTCGTTGGAGGCGAGATACCAGTCTGCCTTCGGCACGCCCCCGAGAAACACGTTTGGCAGTTCTCGGGATTGCTTCCTCGCTACGTTACGATAAAGCCCTGCACCGGAACGTTCAAAGAAGACAAAGGAATCCTACACCCAATTCAGGCCCACCAACTATACATTCCCTCAGTCCCGTCTTCTGCGACGAACCAGCCCCACAGAAACACGGGCAGCTACAAGAAGATTTTGCCTGTCGTCTTTCGCTTGCCATTTCCGATTTAGAGATTAGAGGCCGGAACTCCGTCTCCACTCAGAAAAATGTGGGAGGATGAGATGAAAACCTTTAAGTTGCAGATTTCATGGCTTGCAGTGCTGTTCGGGAGTATGTTGACCTCAGCGGCGTACGGTCAGATCACGCCCAGTGGCGACTCTTACACCAACACCGCCGATCCCACCACCAACTACGGCGCTGCCACTCTGCTCTACGTGGACGGCACCAAAGAGATCACCTACATCCAATTCAATCTGGCTTCGGTTCCGACTACGGCAAGCATCAACCAAGCCACACTGAAGCTCTATGTCAATTCCGTCACGACGGCGGGCAGCTTCAACGTGGACTACGTGAATGGCACCTGGACAGAAAGCGCGATTGATGCCAGCAACGCGCCCGCCCTGGGCACGACCATCGCTTCTGCTGTCAGTATCACGACAACGGATAAGAACCAATACATCCTGATCGATGTCACCGCGGCCGTGCAAGCCTGGCTGAGTGGAAGTGAAACCAACAACGGCATTGCGCTGATAGCCAACAGCACGTTCAACGCCAGCTTTGACAGCAAGGAGAACACGACGACGAGCCATCCGGCGGAGTTGGACATTGCCTACGCGGGCGGTGACGGAACTATCACCGGTGTCACCACTGCGAGCGGTAGCGGATTGGCGGGCGGCGGCACGAGCGGCACGCTGAATCTCTCTCTGACCAATGCCTGCTCGACCGGGCAGATCCTGCAATGGAACGGTAGCGCGTGGGCGTGCTCATCTGCTAGTACGGGCACGATCACCGGTGTGACGGCTGGCACCGATCTGACCGGCGGCGGCAGCAGCGGCAAT
>JASHQM010000052.1 GCA_030039165.1 Candidatus Sulfotelmatobacter sp. | reverse complement strand
GGCGCCTACATGGCCTTCAACGACGCAGTGGTGAATAAGACCGCGCGGGCGCGGCTGAACAATTACGATTTGTTCATCGACAAGGTTTTCGTCTCCCGCTATCGCGCCGATGGCATGATCGTAGCCACCCCGACCGGATCAACCGCCTATTCTCTTTCGGCCGGTGGCCCGGTCGTCATGCCCACGGTTCACGCCTTTGTAATCACGCCGGTTGCGCCTCATTCCTTGACGCATCGTCCACTGGTCGTGCCGGATTCGGCGCTAGTGGAAATCTTGACCTGTACCGACCAGGAAGTCGCTTATCTCAGCTTGGATGGACAGCCCGGCCTCGACCTGCGCGATGGCGACCGCGTGCGCTGCCGGAAATCGGAACATGTCGTCACCTTGTTCCGCACGGAAGCCGATTTTTTCCATGTACTTCGCACCAAGATGAAGTGGGGAGAACGAAGCCCCTACGGTAACGAAAACAGTGCGCTATAGTTCCGCCACGTACAAATCGCGCACTTTTTCGCGGCGCCGAATGACCTTGACCGATTTCCCGCTCACCAGCACTTCTGCCGCCCGCGGCCGCGAATTGTAATTCGAGGAGAGCACCATTCCATAGGCCCCGGTGTCAAGAATCGCCAACAGGTCGCCCTCTTCCATCTCTGGCAGTTCCCTGTCGCGCGCAAAGAAATCTCCCGACTCACAGACCGGGCCGACCACGTCGACGGTTTCTTGACTGGATAAGTTCCTGGTCTGCACCACGGCGACGATCTCATGATACGCATGGTAGAGTGCGGGGCGGATCAGATCGTTCATGGCTGCATCGACTATCACAAAGCGTTTGCCGTCGTTCTGTTTTTTGTAAAGCACCGCAGTAAGCAGCACACCCGCCGGACCGAGAATGGAACGCCCCGGCTCTAGCAGGAGATGAATGCCCAGTCCCCGCATCGGCCCCGTGACGGCCCGCGCATAATTGCCAACGTATTCGGCGAAATCATTTCGTGCTTGTCGATAATCGATACCAAGCCCGCCCCCTACATCGACATACTCGATGGCCTGGCCCTGCGTGCGCAGGGCGCGGACCAGATCTGCGAGGCGTATCATCGCTTCCTCAAAAGGCGCCACATCGGTGATCTGTGACCCGATATGAACGCTAACTCCGGCAACTTTCAAGTACTTCGCCTGGGCAGCTCTGGCGTACAGCGCGAGCGCGCTGGCAATGGGGACGCCGAACTTATGTTTGTGCAGCCCGGTAGCGATATAAGGGTGAGTATCGGCGGCAACGTCGGGATTCACGCGCAGTGCCACGCGGGCTGTTTTTCGCAGCTTTTCCGTGCACTCGGCTAAGCGTGAAAGCTCCGATTCGCTTTCCACGTTGAAGATCAGAATACCGGCTTTCAAGGCCGCGTTGATTTCGCCGCTGGATTTGCCGACACCTGAGAACACGATCTTGCTAACCGTTTGTGGCGCCGCAGCCCGCACGCGCTCGAGCTCTCCTTCCGACACAACGTCGAATCCGCATCCCGATTTCGCCAGCAGCCGCAAGATGCTCAGATTGGAATTGGCCTTGACCGAATAGCAGATGGTATGAGCAACATCGCGAAACGCGTCCTCGAAGGCTTTCAGGCGCTGCCGTACCGCAGTCGCTGAATAAACGTATAAGGGCGTGCCGTAGCGTTTGGCCAGCGCGGGTAGCGGAACATCGTCGCAATGCAGCATCAGATTTGCGCCACGGCTCGCTATTTCCTTACGAAACACGAATCCCGGCCTCTCGAATTCGCTGTGGGAATTCCGTAACACTTGATTGCGCCGGCTCATTTTCGCGTGCGATCGACTGTCGGGCGGCCATCCCTGACCTTAAGAGCGACCACGGTCTGATCGTCGAAGGTTTCAACGCCTGCGGAGTGCTCAGCCACAGCTTGGAACAGAGAATCGACCGCGCAGTCGGCCGATCGGCCCGCGCAACTGGCAATGATTTGTTCCGCGCGTCCGCGGCCAAAGAGCTCGCCGCTACGATTGCTCGCATCCAGAATTCCATCAGAAAAGAAAACGAACATGTCGCCGGGTTTTGCTTCAAAATGGAATTCATCGTAGCTGGCATCGTCGAACAACCCTAGCGGTAGGCCTGTGGCCTCGATCACCTGAATTTTGCCATCGCTCAGGTAAACCGGACGGGGCAACCCTGAGTTCGCCACTACCAGAGTGCGCTGGGGATCATCCCAAACCGCATAAATCAGCGAGACAAACTGGCCCTCGATACGCCGTTCCGCCAATGACAGATTGATGGCCGAGAGCATGTCGCCTGGTGCGGGTTCGACAGGTGCGTGCGAGCGGAGAATGCCGCTAACCAGCGCCGCATAGATCGCGGCTGGCGCACCCTTCCCGCTGACATCCCCGATGACGATACCCAGTCGCCCAAGAGAATAGGGGACGAAATCATATAAATCCCCGCCGATGGCTCGCGCGGGAGTAAATTTTGCCGCCAGATCGAGATGCTCCATCGTTGGCAGCGTCTGCGGAAGCAACCGCACCTGCAGTTCGCGCGCCAGCGCCAGGTCGCGTTCCAGGCGTCGCTCCTGGCGTGCAATCTCTTCATAAAGCCGTGCATTCTCAATGGCAATGGCCACTTGCGCGGCCAGCGTGACCATGGCGCGGCGATGGTCTTCGGTGAAAAATCCCCGCCGTGTGTGCTCGAGATCGATTACCCCAATTACTTTGTCTTTGTAAATCAGCGGAACTGCCAGTTCCGAGTGAGTTTCAGGATTGCCTTCGATGTAGCGCGGGTCCTTGCTTACGTCGGGCACTAGAACCGCTTGCCGGCTTTGGGCGGCATGTCCAACCAGCCCGCGGCCTAGTGGAATCTCGCCCTTCACATGAACATTTTCGTTGAAGCGCAAGGAAAAACGGTGCTGCAATTTTTCGGCCGCAGAGTCGAGCAACAAGATGCTGAACATCTGGTAATCGATTAGCCGCCGCAATAGCTCGCCGATGCGGCGCAACAACTCGTCGAGATTCAGGATCGAGGTAAGCTCGCGCGAAATCTCGTTAAGAAGGAGCAAAATCCGCGCCTGTTTAGTACTGCGGGTGTAGAGCTGCGCGTTTTCAATGCCCGCAGCCATGCGCGACGCGATGAGCGTCAGAAGGCGCTTATGTTCTTCCGTGAAGTACCCGGGATCCCGCGCTTCCAGATCGATCACCCCGATCACCCGGTTCTTCGTCGTCAGCGGCACGGCAAGTTCCGAGCGTACATTGGGTACCGCCGGGATGTATTCGGCATTCTGGCTTACGTCGTCGACGAGAACGGCCTGACGCAACTGCGCGGCTTTCCCGGTAACGCCTTGCCCTACCTTGACGCGGGCGCGCTCGGCGAACTCCGGTGGATAACCGACCTGAAAGCGGAAGCGCAGCTCCTGGGTTTTCTCGTTGAGCAAGAGAATGGCAAAAATCTCATAATCGATAACTTTGCGCACAACCTCGGCGATACGGCGCAACGTAGTATCGAGATCGAGCGAAGTCGCCATCACATCAGCGACTTCGAGCAACAGCGGCTCGACGTAGAGATGCTTTTTGGCTTGACTATGCTTTTCTCGCTTGCGTAGAACCGGCCCCATGAAGGTTCTATGATAGCAGCCGCGCTACAACGCTTTGCTACGCAGAGGTATTCGGCCTCCCTGAACACACACAGGTCTCGAAAGCCGGAGGCTAAGAGCCGACAGCTGATTCTTCATGCCCGTGGCACAATGCAGATATCTGCGAGATTGCGGTAGCGCTCGGCATAGTCAAGCCCGTAGCCGACTACGAATTCGTCGGGAATCGTGAACCCGACGTAGTCGCCCTTCAGAGGCAGTTTGCGGCGCGAAGGCTTATCGAGAAGAGCGGCAATCTTCAGCGTTTTCGGTTGATGCGCGAGAAGCAGCTTCTTCAGCACCGTTAGTGTGAGCCCAGTATCGAGAATGTCTTCCACCACGATCACATTCTTGTCTTTCATGGTCTGGTCGACATCTTTGGTGAGTTTGATCTCACCCGTGGAGTCCCAGCCGTGCTTCAACTCGTGCGTGGGGCTAGGACGGTTACCGTAACTGGAGACACCGATGAAGTCGAACGTGGCTTCGAGCTTGATTTGCCGCGCCAGGTCGGCCAAAAAAATCGCCGATCCTTTCAGCACTCCTACCAGAATTATCGGCTGGCCTTCGAAATCGCGCGTGATTTCCGCGCCAAGTTCGGCCACTCTTTTTTGAATCTGCTCTCGCGTGAGCAGCACCTTGAGTTCGGACATGGCGATTCATATTAAACTAAGAAACAGTTGCCGCCACGCGATTATTCCAGTGGGTCTGCGGCCGCGGAGGAAAGAACATCCATGAATCTGAAAGGCATTCAACTTACCTGGCTGGGACACGCAACGTTTCGTATTGTCACGCCTGGCGGTCATACCATCATTGTCGATCCCTGGATTATGAATAACCCCGCCTGCCCGCCTTCTGAGAAGAAAGTCAAGAAGGTGGATGTGCTGCTCTGCACTCACGGCCACGGAGATCATATTGGCGATGCGGTTGAAATCGTCAGGCAGCATAATCCGATCGTCGTTGCCATGCCTGAATTGTGCGGATGGCTGGAGAAAAAAGGCGCCAAGCAGACCTCGATGATGAACAAAGGGGGAACGCAAAAAGTTGCCGATATCAAAGTCACCATGGTTCATGCCGATCACTCCTGCGGCATTCAGGATGGCGACCAGCTCATCTATGGCGGTGAAGCTTGCGGTTATGTCGTCGAATTCGAGAACGGAGTAAAGATCTACCACGCCGGCGATACTAATGTATTTGGGGACATGGCCATTATTCGTGAGCTCTATGCTCCCGAAATCGCCATGCTGCCGGTCGGTGACCACTTCACCATGGGCCCGCGCGAGGCCGCTTATGCCATCAATCTGCTGAAACCGAAAACCGTCATTCCCATGCACTTCGGCACGTTCCCTGTGCTGACGGGCAGTCCTGGTGATTTGCAAAAGCTGGTGGAGGGCGTGGAGATCATCACGATGAAGCCGGGTGTCAGCCTCGGCGAGCGCGAAGCGGCGTGATGAGCCGTTCTGGGCAGATTTGATAAGCTTTTCTTTGAATGGGAAGGCCCGCAGGCCGTCCGCAGAACGGCCTGAACCATGGACGGCTTTAGCCCCTGCGGCACCAATCACAGACCGCTTAAGACGAGACGAACGTGGCTCACCCCAAACAGAAAAAACCGCGCTGGCGGCACTACAACTTCACCACTGCCGGTCCAGTCGATGATTACTTGTACTCCATGCTGCCTGCACGCATTCCAGTCCTTGCCGAGATGGAGGAATATGCCGCCCAGCACGAGATTCCTATTGTCGGCCCTGCTGTAGCGCGAGTGCTACGACAACTGGCGATGATAATCGAGGCCAAAACTGTCTTTGAGCTAGGCTCGGCCATCGGGTACTCGACCATCTGGTGGGCTCAGGCGGTCGGAGAGAAAGGTCGGGTGATTTACACTGACGGTGACGCGAAAAACGCGGAACGGGCGCGCCGTTACTTCGATCGCGCGGGAGTTTCCAACCGAATTACGCTACACGTTGGCGATGCCCTTGAGGTTCTCTCGGAACAGAAGCAGCAATTCGATGTGATCTTCAATGATGTTGACAAAGAGGACTATCCGCGCGTGCTTCGTCTGGCCCCGCCGAGATTGCGCAAGGGCGGACTGTTCATTACCGACAATGTGCTATGGAGCGGCCACGTGGCCGAGAAAAATCCGAAAGACCCACGCACGAAGGCGATTCTTGAATTCAACCGAGCACTGTATAACTCATCGGAGTTTTTCACGACAATCCTGCCAATCCGCGATGGGTTGGCCGTAGCGCTGAGAAGTTGAGAGGCGGATCGGTGGGCAGCTCGGTATTGTAGTCCGGTGTCATTCCGAAGCGTCTGCGTGGCGTCCGAGCTGCGCGCTGAAATCTCGAGCAAAGAAAGGCTTCCCAGGCGAGGGCGACAAATCTCCGTCGCAACGAATATCTGGACAGCGCCGAGGCCGATTTCAGATCGACTTCACTGGAATTGCGAGCAAATCCTCGACTAAGCCAACTTCCTTCTGCAAGAATGGTTCGGCGTGGGTCACGCCTCCCAACATGCCATAGTAACGCGCCATCGAGTCCACGCGCGCGCGAATCTCATCGTGAGCGGGAAACAGATCTTTGCCTGCTTCCTGATCACTGAACTGCGATTTGTAAGCAAGAATGGAAGCCAACTTCTTTTCGAACTGCTCGCTGATCTCGACCACAAACGTAGGGCGCACATCGTAGTAAAGTGTGGCATAGATGATTTTGAATGGCCGATGCGGTGACAGTGTATCGCCAGTCTGCGAGCTAGACCGGTTCTCGCCGGCCCCCGCCCCCTGGCTTCTGACGCCTAATTTCGCCAATCCTGCCAGAAAACAAGCTTCATATCCCAGCACCGAACACATGTAGTGATCGGGATGCCGCCCTTTCCAATAGGGCAGAATCACCACCCGCGGCCGCGTCTCTCGGATGACGGTCGCAACTTTCAGGCGGTTTTCCCAGGTGTTTTCCACGCGGCCGTCAGGAATGTCTAGTGCGCGACGCCAGCTTACTCCAAGAATTTTCGCCGCGTCTGCCGCTTCGCGGGCGCGATCTTCTGCCGTACCACGCGTGCCCATCTCGCCCTGCGTCAAATCCATAATGCCGGTGCGCTGCCCGCGCTGCGCAGCCTTGAACAGAGTGCCGCCGCAAGTTTGTTCGACGTCGTCACGGTGCGCGGCGATCGCGAGTATGTCGAGGGAAGCCACCAGATTAGGCATTGTATGCGCCAACCTCCCATTCGCGACGCAGAATGCCATATTGCTCCAAGTCGACAAACTGATCCCACTTGCGAAAGTGTTCGCGCTGACAGCCTTCGTGCTTCATCCCTAGCTTTCTCAAGATTCTGCCAGAAGCAGAGTTGTTCTTGAAGTGGGTCGCGAAAATGCGGTGCAGCTTGAGTTGTTCGAATCCATAGCGGAGCATCTCACGTGCAGCCTCGGTGGCATATCCCTTACCCCAATAGGGTACGCCGAGCCAGTAGCCGAGTTCCGCCTGTTGATGCTGTTCCATCAGACGCAGGCCAATGCCGCCTATAAGGCGACCGTTGTCGCGCAGAGTAATGGCCAACCTGACCTCAGCCTCGGCCTCTATCTTGGAGAGAAACTGTCTGGCGTCTTCTGCCGAGTAGGGATGGGGAATGCGCCCTGTCGTCGCCGCGATCTCGCGCGCACCAATCAAGGGTACAAGCTCCGCAACATCCGACTCGGTGTATGGGCGTAGCCTGAGCCGCTCGGTTTCAAGAATCGCATCGACGCGCATAATCAGATCGCCCGCCGGCCAGCCCCCTAACGTTGCATTTCACTTTTTTCGCTCAACCAGATATCGTGCCAGCGCTTTAAGAATCTCAGCCCCTTCCCCAAAGCCGTCGAGCTCTCTGAAGGCGCTTTGCACCAGAGAATCCGCTTTGCGCACCGACTCCTCAATTCCAAACAGCGCCGGATATGTGGCTTTCTGCGCCGCCGTATCTTTTCCGGCGGTCTTGCCCAGTTGCTCTGAAGTCTGAGTGACATCAAGCACGTCATCGACAATCTGAAAAGCCAACCCGATCGACCGGCCAAACGCCCGCAACCGCGCCACTTCGTTCTCATTTGCTCCCGAGTAAAGGCCGCCGCTAACCAAGCTGGCAGCGATCAGCGCAGCGGTCTTTGCGCAGTGTATGTATTCCACCGTTTCTGCATTCGGCCGAGTGTGCTCGGCCTCGAGATCGACTACCTGCCCTCCGATCATGCCGTCGATCGTGCCCGCCCCCCGGGCAATCTCCTCGATGATGCGCACGCGTGCTTCGGCTGGACACGCCAGCCGAGCCAGAACTTCATAGGCCTGGGTTTGCAGCGCATCTCCGGCGAGGATGGCCAATGCCTCCCCGAAGACCTTGTGACAGGTCGGACGGCCGCGGCGCAAGTCGTCGTTATCGAGAGCGGGCAAGTCATCGTGAATCAGAGAATAGGTGTGCAGCATTTCGAGCGCCGCACCCAGTTCCTCGATCTTGCCGGGCAGCGACCCTGCAATCATGCGGCCGGCCTCTATGCATAAAACCGGCCGAAGTCTTTTGCCGCCCGCAAACAGGCTGTGCCGCATCGCCTTGTGAATCGAAATCGGCGGCTGAGTTTCAGGCGGAATCAGCCGCTCGAGTGCGGCGTCGGTCAATGCCTGCCCTTGCTTGAGTATTTTTTCAAGCATCGCGCAGTGAGTATAACAAGGCTGAAGCGGCCACGGCACAATGCGAGGGAAAGTTCCGCGAAGTCGTAAGAGGCACAAGAAAGAGGACGCTATGCGTCCTCTTTATTAATCACATTATCGAAAGGCCGGCTTTACGCGGCCGCGCTGTTTGCGCTACTCACGCAGCGCAGCACGGAGTTCAAGACCTCTTGCACGTCATCGGATGGGCATACGTCACAGGCGCCAGCCTCCAGTGCAGCAATCCATAATTCATCATCCGGTACCCGGTGAGTACAGACAATCGGCAACGAAGGAAAATCATGATGCAAATTGCTCACGTCGCTAAGCCGCGAAGTCTCCATGTCCACAATCACGACCTGCGGCCGGTTCCTGGCAACGCGCTCGCGAAGCTCTTCCGCGGAGCAAGTCAACTGCACCGAACGGAAGTGAGACGAAAGCCCGCCGGCTAGAGATTGTGCGAGCTTCGCATTGCTTTCTACAACAACCACACCATGGCCCATAGTTCCTCCTGACGCAAATTGGCTGTCAGCAACAGCGGACTAGGGCTGCGGGGAAGGGTTCGTAACCACCACTCCACAGACTTTACATTCACTGCACGAAGCACAACGAACGGCTACTTGCGGGCCGGCACCTTTTCCGCCGAAGGGTCAAACGGCTCGGCCTGGAACTTCCCATTTTTCTTCAGCAGAATCTCGACTTTACCTTCGGCCTGTTCCAGTTCCTTGCGGCAACTGGAAGAAAGCTGCATGCCCTCTTCAAAAAGTGTAAGAGACCGCTCTAAGGGCACATCTCCCTTTTCCAATTCCTGAACAATCTTTTCCAGGCGCTGGAGGCATTCTTCAAATTTGGGCAACGATTTTTACCCCTGTGTTCGATTGTAATGCTATTTTCAGCGGAAGATGTCCAGTGTTTTTGTGAACAACTATTCGAAGGGACAGTCCGGCGATGCGTAAATGGGAATTTCTAAACTGACGCGGAACTCTTCGTCCCTAGTGCCTCCAAGACATCCACGGCTGCGCTGTACCGTCCGAGGGGCGCGCTGATCTGCGCACCTTGCACAGCGCTGCGAACTGCAACCAGCATCTCGCGAGCGATCGCCACACCCTCCTCGCGCGCCGCCTGGGGCGTGCTCGCGCGCTGCATACGGTCGAGGATTGAATCCGGCACCGAAACCCGCAGCTCATTTTTCATAAACTCGGCGTTACGCACACTCACCAGCGGCCAGATTCCGGCGACTATCGGAATCCGGAACTCCTCGATTCTACGGAGAAAATTATCCAGCAAGCGGAGGTCAAAGACTGGCTGCGTCACGGCATATTCCGCACCGGCGGCGACCTTGTATTCAAAGCGCCGGATTTCTTCGTCGAGATCGGTATGACCCGGATTTGCTCCCACTCCGATTACAAAGCTCGTCCCGACACCGATGGCATTGCCGCCGATGTCCAGTCCGCGATTCAGGTTGTGAACAATATTCACCAGCCCAATGGAATCGACATCGAAAACCGCAGTTGCGTCGGGATAATTGCCCATCTTCGGCGGATCGCCGGTGATGCAGATCAGGTTCTTGATTCCAACCGCCGCCGCTCCCAGCAAATCGCTTTGAATGCACAGCACATTGCGGTCGCGGCAGGTATAATGCAGGATCGTCTCAATTCTCGCTTCCCGTTGTATGAGCAGCGACAAAGCCTGATTGCTCATGCGGGCGGAAGCGCGCGGGCTGTCGGGGATGTTGACCGCATCAACGCCGACTGATTTCAGAAAACGCGCACCTTCTAATTCTTTCTGTATGTCGGTGCCCTTGGGGGGGACGATTTCGACCATTGTAACGAACTCGCCACGCGCAAGCTTAGCTCCCAAAAGTGATCGTTCGGCCAACGGTTGAGCTGGGGTCGCCGCAGGCGGCGTTGCTGTTGCCGGTACGTATGCGGCGCCACTTTTACCTCTGGCTTCTCCCGCGCGCAGGGCCGACTTCATAACACGAATATGGTCGGGAGTGGTTCCGCAGCATCCCCCCACCACGCGTACTCCCGCTGCCACAAACTTGCGGGCGTAGCTGGCCATGTACTCGGGAGAGCAGAGATAAATATTCCTTCCTTCCACCGATCTCGGAATACCTGCGTTAGGCTGTGCAGATAGCGGCAGTGAAGTAGCCACGCGCACGCGCTCGATGGCATCCAGCATCGCTACTGGGCCCACGCTGCAGTTACATCCAA
The DNA here is from genome assembly GCA_030039165.1 of Candidatus Sulfotelmatobacter sp. Taxonomy (GTDB): domain Bacteria; phylum Acidobacteriota; class Terriglobia; order Terriglobales; family Acidobacteriaceae; genus Sulfotelmatobacter. The sequence continues at coordinate 13,926 of JASHQM010000052.1, read as the reverse complement.
TAACGTGCGCGCCCCATTCTTCGAGCCTCGGCGCAAAACTCTCGGGGTCGGCGCCATCCAGGCAATTTCCGTCTTCGTCAATCGTGACTTGTGCAATCAGCGGCAGGTTTGTGTTTACCTCTTGCGCCGCCAGCATCGCCTGATGAAGTTCCTCTACGTATCCGAAGGTTTCGAGAATCAGCAGATCGATGCCGCCTTCGACCAGGGCAGCGATCTGCTCGCGGAAGGCCTGTCGCGCCTCCTCGAACGAAGTTTTTCCCAATGGTTCGATTCTGGTGCCCAACGGGCCAACCGATCCTGCCACCCAAACATCGAAGCTCTTAGCGGCTTCCCGGGCAAGCCGCGCTCCCATGTGATTAATGTCATGAACTTTGTCAGCGAGGCTATGCCGCGCCAAGCGGAAAGCATTTGCACCAAACGTGTTGGTTTCGATAATCTCGGCGCCGGCTTGCAGATAATCATGGTGAACGCCGCGAATGAGGTCGGGTTGCGAGAGGTTGAGTTCGTCGTAACAGCGATTAATATAAACGCCCCTGGCATAGAGCAGCGTGCCCATGGCTCCGTCGCAGAGTACGGGAGACTGCTTGAGGCGGGCGAGAAAATCGGCGGCCACAGTGGTTCAGAATACAGGATCGGCGGGGCGAGTGCATCTCTCTGTTATAATTCGCTATTTCTCATTCAACTTTGAAACTCTGTTTTGTTCAGGAGCTTTGGTTTGAAGAGAATCGCGCCTTTGCCCTGCTTGTTTGCCGCCATCGTGTTTATCGGGAGCTGCGGCGGCAATAGCAAACCCAAAGCTCCTGGGGCAAGCGGCTTAGTGGCGCGCCGTGTGGTCGCGTCACAGAGCGTCTCGAGCCCCACGGCTTCCGCCGGACTCGTCATCATCAACGGTGATAATGACACGGTGGCTCACGCCGCGGAGATCAATGCCGGCATTTCTCCCGGGCTGATGACCATGTCACCCGATCGCTCCGTGTTGCTGGCGTTCGATTCTGTCGCCAACGGTGTCAACATCATCAACACCAGCAAAGAGACTTCATCGGGAAGCATCACCCTGCCGGGACCGACCATCAGCATGGTGGCGACCACACCAACCAGCGGGTACGCAGCAGTGCCCTCCGCGCCATTTAATACGGGACCGCCCCCCGGTGCCGTGATCGCGATGAATCTCGCGTCTGCCACTATTCTTGCAACCATCAGCGTTCCCAATGCGCAATATGTAGTGGCGAGCCCAACGGGAAGTCCACTGCTCGCCTTTAGCAATGAGAGCGACAGCCTGACGGTAATCTCCCAGCCCAATGTGAATACAGGAAATGTTGTCACGACTACGGTTTCCGGATTCGACCGCCCCATCTGGGCGGTGTTTAGTACCGACGGCAGCACAGCGTATGTTCTGAATTGTGGTCCGGAATGCGGCAGTGCAAGCGCCACCGCCAGCGTGCAGACGCTCGATATGTCAACCCTTGCCGTCGGAGCACATGTTCCTGTGGACGGCGCAACCATCGGCTGGCTCAGCGGTTCGACTCTGTATGTGGCGGGCACTCCGACAGCCTCGGTCAGCAATTCACATCCTAATAACTCCTGCGCAGGCCAGGCCACGGCAGCCAAAATCTGTGGTCGCCTCGACACCATCGATGTTGGCACAATGATGGTTACGGGCAGCGCCGTCATCACCGATGGCTATCACGACCGAATAGACATGAGCGTTAACAGCCAACTCTTTGTCGGTTCCTACAACTGCACCAACATCGGAGACGTCAATAATCCTATTGGCGAAGTGCGCGGCTGTCTTTCCATTTTCAACACTACCAACGGCGCCGTCGTAATTCCCCCCGATAATGGTGATGTTACCGGGTTTCAAAGTCTCACCACACAGTACGTCGAGTATGTCGCCGAAGGCGGCAACCTCAGGGTTTACAACACTCAAATCGATAGCTTGCTGATAACCAATTACATCGAGGCCGGAACGATCGTCGTACCTGGACAGGTTATTGATGTGAAGGCAATCGATTTCTTCTAGCGGCGTGGTCGGGGCGAACTTCATTTTTCTGTCGGCACTCCCCCGTACTTCTGCAACCACTTCAATTCTTCCCGCACCTTGATTTTTCCGTGCCACGGATTCTTGTCGAGACTGTGGCCTTCGCCGGGAAAAATCAGCAAGGCGTTGGGTACACCCAGCGAGTAGAGCGCGTGCTCGAGCAGGTAGTCTTCCAGCACGGCCACTCGGATATCGTCGGCTCCTGCGACCATATGCGTCGGCGTCCTTACCTTTTCGATCTGGAAGATGGCAGCTTCGTCGTGGTAGCGCTTGGGAACCTCCCATGGGCGGCCACCTAAGAAATAAGCGTCGTCATACGTGGTATCGTCGTTGCCCCAATTGCCGACGTGCTCTACCGCCCCCGCTCCAGTTACGGCAGCCTTCCACTGCGTGCTTTGGGTAATAAGCCAGTTGGTCATGTATCCGCCGTAGCTGTAGCCCCCAACGGTGAGGCGTTCAGGATCGGCAATGCCATCTTTCACCAGTGCGTCAACACCTTCCAGAATATCTTTGCCCGGCCGGGAAACGATTTGCGGAACAATCCCCATGAGGAACTCGTCGCCGTAGCCGGTCGAACCGCGGTAATTGGGCTCAAAGACCAGCCATCCGTTGGTGGCGGCGAGCGCGGCCCACTGGTACCAGTCGGCTTCGAAGTGATCGCCGTCCGCATCGGCGGGACCGCCATGAATAAACGTAAACATGGGCAGTGGCATCGTCTTGTGGCGATTGTTGGGGTCGATTCCCGGCGGGTAGATCAACATGCCTTCGACCATAGTTCCGTCATCGGCCTTCCATCGATATGGCTTGCCTTGAGGAAGATCGCACGCTGCGAGTTCCCTGTTAAAGGAAGTGATAGGGCGCGCTTGATCGAGTTTGTCGGTAGAATCGGCGAGATAGACTTCGGCAGGCTTCTGCAGAGACGAATAGATAAATGCGACCTTTGGTGAGTACGCCGCCGCATAAATGTTTTCATATGTTCCCGCCCATCCATCGAGTTTATGCAGCTTTTGGGCGGGCTGAGCGGCGGAGTACATGGCTACTTCGGTACCGATTCGAGCCGAAGCGAGAATGCCGTCGGACGCAACCGCGTAGTGTTCGACGGGACCGATGAAATCTTTGTCCCACTGCTCGACTACGCCGCTTTCGGAATCGACCCAATAGAGATGCGGCTGGAGATCGCGGTAGGGGCCGCTCACATCTCCCACCTCGACAGTGAAAAAAACATGGTGATTGTCATTGGCCCAGTGAATCTGCCCTTCGGCTGCCTGGTTATGCGTCAGGCGGCGAGGTTGAATCATCGAACTGCCGGTTGCAGGCGATGACGGCAGCGTCACGGAATATATTTCTACATCATCGTATTTTTCCTGACGCTGGTTGATGGCGTTGGAGACAAAAGCGAGTTCGCTGCCGTCGGGAGAAGCGGTCAGTCCTTCTACGCGCAGGGGCGAAGTTGCGATCGCGCGCGCGCCGGGGGTGAGATCGGATTCTTTCTCATCCTCTTTTGCACTGTCTTTTGCGGGCGCAGCAAGGTTACGGGCGAGCGCAGCGGCAACATCGAGAGCGAAGATGGTATCTCCGCGCTCGGCCGTGCGATATTGAATTACGTCCTTCCATTGCTTCCTGTAGTCATCTTTCTGCTGCTTCGTCCACGGATTGCGGGTCGCGAAGTACAGTGTGCGCGAATCGACCGACCAGCAATAAGTGTGTACTTCCTCTTCGCCCGTTGTAATTTGAATTGCCTCGCCGCCGGTGGGCGAGATGAGGTAAATCTGCGCAACCTCGCCTTTGTCCTCTTTGTCGCGGCGGGCTTTATCTTGAGCTTTATCGTCGTCGGAATCAGAATCTTTTTCAGATGGCGACTTCCGTTCGGAGAGAAATGCAATCCAGCGGCCATCAGGCGACCACTTTGGTTCCGTGTCGTGGCCGGATTGCGTAAGCTGTATCGGCGAACTACTCTTCCCATTGTCACGATAGAGCCACAGATCGTCGCGGAAGATTTTTTCGTCCCAGTCGGCGCGCTCTGTGCCGATCACAACCGAGTTGCCGTCGGGAGAGATGGCCACTTGCGAAAAACTCACCGAGTTGAAGAATTTGTCCAGTGTAAGCTTGGGCTTAGCCTGAGCGAGGGCAAACAGCGTGGGAATAAGAGATAGCGTTAATAGGCAGATGCATTTTGATGTTTTCATGAGAAAGGCTCGTCTAAACGTCACCAGGAATTAGGGTTATACAACGAGTCGCTTCGCCTCGGCAAATCGGGCCGCTACCGCACAGGCTCGGCATTTTCCAGGGCCTCACTCAGCGGCTGGCCGGGATGCGATGGACTCTCGACCACGCGCCATCCGTCGTCATACTTTCGAAATCCCACGCTGGAGCGATAGCGTACATCGCCGGCATAAACAGCGGCTCCCACTTCGTTTAGGGGAATCCACTTCCAGATGAACTCGACATCGGCCAGACCACCCTGGCGGGCGATGCCCACGACAGCAATCAGCTCTCGCCGGATTGTGGGAATGCTGAAAGATTTCCTCTCCGCTTCTCCCGGCGGAATCAAATTCTGTATCGCCTCTACACCGGCCGGGGTGAGACTGACATCCCAGCAGGGCGGCGGCCCGAGCCCAGCGGGGCAGGTGGCATTGGTTGCAGAAATCCAGCCGCGATGCTGGAGAGCGGCATATGCTGGCGAAAGATAGTCCTGATTGGCGAGCACACCGGTGCGTAATTGAAACTCTTGCCGCGCCCGAAAGTTGGCGGAACCCGCGATCAGATCGCCTGCAAGACGATGGGTCAGAAAATCGCGCGGCGAAAAGAACAGCAGCAATAACAACAGCACGGCGGAAAGCGCCAGCACGAAGATGTATAGGCTTCGCAGGAAGTGTGCGCGGATTAACTGCACAAGCCGGGCAGCGGGCAATCTTGTCTCTCGAAAGGCCTTAAGGTCGAACAATTCTACCGGATTGTAAATAAAACCGAACGGCTGCGCGGCAGGAAGGGATGCGAAGCGATCTGGCCCTCGAAATGAGCAGACCAGCGGCCAGGGATCGCGCTTGCGCACCGCGGACAGCGGCCCTCCGGAGTAAGCCGATAATCTTTGATGACGTACCCGTAGCGTTTGATTAAGGTTTCATTGCAATTCGGACAGCGCGTGTCTTCCCACTCGTCCACCATGCCTGGAAGATTTCCCGCGTAAATGTAACGAAGCCCGGACTGCCGGCCTATTTCCGCGGCCCGCAAGAGATCTTCGGGAGTAGTGTCGCGTGGGTCGGTCATTTTGTAATCGCCATGAAAGGCGGTAACGTGCCACGGAATGTCGGGCGAGATGCCCGCCAGGAATTCGGTGAGCCGGCGCAGTTCGTCGTCAGAATCGTTGAACCCCGGAATCAGAAGCGTGACAACTTCGAGCCACAGCCCCATTGCATGAATTCTGCGGATGCTATCGAGAATCGGCCCGAGTCGGCCGCCGAGCTCGTGGTAATGGCGGTCGTCAAAGCTCTTCAGATCGACTTTATACAGATCGAGCCAGGGACGCAGAAACTCCAGCACCTGCGGGGTGCCGTTTCCGTTGGAAACAAAGCCGGTAATGAGTCCAGCGGCTTTGGCTTCCTTGAAGACGGCAACTGCCCATTCGCTCGTGATAAGAGGTTCGTTGTAGGTGCTGACCAGAATCTTCGCACCCTGATCGAGAGCATCCTGAACCAGCGATTTAGGCAAAGCCTGCAGCGGCGGCGAAACGGCGTGCGGGTCGCGCAAGGCCTGCGACGTTACCCAATTCTGACAATACGAACAGTGAAGATCGCAGCCTAACATGCCGAAGCTGTAGGCGAGCGCTCCGGGATAGGCGTGGAAGAATGGTTTTTTCTCGACCGGATCGCACTGGGTTCCTGCCGTGTATCCCCACGGCACGTAGAGCTTGCCGCCGCGGTTGAAGCGAACTTTGCAAACTCCGGCTTGCCCTTCGGGAATCGGGCAGCAATGGCCGCAGGAGAAGCAGCGCAGGCGATTGTTTTCAAGCCTCTCGACAAGCCGCACATCAGCCTCGCGGACGCGCTCGTCAAGAATGGTGCGCAGGGAAGGCATCTAAAGCCATTTTAGCGCGTGGCAGGAGGTGACGTTGATCCGAGGCGCCTGATTCAAATGGAATAAAGCAAGCTTAGATCGTGCTGCAGCTGTCAGTAGCGACTGGCGCTGGGTTTGGCTTGCGGTTCGTGCTGGCGATACCAAGCGTCGGCTTGCTCTTCAATGGCGGCAGCTTGCGCGCGAGTCATGCCATTGGCGAGAAAGATTGCGAGATCCTTGCTGCCCTCCTGGCCGCCGGCACGTGCCAGGACGGCCCAGAAATAGGCGCGGTTCATATCTTTCGGCAACCCATGATGGCCCCCCCAGTACAGCAATCCCAGCTTGTATTGCGCTGAGACGCTGCCATGCTCGGCGGCGCTGCTAAACCAGCGGGCGGCTTCTTTGTCATTGGGAGCAATTCCCTGCTTCTCATCACCTTCCGCGTAAAGTCGGCCAAGCCGATCTTCGGCAGCGGCATCGCCATGCTGCGCCATATCACGAAGTTGGTCGATGGTCGCAAGATCGACAGCTGCCACTTTTGAGGCTGCTTGCCCGGAATCCGCCGGTGCTGAAGATGCGAGAACAGTCTCTTCACCCAGGCGAGCCCGCGAATGCAGCTTTTCCTGAAGCCACGGTTGAATTCGGGGCTGAATCCATGGAGCGCTCAGAAACCCTAGGGCCAGGAAAATCGTCGCAGCGGCGCAGATCAGAAGATAAAGATGAGCCCGCGGCAGGCGAATGCCACCCACGTTATCCTGATCGTCCGGTATTTCATCTTTGTCTTTATAGCCCGTATCCTCCATCGGCTCTGGCGGCGCTTGCGCGAACAACACGCTGCCCGCAGGAGCTTGGAAAGGCTTCGGCTCGGGCACGGGTATAGAGATTTTCTTCGCCACCCGATTCATCGCGGCAAGAACCATTTCCGCGAATCGCTGGAGCACAGATGCGTCCTTTTCGTCGAAAGCCGCAGATTCTGCGGAAAATACCTCCAACAACCCTATTACCCTCTCGCCTAGCTTCACGGGTGCGGCCAGCATGGAGCGAATTCCCAAGGCGCGGCAGCTCTCGCGATCGACGCGGTTGTCGCTCCCAGCATCATCGCAACGCAATAGAGATGCCGTACGCACGCATTCCCCGGAAAAACCTGCACCTATGTGCAAGGCCGCACCCACCGGTGGCGCAGATTCGCCGGCGCTGGCGCGGCAGATCATGGTCTGCGGATCTTTTCCAGCAATAGCGATGGCGGCGCCCGAGGCGTGCAATAACGATTGCGAGCGCGAAACGATCAGCTCAAGCACCGCCTCCAAATCTGAGTCCAGTGACTCCGCTTCCCGCTGTACCGCCGAAACCGCATTGAGAATATCGGTGTAGTTCGGCGGTAATTCGGCGGATTTGGGAGGAACCGTTGCTCCGCCATCCGACGCTGCAGCGTTGGCAGCTGCGGCCATGGCATTGAGAAACAGCCATTCCCGCAGGCGGTGCAGAGTGGAAACCGGCATGGGCGAAAGTGCCAAACCGGCACGCCCAGCGGCATTGGACCAGATTACTCGCGCTGGCGTGCAGATTTGCCCGGTGGCTTCGGCTAGGTCCAGGCATAAATCGACCTGCTGATTGGTTTCCAATTGTGAGGGGCACTGGACGGCTACACCAACTTCGCTGATATCGAGCACCTCGTAAAGCTCGATCATTTCCCCTTTATCCGGACTAACAAAGCTGGCATAAGCGGGCGCATGCACCTTTTGACGCACGCGGCGGCGGCGGTTCAGCGTGGGAGGTCGAGGAACCTTGGCAGTAGCCGACATGGACAGACCCGGGCCCAAATTCTTCGCCCGTACATATTAACCCGAGAAGGCAGAAAAGCAATCAAATTACAAGCACAGGTTGACGAGGCAGTTCCAGATTTGACCCTCCAACATGCAAATTATTGCGAAGTTACCCCGTTTGGGCGTTCACATTAGTTATTTCTTCCAAAATCTTCCCACTCCCAGTCGCATTTGCACCGTATTGATTCCGGGATTCGGTGTCGCCAGCCCGGCGTTGGAGATGTGCAGATAGCGCACCTCCACAGTCCAGTTGTATTTGCGCCCGAGCACATGCGTACCCAGCGCGGCGGCGGAGGTGAAATTCACCGTGTTTGTGTAGGCTGGGACCGCATGGTTAGTGAACAGCGTACCCCCACTTAACTCGATATAGGGTGAAAGTCGTTGGCGACGAATGAAATTCCACTTCAGGGCAAATGGATTGAAGCCCCAACCGTAAACAGTTTTCGCCGGTTGGAAGATCAAATATGCCGGTTCGAAGTCGACGGCGTATTCGAGGCGTCCACGTAAAAGCCCGGGAAGGTGCGGCTCGGTCAGCACCCAACCATATCGCAGACCCAGGTCGAAGATTACGGTTTGGGAAGTCCCACCGGGGACGGAGTAGCCTCCGCCGGTCCAGAGTTGAACCTCGTGACCACCGGCTTCCGGGCCGGATTGAGCCGCACTGTATAGATGACCTGCCCCCAGAGCCACGACCAATAAGGCGGCATAAAGAAGCGCTCTTTCTCCCTGGGATCTCATTTCTGATTGTCGATTAAAGACGAAACCGTGTTTTGAAGCAACAAAAGCGCGATGCTCGCAGTTGGTTCCGGTCAGAGGCCACCTTGATTCTTCCCGTGCGTCATGATGAATGCACCAGTGATGTAAATCACGGCATTGGGTTAGCTTCATAGCTAGAATTTTCTCAGGATTGAACCCCGATTCGTTCTTTCCAACGAACCCGGCTGAATCGAAATGAATCTAATAAGCAGCCAGGAAACGCGGCAGGTGGCTCCTGCGAATGTATGGCTGCAAGAACCTGGAACGTCCAGCAGGCCGGTAAAGCCCTTAGGTTTGTACAATCGCTGCTCTGTGATCTTCATCCCCGCGATTTTGCGGTCGAGTTCTGGGACGGGAGCCGCTGGCCGGCCGAGAAGAATCTCTTTCCACGTTTTACCTGGAAGATCAATAATCCTGAAGTCTTAAGGACGGCAGTTTTCGATTCGAACCGTCAGATCGCACTCGCCGAGGCTTACTGCTGCGGCGATTTCGACATCTCGGGCGACATGGCGGCGATCTTTCCCCTCTCAGATTATCTGATCGAGAAGAAATGGACGCGAGCAGAGAAGTTGCGTTTGATGGGTCTGGCACTGACGATGCCTTCAGGCAAAAGCATGAGGCTTGCACCTGCAGGATCTGGCTTGCGCGGCGAACTTCATTCTAGGGAACGGGATAAGCGAGCGGTCAGCTATCACTACGACGTCTCCAATAATTTCTATGCTCTCTGGCTTGACAACGAAATGCAATATTCTGCCGGGTATTTCGATAGGCCGGACGAGACGCTCGAAAATGCACAAGAGAAAAAGCTCGACTACATTTGCCGCAAGTTGCGTCTGGCACCGGGCGAGCGACTGCTCGACATAGGTTGTGGCTGGGGAGGGCTCATTCGCCATGCTGCTCGCGATTTCGGGGTAACTGCGCTGGGCATTACGCTCAGCCAGCAGCAATTGAAGTGGGCAGAAGCACACATCACTCAAGACGGATTATCCGATCGCTGCACTGTGCGTCTCCGGGATTATCGCGATCTCGATGAGGCCGCCGGTTTTGACAAGATCGTCAGCATTGGCATGGTCGAACATGTGGGCGAACAGAACCTACCGGAGTATTTTCGCCAGGTTTTTCATTTATTGCGGCCCAGCGGCCTGTTCTTGAATTCCGGAATCGCACGCGCCGCCAGCCGCCAGAACTCACAGCCGGGATTCACCGATCTCTACATCTTCCCTGACTGCGAACTGGTGACGATTTCGAGGCTACTCGGGTACGCAGAGGCAGCCGGATTCGAGGTCGAGCATATCGAGAACCTGCGCGAGCACTACCGGCTAACAGTACTGGCTTGGTTGCGCCGTCTTGAAAAGCGGCAAGAGTCGGCCAAGCGACTGGTTGCAGATCTCAAATACCGCATGTGGCGTCTGTATCTAGCAGGATCGGTCTACTACTTTCAGAAAGCGAAGCTCGAGTTGTACCATTCACTGCTGCTCAAGCCTGCGAGATAGACTAACTTGGGAATAACAGCAATACTTTCGGGGTGTCATCCCGAAGCCGCCGCGTTTTTACGGGCGGCGAGGGACCTCGCGCAGATCGCAACTTCGCTAGAGTAAAATGAGCGGCCCGAGTTATTCGATGTGAATATCTCCCGACCCCGTTCGCACCGTCAGCAGCGGTCCACCGCCGTGAACTTTCCCGGCGATTTGCTTGCGGTTATCATTCACACGGCCTTGAACCGTCATCGTAATTGCCTGGTCGACGTCGATCGTGCCAGAACTTGTTTGAATATTGGCGTCGAAAGCGGCGTCGCGTGGCAACCGCACATGCACGTTGCCTGACCCGGTGCGAATCTCCCAGCCTCCGCCTTGCGTTCCTTCCGCAGTCACGTCGCCGCTGCCGGCATCCGCGCGGAAAGCGCCCTGAATCCCGCGCGTGCTTATATTGCCCGATCCGGTGTGCAGGTCGATGTCGCCCGATCCGGTCTCTTCGATTTCGATGTCTCCGCTGCCTGCCCCTCCGCGAATCGGCCCCGAGATATCGTGAGCACGGACATCGCCCGAGCCAGTCTGCAGGCGGATTTCGCCGGCGACGCGCGCCAGGCGCATGTCCCCGGAACCACTTTCCAGATCAGCGTTGCCGTGCAGGTCTTCCAGCGTTTGGTCGCCGGAACCGCTGTGCGTGCGAACGTTGGTGTCGGTGGGGACTGTTATTTCGTAATCGACAGAAATGTCGCGGAAGTTCAGGTACTCGATGTGAATGCTGTTGCCATCCTGTCGAATGGGCGGGTGCTGTTCGATCTCGGCTACATCGGAATGGCGGCTGCCGGTGAACCAGCGATCACTGACAAAGATTTTGCCGTGAATCGAAACTGTTCCCGCGGGGCCGCTGCGCACCGTAATATCGCCTGAGCGCGTGAGAACTTCGAGGTCGACCGGCCCCGTAACCTGGAACGTTTTGTCGAAAGTGCCCTGCGGAGTATTTGCTAGCGCGAGTGTGGATGCGAAAAGAACTGCAACACCCAAAAACCAGCGCCCGGAAATTCGAGAATGTTGATGATTCGTCATTTTTGTTCGCTCCCAAGCATGTCAGAGGCTATAGCTCAAAACTAGTCTGATATCTTAGCGGCGCGGCTAAGAGCCGTGCGCTGTTACAAAGCTTGCTGGCCTTACGCAGCAAGAACTACATCGGCTCACTCTCTGCCTTACTGCAAGACCACCTGATCGCCTTCCTTTAATCCGCTCAGCACTTCGGTTTTGGCACCGTTGGAAATGCCGATATTGACTGCCACTTTCTGCTTGCCGTCTTTTGCTTTTGGATTCGGAATCTCGACCGATGCCTTCTTATCTTTGTCGTAGATGATCGCGCCTTCCGGAATCTGCAGCACGTTCTTGTGCTCTTCCAGAATGATTTCCGCGTTGGCCGTCATTTCCGCCTTAAGTTCGCCACCAGGATTCTGGATCGATACGCGCACTTCGAACGTGGTCACGTTATCTTTCTCCACACCCATGGGAGAAATCTTTGTGACCTTCCCATAAAAAGTTTTGTCCTTAAACGACTCCACTTTAATGCGCGCGGGCTGGCCGAGATAAACCTTCCCAATGTCGCTCTCATCCACTTTGCCCTTGACGTAGACCTCGCTGGTATCGCCGAGGGTCATGACGAGGGTTGCCGAAGATCCCAATACGAGGATCGAGCTGACCGCGTCTCCGATCTCGACATCGCGCGAAAGCACGATGCCGTCGATGGGAGAAACAATATCGGTGTAGCTGAGCTGCTCCTCGAGCTGTTTCAGATTGGCCTGATCCTCCGACACCTGTGCTTTAGCCTGCTCGATCTTGGCTTTCAGCACGGTCACTTGCGCCTTGGCCACATTCTGTTTGTTCAGGGCAAGCTCGTAGTTCTTTTCCGCGTCGTCAAGCTGCGAGGCCGAAACCACGCCATCTTTCGCCATGCCTTCGGCGCGATCATAGGCGCGCTTGAGAAGAGGAACGTCGGGGCCTTCAGCATCAACTTTGGCCCGCTCAAAATCTGCCTGGGAGCTGGTCAGGTTCGCCTGCGCGGCCTCTAATGCGGCCCGCGACTGAGCCACCTGCGCCTCAATCTCCACCTTGTCCAACTGTGCCAGTAACTGACCTTGCTTCACTCTATCGCCGTAATCGACGTAGAGCTTTTTCACGATTCCGCTGGCTTTGGATTTGACCTCGACCTTTGTGATCGGCGTTACCTTGCCCGTCGCCACCACGCTCTTTGCCAAGTCGCCCTTTTCCACCTTTGCGAGCTTCGAGGGGTCAATTTTGGTGCCGCCGCGGGTGGCGGCAAAAACTCCGCCTGCGATGACCAGAATAAGCACCACCGCTACGCTGATCCAGATCACCACTCTGCGACGTTTCTTCTTATGAGTGCCGTTTCCGTTCACAATCGCCTCCTCATACGCCTACTGGCTGGCTGCCACTCTTCTGGTACGCAGGCTAAATAGTATTTGTTCCCTTTGATTTCGGACTGACTGCCCGACAATCTGGAAAGAAGATATACACCGGGCGCTGCCCTAACCAGCCGCTGCCCAATTACTTAGACCGTCGCGTGCTGTAAATGGTTAGCCTGACCTTTGCAATTTTTCGTTTCCTCTCAGACTGTCCTTTGACCCTCCCCGGGGAATTGACTCCTCCGCCCCCAGCCACTAGCATTCTTGCCAATGCTCGGCCAAAACGTCTCGCATTACCGCGTTGTTGAAAAACTCGGCGGCGGTGGTATGGGCGTCGTCTATAAATCCGAGGACGTCAAACTGCACCGCTTTGCAGCCCTGAAGTTTCTCCCGGATGCTGTGGCCAAAGACCCTCAAGCCCTCACCCGTTTTCAGCGTGAGGCACAGGCGGCTTCTGCTCTTAACCATCCCAACATCTGTACGATCTACGAAATTGACGAGCACGAAGGCCAGGCCTTCATTGCCATGGAATACCTGGATGGCGTAACGCTCAAGCACGCCATCGGCGGACGGCCGCTCGACCTCGACACCCTACTCACCGTGGCGGCAGAAATCGCCGACGCGCTCGATGCCGCCCACTCCGAAGGCATTGTTCATCGCGACATCAAGCCGGCTAATATTTTTCTCACCAGGCGGGGCCACGCCAAGATCCTTGACTTCGGCTTGGCGAAGGTTACGGTGCCGGCAAGCTCCGCGGCGAATCCCGCAGCGGCCAGTATGCAAACTATGGATGACCCCAACCTGACCAGTCCTGGCACCATGGTTGGCACCGTAGCCTACATGTCGCCCGAGCAGGTCCGCGCGCGCGAACTGGACTCGCGCACTGACTTATTTTCCTTCGGCGCCGTCCTCTACGAGATGGCCACCGGTGACGTGCCCTTCCATGGCGAGAGCTCCGCAGTGATCTGCGAAGCAATCATGAACCGCGCGCCAGTCCCGCCCGTACGGCTGAACCACCAGATCCCCCAACGGCTGGAGGACATCATCAGCAAGGCGCTTGAAAAGGATCGCAATCTGCGCTACCAGCATGCTTCTGAGATGCGCACTGATTTGCAGCGCCTTAAGCGGGATACGGATACTGGGCGAACACCGTCGCCAGTCGCAAGTTCGACCGAACCAGTGAGCGTTGTGAGCGGACCGGCGAGTGCGAGTCGGCAAACCCGGACAGCGGTCGAAAGTGGCGTTAGCGCAGTGACTTCTGCTACCGCGGGCAGCATCAGCGCAGCAACTCCAGCACAGCCCAGGAAACTCGTTTATCCAGCAGTTGCCGCCGTCGTGGTTGTCGCCCT
>JASHQM010000051.1 GCA_030039165.1 Candidatus Sulfotelmatobacter sp. | reverse complement strand
TGGGGCTCGTTGTTCTGGGGCATGAGCCAGGGACATGAGGGCGAAGTGCAGCAGCGCATTGCCAACCTGGCCAAGTACATCGAATCGTTGTAGGCGAAGTAAGGCAGAGTTACCGCCGAGCAAATTCCTCATAACGTCATTCCGAACCCGGCGTAGTTCAGCCGGGTGAGGGATCTAGCGAGGAGTGTCCGGCCTTTTCCAAGCGTGGAGCAATGCGCAATAACTTGCCCATGGCAGATAAGCGTCTTCCTTATAGTTTGGGGCCGCTCGGTGAACGCAGTCGGATCTAACTTCGCGTCAGAATTTTCTACGCTTCGCGGCCCGAAAACACGACATGCTGCGCACCCTTCACCGCCCGCATATATTGCGCGCGTTCGAACGCTGAGGGATCGGGGCAGTGCAACTGGCTCATGCTGCCCTGCATCTGCCGTACCGATTCGTATTCGTGCTCTTCCATCCACTTGATCACGCCATTTTCGACGGAGCGCAAATGGCCGACTCCGTTCCGCAACAGCGCGGAACAGAGCATGGTTATATCGGCGCCGGCCATCAGCAGCTTGATCACGTCCTCCGCGCCGTGCACGCCGCTGGTGGCGGCAAGGCTGGCGCGCAGCCGCCCGTAGAGGACGCCAATCCAGGTCAGCGGGAGACGGAGGTCCTGTGGTGTGCTCAGCAAAACATTCGGGACGATTTCTAATTCTTCGAGGTTGATATCGGGCTGATAGAAGCGGTTGAATAGCACCAATGCGTCCGCTCCAAGCGCATCGAGCCGCTTTGCCATATTCGCCATGTTGCTGAAGAACGGACTGATTTTGACTGCAACCGGAATCGTCACTGCCGATTTGACGGCGAGCACAATATCCAGATATCTCTGCTCTACTTCGTTCGAAGAATCGTCAGGGTCTGTGGCAAGAAAATAAATGTTGCATTCCAGCGCATCCGCGCCGGCCTGCTCGATTTGCCGGGCGTACTCGGTCCATCCACCGACGGTTGCCCCATTCAGGCTGGCAATGATCGGTATGGAGACGGCTCTCTTGGCGCGGCGGATGTGATCGAGATAGCCTTCCGGCCCGAGTTGGAATTCGTTGGCTTGAGGAAAAAATGAAACGGCTTCGGCAAAGCTATCCGTGCCGGCGGCAAGGCGATCGTCGAGTTCCATCTGTTCCAGCCGCAACTGCTCCTCGAACAGCGAATAGAGCACGATCGCAGAAGCGCCGGCATCTTCGAGGCGCCGGATGCCGTCAATTTCATGCGAAAGCGGCGAGGCCGAAGCTACCAACGGCGTGCGAAGCCGCAAACCCACGTATTTGGTGCTGAGGTCAATCATTTCGTCTCCTTGACCGGCGAGTCCCTTAAGCCTTGGCCGCCTTCGACTTGCACTGCGCCAGAAACTCATACAAACGGTAGCGGGCGTCGGCATCCTGCTGTGCCTGCTCCCAGAGGCGTTTCGCGTCTTCCGGTTTGCTCTTGAGCAACATTTTGAAACGAGTTTCCATATTCAGGAAGTCTTTCACCTTGCGTGTGGGCGCACGCGAATCAAGAATCAGCGGATTCTCTCCCATCGCAGCGCGCTCCGGGTTGTAACGATAGAGCAGCCATTTTCCGGATTCCACTGCAGTTTTTTGGTCCGACATTCCTGTGGTCATGTTGATTCCATGGGCAATGCAGTGCGAGTAGGCAATGATCAAGCTTGGACCGTCGTAAGCTTCGGCCTCAAGGAATGCTTTGAGTGTGTGCTCATCCTTCGCGCCCATGGCGACGCTGGCGACGTAAATATTGCCGTAGGTCATCGCCATGAGTCCGAGATCTTTCTTGGGAGCGGGCTTGCCGCCGGCGGCAAACTTGGCGACTGCGGCACGCGGCGTTGATTTCGAAGCCTGCCCGCCGGTGTTCGAGTACACCTCAGTGTCGAGTACCAGCACATTTACGTTACGCCCGCTTGCCAGAACGTGATCGAGGCCGCCGTAGCCAATGTCGTATGCCCAGCCGTCGCCACCGACGATCCAAACGCTTTTCTTGACCAGCAGATCGGCCACTGCCAGCAGTTGGCGAGCGTCCAGCGAATTCAGGTTTTTGAGTTTCTCTTTGAGCAGATCGACACGTTGACGCTGCTCGTAAATGTCCGCCTCGTCCTTTTGCGGCGAAGTGATTAATGCGATGGCCAGTGCCTCGCCAATCGTGGCGGCCAACCTTTTCACTAATTCGCGCGCGAATTCCGTCTGCTTGTCGATGGAAAGCCGGAAGCCAAGGCCAAATTCGGCATTATCTTCGAACAAGGAGTTCGACCACGCCGGCCCGCGGCCTTCGGCGTTCTTGGCCCACGGCGTTGTGGGAAGATTTCCGCCGTAGATGGAGGAACAACCCGTCGCGTTGGCGATCACAGCGCGATCACCAAACAACTGCGACATCAGCTTGAGATATGGGGTTTCGCCGCATCCCGCGCACGCGCCGGAAAACTCGAACAGAGGCTGCTCAATTTGCTGCTGGCGGATGTTGGTTAGCTTGATGTCGCGGCGGTCAAGCTCGGGAATCTTCAAAAAGAATTCCCAGTTTTCGCGCTCGGGTACGCGCAAGGGCGGTTGCGGCACCATATTGATTGCCTTGAGCCGGGGCTCAGTCTTATTTTTGGCCGGACAAACTTCGACGCAAATGCCGCAACCGGTGCAGTCTTCCGGGGCAACCTGAATCGTGTATTTCAATCCCTGCCATTCCTTGTCGCGCGCATCGGTTGATTTGAAAGTGGCAGGCCTATTTGCCAGTTGTTTGGAGTCATACACTTTCAGGCGGATCACGGCATGCGGGCAGACCATGGCGCATTTGCCGCACTGGATGCAGATCTTCTCGTCCCATGCGGGGATCTCGAGCGCAAGGTTGCGCTTTTCCCATTTCGCCGTGCCGGTGGGAAAAGTACCGTCGGCGGGAAAAGCGCTGACCGGAAGTTGATCTCCACATCCCGCATACATGACTCCGAGGACGTTCTTCTCGAAGTCGGGCGCTGATGGGGAGAACGGCGGGGGCATTTCAACCGTGCTGGTCAACTTCTCGGGAACTTTTACTTCAAACAGGTGCGCCAGAGTTTCATCGACCGCCTTAAGGTTTTTCTGCACGATGTCTTCGCCCTTTCGGCCGTATGTATCGCGAATCGACTTGCGTATGCTCTCGATCGCCTGCTCTTTCGGCAGCACCTTGGAGATCGCGAAGAAGCAGACCTGCAAAATTGTGTTCATGCGGCTGCCCATGCCAGTGTTGCGGGCCACTTCGTAGGCGTCAATCACGTAGAACTTCGCATTCTTGGCAATGAGTTGCTCCTGCACAATGCGTGGCAGGTGATCCCAAACTTCGTTCGGGCCAAATGGGCTGTTCAGCAGGAAAGTCCCTCCCTCGACCAGCGCGCTTAACATGTCGTAGCGCTCGAGAAAAATCCATTGATGGCAGGCGACGAAATTCGCCTTCGATACGAGATAGCTGGAGCGGATCGGCTGCGGCCCGAAGCGCAAGTGCGAAACCGTCATCGCTCCGGATTTTTTCGAGTCATAGAGGAAATATCCCTGAGCATAGTTATCAGTGTTTTCACCGATGATTTTGATGGAGTTCTTGTTTGCACCTACCGTGCCATCGGCGCCCAAGCCATAAAACATTGCCCTCACTGCATTCTCCGGCTCTGTCGAAAACTCAGGAGAATAAGACAGGCTGGTGTGGCCGACATCGTCTTGAATGCCGACGGTGAAGTGTTCCTTCGGAGGTGCAGCCTCGAGGTTGTCATAAACGGCCTTTACCATAGCGGGCGTAAATTCCTTCGACGACAATCCATATCGCCCGCCAACAACGACAGGCAGCGTTCTCAGTTTGCCGTAGCCGTGATTCAGGGCTTCGTGCAATGCATTGACTACATCGACGTACAGCGGCTCGCCTACCGCTCCCGCTTCTTTGGTGCGATCAAGAACGGAAATTTTGCGCACGGTTGCCGGGATCGCTTCCGCAAAATCCTTTACCGCGAACGGACGATACAAGCGAATCTTGACAAGGCCGACTTTTTCGCCGCGCGCATTTAAATGCTCCACGGTTTCGTGAGCGACTTCCGCGCCAGAGCCCATCACTACAATCACGCGGTCGGCATCGGGTGCGCCAACGTAGTCGAAAAGATGATACGAACGGCCGACCAGAGCACCGAACTTTTCCATAATTGTGCGGACTTTAGCAGGGCACTCATCGTAATAAGGGTTCGCGCGCTCGCGCATCTGGAAAAAAACATCGGGATTCTGCGCCGTACCGCGTAGAACAGGATGGTCAGGCGATAGCGCCCTCTGCCGATGCTCGAAGACGCGGTCCATGTTGATAAGCGCCCGCATGTCGTCTTCACTTAACATCTCGATCTTGTTCACCTCGTGCGAAGTGCGGAAACCGTCGAAGAAATGCAGGAAGGGGATGCGCGATTCAAGTGTAGAAGCGTGAGCGATCAGCGCCATGTCCATGGCCTCCTGCACTGAATTCGAGCTCAGCATCGCCCATCCGGTGGTACGGCAGGACATGACGTCACTGTGGTCCCCGAAAATCGAGAGCGCATGGGTGGCGAGGGTTCGCGCGGAAACGTGAAACGCCGCAGGCGTCAATTCGCCCGCAATCTTGTTCATGTTAGGGATCATCAACAGCAAGCCCTGGGATGCGGTGAACGTCGTCGAAAGCGATCCCGTCTGCAACGCTCCGTGCACGGCGCCGGCGGCGCCACCCTCGCTCTGCATCTCCATCACCTGAGGCACCGTACCCCAAATGTTTGGCACGCCCTGCGCTGCCCATTCATCGGCCCACTCACCCATATTTGAAGAAGGAGTGATTGGATAAATCGCGATCACCTCATTGACTCGGTAGGCGACATAGGCAACGGCTTCGTTGCCATCCATAGTCTTAATTTTTCGTTTGGCACTCATCTTTTTTCCTCAGATAAGTCAACGGTTGGTCCGCCCCACCGATTCAGCATGGACGATGTTGGCGATACGCGTCTGCCAACTTGGTCACATGGTCTTGTGATTTGAATCACATCGGGAAAAGCGCCAAGGGGATTCAAATGAAAATCGCCTCAGACGTCAGTAGCGTTGTCAAGTCGCCGTGTGACGCCGGTCACATGTTCCGGTGCCTCAGGACACAGCCAAGTAGGGACCGGCGAAGCACACTCAAGTGTGACGGGAAGGTGACCTATGATCTCGCCCTATGGCATGGAGATTGTCGAGAGCTGCCTGACGTGCAAGTTCCGTGCGGACCGGGTTTTTTGCGATCTGCCTCAATCTGCGCTTCAAACTTTCGAGGAAATTAAATACACCACCGCCTATCCGGAGGGCGCCGTCCTGTTCGTCGAGCACCAGGCGCCGCGCGGGATATTTCTAATCTGCCGCGGCAGTGTAAAGCTCTCGGTCAGCGCTCCGAATGGCAAGACGATGATCGTTAAAATCGCCGAAGCCGGTGAAGTGCTGGGTTTAAGCGCCACGGTGTCGGGCAGGTCTTACGAGGTTACCGCTGAGACGATCGATCCCTGCCAGATTAATTTTGTGAAGCGCGAGGACTTTCTGCGCTTCTTGAAGAACGATGTGAACGTCTGCTTCAAGGTCGCCGAACACCTGAGCGAGAAATATCACAACGTCTGTAACGAGATCCGCTGCCTGGGTTTGTCCCACTCGGCGGCGGAAAAACTGGCCAAGCTGCTGCTTGAGTGGAGCTCGAAAAGCGGCGAGAGCAACAAAGCGGAACCGCGCGTGAAGCTCAGATTGACGCACGAAGAAATAGCTCAGATGATCGGCACGTCGCGCGAAACCGTCACCCGGCTGCTCGCCGATCTGAAGAAGCACCAGATTCTGAATTCCCGCGGCTCTACGCTTGTGATTCGCAATCAGGCGGCTCTGCGCGAGATGGCAAATAATAACTAGCATTTGCTCGTTGCCGTGCGGCCGTTTTCAAAAGTTGACGAGCGCATTCGTGCGCATGCCCTATATTCTTTCGGCACTAAAGTCTGTTCTTCCTCCGTCGATACTCTCGGAATAGAGGGTTTTTCTTGCATGCCCGTCAGGAGGCAGTGATGGAATTGGTTCAGTGGGATTCTTCCTATAGTGTGAAGGTTCACCGCTATGACGAAGATCACAAAAAACTTTTCGCGATGATTAATACTCTTCACGAAAGCATGCTTGCCGGTAAGAGCAAAGAGAAAATCCAGCAGATCGTAAAGCAGCTCGCTGATTACACCAAATACCATTTTTCGGCGGAAGAAGCTCAGCTGGAGAAAGCAAAATATCCAGGGTTAAATGCTCACCGTGCCGAGCACCAGGTTTTCGTTAAGAGAGTGGAGCAATTTCAACGGGAGCTTGCTATCGGAAACGCGAACATTTCCGTGTCCCTAAGCATGTTTCTGAACGACTGGCTTGCCAACCATATTCGCCAGACTGATCAGAGGTACTCCTCCTACCTGAACGAGCATGGGGTTTCGTAGCGCAACCAGCCGGGCCAAAGAAAATCTGCAGGAGGTTCATTCAGCGGGCTTTGATGACCAGTGATGCCGGTCACAATTCCGGGTGACGTTAGTCACGGCTGTGTTCCGCGCTCCTCTATATCGTGACGTTGGGGTTCGATACAACCCAGTTCCGGAGCAAGGAGGCCGCCGATGGCTGCGCCGCACAGCATGGGACATTTACAGGAAATGAGCCAAAATAAACCGCGACTCATTTTCTGGGAACTGACAAAAGGCTGCAACTTACGCTGCATCCATTGCCGCGCCAGCGCCACGGAGTTGAGTTCTCCCAATGATCTCTCCACGCGCGCAGCCAAAGCGATCATCGATCAGATCGCCGAAGTGTCGCAGCCGATTCTGGTGCTCAGCGGCGGCGAGCCCCTGTTTCGCGCGGACATTTTCGAACTCGCGCGTTATGGAACCGAAAAAGGCCTGCGCGTCGCTCTGGCCACCAACGGAACGCTGGTGAACAAGCCGGTTGCCCGCAAGATTGTCGAAGCCGGTGTGAAACGTGTCGCCATCAGCCTGGACGGCGCCGATGCTGCCACGCACGATTCTTTCCGCGGCATTCCCGGAGCATTCGATGCCGCCATTACCGGCTTCCGCAACCTGAAAGAGCTTGGCATGTCGGTGCAGATCAACACTACCATTGCCCGCCATAATGCCCATCAGCTTCCCCAGGTGCTCGACTTGGCGCGCTCGTTGAATGCGGACGCGTTGCACACATTTCTGTTGGTACCGGTGGGCTGCGGAGTCGATATCGCTGCCGAACAGATGGTGCCTCCGGAGGAATACGAGAGAATCCTGAATTGGTTCTACGATCAGTCGCTGGCCGGTAACATTGAATTGAAGGCGACGTGCGCGCCCCATTATTTCCGCGTCGTTCGCCAACGCCGCGCTGCCGAGCGCAGAGCTGCGGCAAGCCAGGCAGCCACTCTGCCCGTTTCTCCGGCTTCAGGCGACAACAGCCACCGCCCTTCGTGTTCGAGCCATATCGGTCCAACGGAAATGACCATGCCCGGATCCACCGGAATCGAGCTGAAACCGCATGGAATCGGACGACCAGTGGGGCATCCCGGAGCACATCCCTCCGACATGAATGCGATGACCAAAGGCTGCCTCGCGGGCACTGCCGTTTGTTTCATCTCGCATCAAGGTGAAGTCTACCCTTGCGGCTATCTGCCTGCCCTGGCGGGCGACCTGAAGAAGCAGTCATTCCCCGACATCTGGGACAACGCGGTGGTCTTCAACGAACTTCGCGACGTAAACAATCTGCGAGGCAAGTGCGGCTGCTGCGAATTTCGCAACGTCTGCATGGGCTGCCGCGCGCGCGCGTTCGCCGCCACTGGCAACTATCTCGACGAGGAACCGTTCTGCGTCTACCAACCCGGGGCCGGGAATCCTTCTACAAGGCACCGGGAAGGACGGAACGAAGAGCACAATCAACCGGCGCTGGTTGAAATCGGCCGGTAACGAGGAACGGTGACAAGAAGCCATGGCGAGCGAAACAAACCAACTTGCAGCCCTCCCCAATCGGCGGCTCGGCTCGCTCATTGCGCCCCGCGAGCACGGTGCATGGGGATTGTTGCTTGTCCCTCTTGTCACCGGAGGTGTGGTCGGGTTTCTTGCCGGCGGCTATTCTCTTCCGCTCATCGCTTTAACCATTGCCGCTCTTGGTCTTTTCTGGCTGCGAACGCCGGCCGAGAGCCTGCTCGGCACAGGATTGATGCATGCGCAAACAGCGCAGGAGCGCAGAACTGTGGGCATTACGATTGTGATCCTGGTCAAAATTGTTGCGGTCGCTCTCGCGGTACTGTTCTGGAATGGCCGCAATCTTGAACTACTGCTGCTTGGATTGATCGCAGCTTTCGCTTTCGCGGCGCAAGCCGCTTTGCGTAGGCTGGGGCGCAGCACCAGAATGCTGTCTCAAATCATTGGGACTGTCGGTCTCACCATTACCGCTCCGGCCGCCTATTACGTGGTCACGGGAGAACTCAATAGCCAGGCGTGGACCCTGTGGATGGCAAACTTCCTGTTCGCCACGAACCAGATTCACTTTGTGCAGCTTCGTATCCACAGCGTGCGCCTGAGAGGCTGGAAGCAAAAATTTCAGCATGGCTGCTGGTTCCTCGTTGGCGAGGCGGTGCTCGTCGTAGCCCTCGTGCTAGCGTGGCGTTTTCATGTTGTGCCCTGGCTGGCCGTATTGGCATTCCTGCCACTTCTGATTCGCGGCACGGCGTGGTTTTTTGAGCGCCAACAAGCTCTGCTTGTCCGCCGTTTAGGGTGGACGGAATTGGCCTACGCTGTTATCTTCGGCGTTTGCCTGATCGCCGGATTTCACATCGGATACTGACGTAACATCTGTCTTCACACGCCAGCGTGACGCGACTCACTGCCGAATGATCGAGTTGACTCTATTCTTGAATTGAGTTCGAGGCAGTACATGGCCGTCCTGCGGCGCCAACTAAATCCTTTCGAGCGGCTCCTTTTCCGCATGGCGCTCGCCTTCGCAGTTCTAATTGTTGCTGTGCGCATGGGAGCTGTCGCCGTCATTTGGTACCTGCATCACATTCGTTAGCGAATCTCTCCCGAATCTGAAACAAAGAAACTCTACCATCCCCAAAAAACAGGCCGATTCGTTGCTTACTCCGAATACAATATCCTGTTCTTTTTCCCCGCAGTCTAATTGTGGTTCAGGTCTTTCAATAGAAAGGAGCAACCGTGTCCTTTCGGTCGGTCTTCATTGCGGTTGTTATCGCCTTTGCGCTGATCCTGGGAGCGTTTCTCCTCAATCGTGCTCGTCCCCAAGTCGAGACTCAACAACCCAGCGCAGCGCTGGTGCGCGCCACAGGGAAATGCGCCGAATGTCACGCACGCCTGCAATATTCTGTGGTTCACGAATACGAAATGAGCTTGCACGCGCGCAAAGGCGTGAACTGTCTTGAGTGCCATCAGCCTGCGACCGGCCAGGATAAGAAAGACCACCACGGCTTCGTGATCTCGACCAAGCTAACAGCGGGCAATTGCCGAGGCTGTCATGAAGGCATCTATCAGCAATTCCTGCGCAGCCGCCACGCCGCGCCGGCATGGGCCGCGATCTATGGGGAAAAAGGATTAACTCCCGAGCAGGTAAGTTTTTCGGAAACTTATCAGCCCGGAGGAACGCGGCGTCCGCCGCACCCATTTGTGCAACTTGAGGGTGGATCGGCGATGGCCAGCGGTTGCGAACAATGTCACAGCGTGGGCAAGCCAAATGCCGACGGCACGATCGGCAACTGTACGGCTTGCCATACGCGGCACACGAGTTCCGTCCGCATTGCGCGCCTGCCGAGTACTTGCGCCCAATGCCACATGGGTCCCGACCACTCGCAGATCGAGATCTACGAAGAATCCAAACACGGAGTTATGTTCCAGGCACAGGAGCGTCTGCTCAACCTCGACGCTCCTCCCAAGACCTTGACCACCCGCGATATGTTCGTTCCCACCTGCGCTACCTGTCACATGAGCGGCATCGATGGCATAGGAGTTACCCACGACCCTTCCGAGCGGCTGTCGTACTATCTGGCGAATGCCATCAGCGAAAAGCGTCCGAACTATGCCGCGGCGCAGGCCAAGATGAAGCAGGTATGCACACAGTGCCACACGCCTGCGTTGATCGACCGCGTGTACGCGCAGGCGGAGCAGGTTGTTGTGCATACGAACGAGCGCGTAAAGACTGCGCAAGACATCGTCAACGGATTGCGCAAAGACAATGTCCTTACCGGCCCGCCATTCTCTCAGCCCATCGACTTTGTCTATTTTGATCTGTGGCACTATGACGGACGCACCAGCAAACACGGGGCTTTCATGGGCGGAGCCGATTTCGTGCAATGGCATGGCAATTACCCCATCATGCAGAAAACGGTCGAGCTTCAGTCCATGGCCGCCGAGCTCAGGAGAGAGCATGGCAAGGCTAAATGAGCGCTGGTGGGCGCGGCCACAAATTTGGGTAGAGATGTTCGCGATTCTCAATGTCGGATTTCTCACCTTCGATATCTTTCTCGCGCACTCGGTGAATCAATTTCGCAATCAAGCCGAATACATCCCCCTCATATTCTCAGCCACGGCGCCGTTCATTCTGATTTTTGCCCTAGCGGTGCGTTATCGGTGGCCTGCGGTGTGGAAAGACCTGGGGTATCTCGTCGGCTGGATGGCCGTACTGGTAGGGCTGACTGGAGTCATTCTCCATCTGGAAAGTCATTTCTTTTACGAGCGCACATTGCGCAGCCTTACGTATTCCGCGCCTTTCGCCGCGCCGTTGGCCTATACCGGTTTGGGATTTCTGATCGTCATGAACCGCATGGTCGAGTCCGAAACCCTGCAATGGGCGCAGTGGGTGCTGTTCTTGACCTTGGGCGGTTTCATTGGCAACTTTGTTTTCAGCCTGGCAGACCATGCCGGCAACGGTTTCTTTAATCCGCTGGAATGGGTTCCTGTGGTTGCCAGCGCAATTGCCATTGGTTTTCTCATTGTCCCACTGCTGATGCCGGTGTCGCGCCCGTACATTGATCTGTGCGCCGCCGTTCTTGTCCTCGAAGCTGGAGTCGGACTTTTGGGCTTCGTGTTGCACGCCTCAGGCAATTTGCGCGGGCCCTCGATTCACGCGTTCGATAATTTCATCTACGGCGCGCCGCCGATGGCTCCCCTGCTGTTCCCCAATCTCATGCTGCTTGGCATTATCGCCTTATGGCAGTTGCGCAATGCCGTGACCCAGACTTAGTCCTCCGGAAGTCGGGGCAAATTCCGCCCGCTCAGTGTGATATGCCGCAATTACACGGGTGAGCCTTGTTCCAGGCCGCTATCGACGGTCCCCTAACTCACTGAAAATAAAGAATCGCTTATCTCGATGCAGCCTACCGGTTTTGGTCTGACAGATGCTTTTCTGAAGGTATCTACGGGAGGCTACAGTGGAACCCAGTCTTATGGTTGTGGGCCTGAACCACCGTACCGCCCCTGTTGCCCTTCGCGAACATTTCTGGATCAGTGAGAATCGGCGTCAGGAGGCCCTCGAGCAGTTGTCCCGCGCCGAAGGGATTGAAGAGGTTGTTGTGCTTGCCACGTGCAACCGTACCGAATTTTGGTTGTGGGCCGGCGATGTAACCTTGGCCGCCAACTCCGTCATGCGCCTGTTGAGCGCCGACTATGGACTCACCCAGGCCGAATGGAAGCATTTTTACCGTCTGCTCGATGAAGCTGCCCTCCTCCACATTTTCCGCGTTGCATCCAGCCTCGATTCCATGGTCATCGGCGAGCCACAGATCGTTGCACAAGTCAAAGAAGCCTGGAAACAGGCCCACAAGGCCGGCGCCATCGGCCGCTGCCTGGATTCCGTTTTGCAAAAAGCACTAACGGTTTCCAAGCGCGTGCGCAACGAGACGGCCATCGGAGGCGCGGCAGTTTCGATTCCCTACGCAGCCGTGCAGCTAACACGACAAGTGCTGGGGACTTTGGAAGGCAAGAAGATTTTGTTGGTGGGCGCAGGCAAGATGAGCGAGCTTTCCGCGCGCGGATTGCTCAACTACGGCGGGGGTTCGCTTCAGGTGACCAGCCGAACATTCGATCACGCCGCCGAGTTGGCGGCAAGGCTAAACGGAACTGCCATTCCTTTCGAAGAACGCTGGCAGTACATGGCGCAAGCGGATGTCATCATTAGTTCGACTTCGTGCCCGCACATAATTCTCAGCCGCGACGAGGCTGAGATGATGGTTCGCAGCCGGCGCGGGCGGCCTCTGGTGATCGTCGACATCGCCATGCCGCGCGATATCGACGCCAGCGTTCGCAGCGTCGAGGGTGCATTCCTCTACGACCTTGATGACCTTGAAAACGTAGTGAGCCACAATGCCGGCGAGCGCGAAGCCGCCGCCGCGGAGGCGGAGAAGATTTTGCAGGCTGAGGTGCGCGAGTTCCGCCGCAGCCTGACCTCGCAGCGTGTGGTGCCGACCATCGTCGCGCTGCGCCAAAGATTAGACGAAATTTGCCGGCAAGAACTGGAGTTCTTTCGGAAAGAGAGCGGGCCGTTTACGCAGGACCAAAACGAAATGTTAACCGCGGTGATGTCTCGTATGACGCAGAGGATCATCGCATCCCTGGCCCGTGAACTCAAAGAACTTCCAGAGCAAGTGGAGCAGGAGCAGATGGCTGCATTGGTGCAGCGTCTCTTCCATCTCCACCCGCAAACGCCCGAACAGGCGCTTGCCGGCGCCAGATCGTAAGCCAACAAAATTTGAGTGGGGAAAAGTAAATTCAACTGGGGAAATCGAGATGACCACAAATAACGAAGTCTTACGTCGCACGCAGGACCGATGGACCAGCCCGCAGGCCTACGCGCTGGCAGCTTTCTGCCTGGTGCTCGGCGTCGCGCTTGGCTACCTGTTCCGCGGATCGGCTTCGCCCACGGCAGCGGCCGCAGCCAGCGCTCCCGCGGAGGCTTCCAGCGCACAGTCCGGGCCGACGGTGCAGCAGCAGAAAGAAGTGGTCGACAAAGCCGTCGCTCCGCTGCTCGCGAGCTTGCAGAGCAACCCTGACGATTTCGACACACTGGTGAAGGTCGCGAATATTTACTACGACGGACAGCAGTTTCCTGAAGCGCTTAAGTACTACGAGCGGGCTGTGAAACTCCAGCCCGAGAACGCCGATGTGCTCACCGATTACGGTACGTCATTCTGGTATATGGGCGATGCGGACAAAGCGATTGCTGAATTTCAAGCTGCCCTAAAATCTCAACCGGGCCGTGCGTCGACGCTGTTTAATCTGGGCATCGTGCGCTGGCAGGGGAAGAATGATCCTAAAGGCGCGGTGCAGGCGTGGGAGGAATTGCTGCGAAGGAATCCGAATTATCCCGAGAAGCAGAAGCTCCAGGAATTCATCGATCGCGCCAAGCAGCACGCAAAAGGGTAG
>JASHQM010000050.1 GCA_030039165.1 Candidatus Sulfotelmatobacter sp. | reverse complement strand
ATTGCGCATTGCTCCACGCTTGGAAAAGGCCGGGCACTCCTCGCTAGATCCCTCACCCGGCTGAACTACGCCGGGTTCGGAATGACGTTATGAGGAATTTGCTCGGCGGTAACTCTGCCTTACTTCGCCTACAACGATTCGATGTACTTGGCCAGGTTGGCAATGCGCTGCTGCACTTCGCCCTCATGTCCCTGGCTCATGCCCCAGAACAACGAGCCCCAGACAGGCATGTCTTTCGTTCCGTGAGCGGAAATGTTGGCATCTCCACGGATGGCCGCCGATACTTTGAGGCTGGGATACTTGCCTCCATTATTCATGCTTAACATGGTCAGATCGGCGGGAGCCGTTTTTAGTGCGCTCGCAGCTGGGCCGTTTCCCTTGCCGTCCTCGCCATGGCAGACGGCGCAGTATGCCTTGTACATTTCCTTACCTGAGGCCGCAGAAGTTGACTGAATGGTCGTGTGCTTGATGACTTTGTTTTGATCCTGCGTTTGCTCCTGCGCCGCCGCCACGCAGGTGAACAGCAGAAAGGCGGCAAGAATCCAACCAAGCTTGTTTATGAACATAATATTTCTCCTTTCGAAATCGTCGGCCCGAACGCTCTGGCCCTTTCAACTAATCAGAGCGCCGTCTGCAACGCAAATTGGGACAACTGCTATCAGTAGCGCACGTGCCCACGACCTGCTATGACCCAAATCACGCGTGGCTGTGTTGCGGAACACAACACCATTCCTCCGGTCGGGAGCTGTAGTTCCAGGGATGTTGCATGGGTTCGCATCCGGCCGCGCCTGTGCTCATCCTCACTTACGTGGGTGACTTCCATCACATCGCAATGTCTGGTTGCGCCTCATAATGGCAGCGAGTTCTGCGAAGTGTGCGATCACTTCTATGTGTGGGGGATCAGTGACAAAAGGAAAGGTTTCGATCGTTGTCGAGCGCTGCAAGTCCTGCGGCTTCTGCATCGAATTTTGTCCCAGCCACGTTCTGGCCTTCTCGTCGGCTTTTAATGCCAAGGGATATCACGTGCCGCACGTGGTGCATCCGGAAAATTGCAGCGGATGTGACTTGTGCGGCATGTACTGTCCTGATTTCGCGATTTACGGCAAAAAGAATGCGCAGGGGGAAAAACAATGAAAGCCGATCCTCGCGGCGTTCTTACCGGCGAGCATTTCATCGATGGCGATCATGCCTGCTGCGAAGGTGCGCTGGCAGCAGGGGCGCGCTTTGCCGCCGGATACCCAATTACGCCTTCTACCGAAATCGTAGAGCGATTTGCCGCACGGGTGCCAACTGTTGGCGGAACTTTTATCCAGATGGAAGATGAACTCGCGGCCTCGATCACTTTACAAGGTGCGGTTTGGGGCGGGGCAAAAGCATTCACTGTTACTTCCGGCCCGGGGTTCTCGCTGATGATGGAACACGTCGGCTACGCGGCAATGACCGAAACGCCCTGCGTGTTCGTCGACGTGCAGCGCGGCGGACCTTCCACTGGTTTGCCGACTCTACCGGCGCAGGCTGACATGATGCAGGCGCGCTGGGGATCACATGGAGATTACGCCATTATCGCTCTCTGCCCGAATTCTCCGCAGGAATGTTTCGATCTGACCATCAAAGCCTTCAATCTGGCAGAAGAGTTCCGCACGCCGGTGATGTTCATGATGGATGAAGTGGTCGGCCACATGACAGAGAAGGTGGTGATTCCTCCTGCCGACCGGATCGAGATCATCCCTCGCAAATACACGCAGAAGCCGGCGGAAGAGTTTCTTCCGTACAAAGGCAACGGCGCGATGGTGCCAGAAATGGCTCGGACTGGCGAAGGCTACAAATTCCACGTGACCGGACTGACGCACGACGAGCGTGGCTATCCCAACATGACGCCGCAAATACAAGACAAGCTGGTGCGGCGGCTGCAAAACAAAATCCAGTTCGCTGCCGACCGAATCACATTGTGCGAAGAAGAGAATTTGAGTGACGCAGACGTGGTCGTTGTTTCGTATGGCATCACGTCGCGCGTGGCTCAACGGGCTATCGATCAGGCGCGGGAGCGTGGCTTGCGCGTAGGCAAGTTGCGGCTGATCACGGCCTGGCCTTTTCCTCAAGAAAGAATTCGCGAGTTGGCGGGTAGAGTGAAAGCGTTCATTGTGCCGGAATTGAATCTCGGGCAAATGGCGCTGGAAGTAGAACGCGCAGCGTTGGGCAAAGCGGAGACCTATCCTCTCACCCACGCGGGCGGCGGAGTGCACAACCCGGAAGATATCTTGAGGGCAATTGTGGAGGCGAGACGATGAGCGCCGAACTCAGCGTCAGCGTATCGAATGAAGATCTTGGCAACCCGGTCGAGCCCTTTCTGCGCAGCGACCGCATGCCGCACATCTGGTGCCCAGGGTGCGGAATAGGAACCACCGTAAACTCGTTCGCTCGCGCCCTGATCGAATCGAAAATCGATCTGAAGTCGGTGGCTCTGGTTTCAGGCATCGGCTGCACCGGGCGTGTCGCCGGCTATGTGGCGCTCGATTCCTTCCACACCACGCACGGCCGGGCGATCCCTTTTGCCACCGGGCTGAAGCTGGCCAATCCCAAACTTAATGTTGTCGTTTATTCGGGAGACGGCGATCTTTCGGCGATCGGCGGCAATCACCTCATACACGCCGCCAGGCGCAACATCGACCTGAAAGTGATCTGCGTAAATAATCTTATCTACGCCATGACTGGCGGGCAGACCGCACCCACGACTCCTGATCACGCAACTACCTCGACCAATCCGTACGGCACATTCGAACCAGCGTTCAATCTGCCGCATTTGGTCGAAGCTGCGGGAGCGGTCTACGTGGCGCGCTGGACCACGTTCCACGCGCGGCAGCTTTCGCGTGCCATCGGCGAAGCATTCCAGAAAAAAGGATTCTCATTCATCGAGGTGATCTCGCCTTGTCCTACCCTCTACCAGCGGCGCAACCGCCTGGGTGACGGCCTTGAGACCATGAAGTATTACAAAGCCATGAGCAAAGTGCGTACTGGCGCACCCACCAGCGAAGTGGGCCTGACGATGAACGGAGAGATTATTGTCGGTAAGTTTGTCGACCGGAACCGGGCCGACTATCAAACCATGATGCGCGCCCAATACGCCAGCTCCCTCGGCGAGAAATTCGTGGAACTGGAGGCCGTATGCAGCTAACCGAGATTCACATTGCAGGTTTCGGCGGCCAGGGCGTAATTCTCTCGGCAATGGTGCTGGGGAAGGCAGCTTCGATTTTTCAGAAGAGATTCGCCACCGTCACGCAGAATTTCGGCCCTGAAGCGCGCGGTGGCGCGTGCAGCGCCCAACTTATTCTTTCCGATTCTGCCGTGCTCTATCCCTACGTCACCCACCCCGATATTCTGGTCGTGATGTCGCAGGAAGCCTTCAACCGTTTCACCCCCGAACTCAAAGACGGCGGCACTTTGGTCGTGGAACAGGACCTGGTACGAGTTACAGGGCTCGACGGCAAGAAAACAATTAAAGTGTTCGGCATTCCCGCCACTCGCATCGCTGAAGGCCTGGGCAAGAAGATGGTGTTGAATTCGGTGATGGTGGGATTTTTCACTGCGCTTACGCAGTTGCTCGATGCCGATGCAGTACGCAGGGCGGTTTCGGAGTCCGTTCCCCCGATTTTTCGCGAGCTTAACTTGGAGGCCTTCGAACAAGGTTTCAAGCAGGGCAAGGTGGCTTCGGGCAAGGGTGGGACAGAGCTGGAGTTGCAGTATACCGCCGAGGATTAGGAGATCCTCGCAACCGCTATTCTTGGCTCCCTCGAAGTGACGGTCACACTTGTCCGCCGCGATCGTTTGGCGGACAAGTCTTGTTTCGAAAGCTCTTTCTTACGGGCTATTTCTGCAAGGTACGGATGTAGGAAACGATCATCTTGACCTGATCTGGCGGCAGATTCTTGACGCCCGCGGGATGCCTTGCCTTCTCAGTAACCGCCTTGACGAGGTCATCGTCAGACATCTTCTTGGCGTCGTCCGAAACCAGACTGGGAATCTTGGCCGCTGGCTTGCCCGCGGCGTCAGCGCCGTGGCAGACCGCACATTTCGCCTTGTACAGCGAAGCGCCGTCATCGGCGCCGCGGGCGAAGTTGGGAACGGCCGCAAACCAAGCTGCCGCAATCGCCAGCATCCAGAACTTTGTTTTCATTAACTTCCTCCTTCGATTCGAACGAAAGCTACTTCTCTTCATCTTCCCCCATCTGTTGAGCCAGGTATCGCTCATAGCCCAGCTCCTTGATCTGGTGCAGCTGGGCTTCGAGAAAGTCGACGTGGTCTTCCTCGTCTTTCAGCAGTTGCACCAGCAGATCGCGCGACCCGTTATCACCCTCTTTGGTCGCAATGGCAACGGCATCGTTGTATTGCTTCACCGCCGAAACCTCAAGCTTGAGATCGCTTTCGATCATGGCTTTCACCGAGCCGCCGACGGTCAGCTCCAACGGCTGCATTGAGGGGCTGCCATCGAGAAAGAGAATTCTTTCAATCAACACTTCGGCATGTTTCATTTCGCCGATTGACTGTTTCTTGATGAATTCGGAAAGTTTGTGGTAGCCCCAGTTCTCGCACATTTCCGCGTGCAGAAAGTACTGGTTGATTGCGGTCAACTCCTCCCGCAAAGCTTTGTTCAATTCGCTCAGAACCTTGGCGTTTCCCTTCATAGGAGCCAGAGTATCGCAGAACGAAAGGTCGATGATCAAGGGGCCTGACAGAAAGTTCGCTGGATTCCCGTTCCGGTCGAATTCCCGCTTTGTGACATAAATCACAGAAAATTGTGACGATCGGCACGCCGTGATTCCAGAGAATCAAGCACAATTTGGACGAAGCTCCTGAACGAGGACTACGATTGTCGCTTCGGCGCGACGCCGACGAAAGCCGGGGTATGTTTTGAGCGTTTCCATAACGGATATGGCAATCCAGGAAGGGTATTCACAACCGGCATCCGCATCCTCGGGAGAGAAGCCCAGTCTGGATGCGTTGTTCGAGGCGCAATCGGTCGCGGTAATTGGCGCGACGGACCGACCGGGAACCGTCGGGCGCACGGTGTTGCAGAACCTGTTGCATCCCTCGTTTCACGGGAATGTTTATCCGGTGAATCCGAACCGTGCAAAAATTCTTGGGCTTAAGGCCTTCAAAAGCATTCGCGATGTGCCCCAGCGAGTAGATCTGGCGGTGCTGGCTACGCCGGCAGCTACAATCGCACGTTTGGTCGGGGAATGCGTGGATGCCGGAGCGAGAAGCGCGGTGGTGATTTCGGCCGGCTTCAAGGAACGCGGCGTCGAAGGAGCCGAACTCGAAGACCAGATCAAGGCGCAATTGGCGCGCGGCTCGATGCGGCTGGTCGGGCCCAACTGCCTCGGCATAATGAATCCCAGCGTGGGGCTGAACGCCACGTTCGCGGGAGAAGCACCGCGGCCGGGCTCGGTCGCTTTTCTAAGTCAAAGTGGCGCCTTGCTGACGGCAATCCTGGACTGGAGCGCCCGCGAGCAGGTGGGCTATAGCGCCATCGTTTCCACCGGGTCGATGCTCGATGTCGGCTGGGGAGACTTGATCTACCACTTCGGTGACGATCCACGCACAAAAAGTATTCTCATCTATATGGAGTCCGTAGGGGATGCGAGGTCGTTCATTTCCGCGGCTCGGGAAGTCGCGTTGAGCAAGCCTATCATCGTGATCAAAGCAGGAAGTTCGGAAGCCGGGTCGCGCGCTGCTGCCTCTCACACCGGAGCCCTCACCGGAAGCGACGAGGTTTTGGAAGCTGCCTTCCGCCGCAGCGGAGTGTTGCGCGTGCGCAACATCTCCGATCTGTTCCACATGGCCGAAGTATTGGGCAAGCAACCGCGCCCGCGCGGCCCACGGCTGACGATTCTTACCAATGCCGGCGGGCCCGGCGTTCTGGCAACCGACTCGCTCCTAGCCAATGGCGGTGAAGTAGCACCTCTATCTGATGAGACGATGGAAGCTTTGAACAGTTTTCTTCCGCCGCACTGGAGCCACAACAATCCTATCGACGTACTGGGTGACGCTGATTCCGAGCGCTACGGCAAGGCTCTCGAGATCGCGGCGAAGGATCCAGATAGCGATGGATTGCTCGCTATTCTGTGTCCCCAGGGCATGACCGATCCCTCCGCTGTCGCCAGTCGATTGAAGGCCTATGCGCACACTACGGGCAAACCCTTGCTGGCAAGCTGGATGGGTGGCGTCAGCACCGCGGAAGGCATAGCCATTTTGAACTCCGCCGGTATTCCTGCCTTTCTCTATCCCGATACTGCCGCGCGGGCCTTCACCTACATGTGGCGCTACACTTACAACCTGCGATCTCTTTATGAAACACCCAGCCTCGGCGAAGGACCAGAACTTGACGAGACAGCAAGAACGCGAGTGCGGCAAATGATCCTCGAGGTGCGCTCGCAAGCACGCACTCTGCTCAACGAATTCGAATCGAAAAAGCTCCTCTCACTCTATGGAATTCCAACAGTAGACACTCGCGTTGCCGGCAGTGCAGATGAGGCTGTAGCCCTCGCGCGCGACCTCGGCTTCCCGGTTGTTTTGAAGGTCTTTTCCAACAGCATCACCCATAAGACCGACGCGGGCGGCGTGAAGTTGAACCTGCCCGATGAAACAGCGGTCCGCGAAGCCTACCACGCGATTCAATCCTCAGTCAGCGAAAAAGTTGGCGCCAGCCAGTTCGGCGGCGTGACGGTGCAGCCCATGATAAACCGGGAGGGTTACGAACTCATTCTGGGCAGCAGCGTCGATCCGCAGTTTGGGCCAGTATTGCTGTTTGGCTCCGGCGGGCAGCTGGTGGAGGTATACAAGGATCGCGCCCTGGCGCTGCCTCCGCTCAACACCACGCTGGCACAGCGCATGATGGAACAGACGCGTGTTTTTGCCGCGCTCAAAGGAGTGCGCGGCCGCAAGCCTGTCGACCTCGTCGCGCTCGAGAGTTTGCTGGTGCGCTTCGGGCAGCTCGTGATCGAGCAGCCCTGGATTGCCGAGATCGATATCAATCCACTCTTAGCCTCACCTGATCGCTTGCTGGCTCTGGATGCCCGCATTGTGCTGCACAAGCCCTCCACGCCCGAGGAGCAATTGCCTAAACCGGCGATTCGCCCTTATCCCATGCAATACGTTTTTCGCTCGAAGATAAGCGATGGCAGCGAAATAACCATTCGCCCCATTCGTCCCGAGGACGAGCCTTTGATGATTGCATTTCACGGCACACTCTCGGAGCGCACAGTATATCTGCGCTATTTTTCGGCCGTCAGCCTGCGCAAACGCGTGGACCACGAGCGCCTGCTCCGCATCTGCTTTGGCGGCTACGACCGCGAAATCGTGCTGGTAGCCGAAACTAAAGATGCCGCCACCAGCGAGCGCAAAATCCTGGGTGTTGGACGCCTCAACAAATTGCGTACCGACAATAACGAAGCCGAGGTCGCGGTGATGGTTGCGGATGCCTACCAGAAACAGGGATTGGGATCGGAACTGCTTCGGCGCTGCATTCAGGTCGGGCGTGAAGAGAAGTTGCAGCGCCTCGTGGCCGAGTTATTGCGCGATAACGTCGGCATGGAAAAGCTTTTCCGGCGGTTTGGGTTCGCGTTCCGCACGCATGGCAACTCCGACTCGATCACCGCGTATTTGGGGC
The DNA here is from genome assembly GCA_030039165.1 of Candidatus Sulfotelmatobacter sp. GTDB lineage: Bacteria > Acidobacteriota > Terriglobia > Terriglobales > Acidobacteriaceae > Sulfotelmatobacter. The sequence continues at coordinate 31,905 of JASHQM010000050.1, read as the reverse complement.
TGGAAGGCGATACATCGCCTTCCTAAATGTATCGCTGAATTGAAAGCGTAGGTTCTGCATGGATCCAATCCTTCTCGATCGCATTCACTTCGCATTCACCATTACATTCCATTATCTATTCCCACAGCTGACGATGGGACTCGCTCTACTGATCGTCGCGCTTAAGACAGTGGCGATCCGCCGCAACAACGAGCGCTACAACGAAGCTGCCCGCTTCTGGGCGCGGGTGTTCGCGGTGAACTTTTTGCTCGGCGTCGTCACCGGCATTCCGATGGAATTTCAGTTCGGCACCAACTGGTCGCAGTTTGCACGCACGTCTGGAGGGGTCATCGGCCAGCCGCTCGCCATGGAAGGCGTGTTCTCGTTTTTCCTGGAATCGGCATTCCTTGGACTGTTTCTCTTTGGTGAAAAACGCCTGTCGGCGTGGGGGCACTGGACCTCGGCATTGCTCGTGTTCATTGGTTCCTGGATCTCCGGATTTTTCATCATCGTTACCAATGCCTGGATGCAGCATCCCGTTGCGTACCGACTGTTGCCTGACGGCGTTTACGATGTCACGAGTTTTTGGCGTCTTCTGACCAATCCCTGGGCGCTGCTGCAGTACGCGCACAACATGTCGGGCGCCGTAGTCACGGGAGCGTTTGTAATGTCCGCTGTGGGAGCATTCTATGTGCTTGAGAAGCGCTATCTCGACCACGGGCGAATCTTTCTGCGTGTGGGCGTGATAGCAGGAGTGATCGCGTGCATAACTCAGATCTTTCCGACAGGGGACTTGCACGGGCGTTACATGGCAAAGCATCAGCCTGCGGCCGTGGCTGCCATGGAGGGTTTGTTCAATTCCCGCACAGGCGCTCCCATCGTGCTGATTGGCCAACCCGACGAAGCCAGACAACAGATTGACAATCCGATTGCAGTGAATGACGTCCTCAGCTTCCTTATCTACGGCACCGTCAAGGCCGAAGTCACAGGCCTTGACCGCATCCCGCGCGATCAATGGCCATCGCCTATGCCGTTGCTTTTTTACAGCTACCACATCATGGCCGGGCTGGGTACTTACTTCGTTTTAGTAATGGTCGTCGCAGCGTTCTTTCTTTGGCGCGGGAAGTTATTTGAGACCCGCTGGGTGCTCTGGCCCCTGCTGTTGAGCTTCCCGCTGCCGTATATCGCGAACACCGCCGGATGGATGACCGCGGAAATCGGCCGCCAACCCTGGGTCATTTACGGCCTGCTTCGCGTCCCCGATGGCTATTCGAAATACGTTTCGTCGGGGAACACTCTGTTTACCCTGCTCGGGTTTATGGGAGTCTATACGGTTCTTTCTATTCTGTTCATCGTGCTGATCTACCGCATCATCGATGCCGGGCCGGTCACGCGCGTAGCGCCGGCCAGAAGCGCGCCTTTGACTGCTGCGTAAAGGAGTGACTCGTGGGATTTATATGGTTTTGGCTGGTCGCCATCATGCTGGTGGCTTACGTCGTGCTCGACGGTTTCGATCTCGGCGTGGGAATTCTGCACATTTTTTTGGCGCGCTCGGAACCGGAGCGGCAGGTCATGATTCGCAGCATCGGTCCGGTTTGGGATGGAAACGAGGTGTGGCTGCTGGCAGGTGGAGGGACTCTGTATTTCGCGTTCCCATTGCTTTACGCCTCGGCCTTCAGCGGATTCTATCTCGCGCTGATGATCGTGCTCTGGCTGCTGATTGGGCGTGCGACCGCCGTCGAGCTCAGAATGAAGATAGATCTTGGCGTATGGAAAACTTTTTTTGACGGCATCTTTTTCGTCTCCAGCACACTGCTAGCCGTGTTCTATGGGGCCGCGCTGGCCAACGTTATCCGCGGTGTTCCGCTTCATCCTGACGGCTATTTCTTTCTGCCGCTGTGGACCGATTGGCGTGTCAGCCCCGAGCCAGGAATTCTTGACTGGTACACCGTCATTGGCGGAGTGATAGCCCTAGTTGCGCTCGCTCTTCATGGCGCACTCTACCTTGTCGTCAAGACCGAAGGCGATTTGCAGCAACGGGCGCGCGTCGCGGCCGGTCGCTTGTGGATCGCCCTGCTTATTTTGACTGTGATCAGCCTTCCCGCTTCGGTGATTGCGCGCCCGGACACGCTGGATAATTACCGATCTCATCCCCTCGCTTATGCGGTGCCGCTGGTGGTAGTGCTTTCGTTGCTGGGAATGATTTACTTCGGCCGCAAAGCGGAAGATCGGGGAGCTTTTCTTTGCTCATCCATGTACCTCGCGGTCATGCTCGTGGGTGCGGCAACTGCGCTTTATCCACGGCTGCTGCCTGCAACCACGGGATTGCAGTACGACATCACGATCGACCGTGCGCTTGCTGGGCCACATGCGCTGCATGTGGGGCTGATCTGGTGGTCTATTGGCATGCTCCTCGCACTCATGTATTTTGTGATCGTCTACCGCATGTTCCGCGGGAAGGTTTCACTCCAGGGCGAAGGGTATGAACACTGAACCATCATTAAGCTACTAAATCTCGCGACCGGCCGATGGCCAGGGCGCCCTGCCCGCCCTCTGCAGCCCAAACCCTGCTTCACACCATACAACCCTGGCACGCCCACCCGCGTTCCTACATTGTTCATATATAACTGTGAAGGAGCATCAGCGGCGTTCGGTACTCATGAGAGGTCCGGCCTTCGATGCGCAATCTTTCCAATGGAGAATGTGGAATGGTTCGTTTTGCTGTCGTTATAGTAATGTTTGCTGTCCTCAGCGTCCCGGTCTGTGCGCAGGGTACGGCGGTGCCGCAGGGTCCATCCCAAGAACCGATGCCGAAGGTGCAAGTGTTTGGTGGTGGCGTCATCTTTCACGCCGATCCTGCCGGACTGAATCCGGTATCGATTGGGCTAGGACTGCGCGAGCCTGCCAGCCCGTTCGGTGTGACAACCTTTTTCTACGGATGGGAAGCGCAGGCGCAGTACAACCCCACGCGCTGGGTCGGAATTGCGGTCGATTTCGGCGGCCGCAGTGGCCCTCCGTTCACAGCGACCGGAGGAGTCACGGGTATCCCAAACTTAACTTCGTACTCACTGCTCGCCGGCCCGGTAATCTCCTACCGGACTAAATCGATCTTTACCCCGTTTCTTCATACCTTGTTTGGATGGGAACGAGCGAATTTGAGCGCGAGCACGATCTCGGGACCACTGGAACCGGTGACCTCAGCCAGCACAACCTACAACGACGTCGTGATGGCATTAGGTGGTGGGGTCGATTGCCGCGTCATGCGGCGGCTCTCAGTGCGCTTGGCCCAGGTCGACTGGTACCACACCAGCATCAACGAAAATTTGTTCTATGGCAGCGCCTATGGGCCGGACCGCTTCCTCGGGTTAGGAAATCACGAAGACAATATTCGAATTTCGACGGGGATTGTGGTGAAGTTCTGAGGTGGAGCGGGTCCCAGGATTTGCGGAGCACGATCAGAAAGCGGGTTACTCACCGCGTTTCCGGCGCGGCTCGGAATGACATTCGCTTAAGGTAGCGATTACGGCAGGCCAAAAGCAAAAATGGCGCTGCCGGCGGCGATCGCGACATATTCCTTGCCGTCGACAGCAAACGCCATCGGCGCGGCGTAGACCGCGCCTCCCATCTGGAAATGCCATAGCGGCTTGCCGGATGCGGCATCCAGCGCGATGAAGTTCCCTTCCGCATCACCGGTAAAGATTAGACCACCAGCAGTTGACAGTACCCCTGACCACGTCGGTGACGCGTGCTCGAACCGCCACATGATCTGGCCGGTCGAGGGATCGATGGCTTTCAGGAATCCACGATAAGGCTCACCGTCCTCAGAGGGAAAATAAGCGCTACCGTAATAAGCGTGGCCCGCTTCGTAGGGTTGGGGCGCGGTGGAGAAGATGTCGCATTGGTCGCGCGAGGTAACGTAAAAGAGATTGGTCTGCGGATCGAACGTCGGCGCCATGAAGTTGGTTGTGCCTAACGCTCCCGGACAAACAGTGTGGCCTTCGAATGTGGGTGAAGCTTCTTTCTTGGCAACAGGACGGCCTTCAGAATCTTTGGTGTCGCTCCAGGTTTGCTTCCCATAAGCAGTGGCGGAAATCAGTTTGCCGGTCGAGCGGTCGAGCACGTAGAAGAATCCGTTGCGATTCGCCTGGGCGATAAAATGCTTGCCGGCGGAATCGATCATGATTGGTACCTGGGTCGCATCCCAGTCGTGTTCGTCGTGTTTGGTGAATTGGAAGTACCAGTTCAGTTTGCCGGTGTCAGCGTTCAGTGCGAGAAGAGAATTACTGTAGAGATTGTCTCCGGCGCGGCCTTCGCCACGATTTGAGGGAGCCGGATTTCCGGTCGGCCAGAAAATTTGGTTAGTGCCGGGGTCATACGTACCGGTATTCCAGGCGGGCGCGCCGCCCACTTTCCACGAATCGCCCGCCCAGCTTTCGTGCCCGGGCTCTCCGGGACCGGGTACGGTATAGAAGCGCCATTTGCGAGCCCCAGATTGGGCATCATAAGCGTCGACGAACCCGCGGACGCCGTATTCTCCTCCCGAGACTCCAATGACGACAAGGTTCTTTACCGCCAACGGCGCGACCGTGAAGCTGTAGCCCTTCTGATACTCGGCGGCGGTGACGTCCCAGATGACATTTCCTGTTTTCGAATCGAGCGCAATGACGTGTGCGTCGAGCGTGCCGAGAAAAACCTTGTCCCCCAGAATTGCGAGGCCGCGGTTGACACGGCCACAGCAGGGGCGAATGTCTTGCGGAAGTTGATGCTGGTACATCCAGATAGGGCGGCCAGTGCGAGCGTCGAGGGCGAAGGCGCGGTCGTCTTGCGCGGTGGCGTAGAGGATGCCGTCGACAACAAGTGCGGTGGTTTCGAGTTTGCCAGTCGCTGCCGTCTGGTAGACCCACTTCGCGGTGAGAGAGTGGGCATTGGTGGTGTTGATTTGATCAAGCGACGAAAAGCGGCGTCCGGAGTAGTCGCCAGAGTACGTGAGCCAGTTTTGGGGTTCTTTGGAGGACTTGAGGAGGCGATCGGGGCTTACTTGGGAGTAAGCCAGCGTCGCCAGGAACATCAGACAGAAAATCTTAATGCCCAGAGACCGCCGAGATCGGCCGCGCGGGTCTCGAACGGGCGGAATGAGTTTTTCGGTCTTTGTCATTTCGCACCCACGCTTATGAGGTAGGCCACGATGTCGTCCAGATCCTTGTCGCTCAAGACGTCCGGGCTGAATACCGGCATCATCGACTCACGGCTTTTCTTGAACGATCGCAGCTTGTCTTTCTCAAGTAAGTGAATCTGTTCAGTCGTATCCATCATCTGCACGCTGAAGTTGTCCTCGTTCAGGGCAACTCCCCTGATTTCCTTGCCATCCGCGGTCACAACAGTAATGGTTTCGTACTCCTGGGGAAATTCCTTGGTAGCCTCGGTTAATCCCCAGGCCAAGCGGCGGCTGGGATTGCGCACCGAATCAATAATCGAAGCCACAGTGCGCGAACCGCCGACTTCGGTGAGTTCCGGCCCGAACCTTCCGCCTTTGCCTTGGACCATGTGGCAGAGAGAGCAGTTTGCATCGCCATAAAACAGCTCCTTCCCGCGTGCCGCGTTGCCCATCGGCTTGGCGGGCGCTTTCACTTCCACGCTGCGGATGTAGGCGATGATCTGCCAGATTTCTTCGTCGGTCATGCCCACCCCCTGGCCGTTCGTTCCATTGGCGGGCATGGCCGTGCCGGGGATGCCGTTGCTGATTACCTGAAACATTTCCGCATCGGAGTGCGTGTGTACCTTCTGCCCGCGCGTTAAATCAGGCCCGCGGCCGCCTCCGCGCGCACCGAGTCCGTGGCAGAGAGCGCAATTGATGCGAAATTCATATTCGCCGGCCTTGGCAGCTTTGGGATCGTTAGCGAGGGGATTCTGCCCGTAAGATAACGCCGCGAAAAAAAAGGAAAAAGCGGATGCGAAGCACTGTCGCAAGAAAAAGGTTCTCACGGCTCGTTCCTCCGGACGCGAGTTCACGATGGCTGGAGAGTTAAGGGATGGTAGCACTGGAACGGCGAGATACGGGTTGTGAAAATTCTACGCATGGGCTTTCTACTGCGTGTCGGGCGTATGAATGTGTTCGGGACGGAAACCCATGCCGATGATGCGAGCGGGGACGCGCTGAAGAACGGGGAGCCGCGACACCACCCGCAGGAGCAGGGGCGGATGAATGGGCTGTTGCGCGCCAAGAATACGGCGGATGACGCGGTCCTGAATTAAGACTTGCATCCGCTGCGTGGCTTTGGTGGGAAATTCGCGGCGCTCCTGCACCGCGGCAAGATCGTCGGGTGTAACCCCACCGGTGAGCAGCTTGCTGCCGAGAAGGTTGGCAGTAGCCACTGCATCCTGAATCGCCAGGTTGATGCCGACGCCGCCAATGGGAGACATGGCATGCGCCGCGTCGCCAATGCAAAGCAGGCCGGGCTTTGACCACTGCTCCAGGCGGTCGACGCGCACGGTAAGAACGCTGATGTCGTCCCAAGTTTTTAGTTCATTTACGCGATCACCAAGAAACGGCGCGAGCTCAGCGACCCGGGTGCGAAGCGTCTCGATGCCACGCTGCTTCAAGGCGTCGAACATGCCTTTGGGGATGAGATAGGCACACTGCCAATACTGGTCGCGATTGATGAGAACCAGCATGCGGCCGGCTTCGACGTGGCCAAAGACGGCCGCGGAATCGGACGACTGACGGGAAATACGCATCCAGAGCACGTCCATGGGCGCGCCCAGATCGTCGACTTGCAGACTGGCGCGTTGGCGAACCGTGGAACGGCGCCCATCTGCACCGATCGTCAGGTTGCTGCGTACTTCAAGCGTGCCGGTTAGAGTCTTTGCGATGACTCCTACAACTTTGGAATTGTCGATAATCAGGTCGGAGACTTCAGCTTCCATCATCACGCGAAAACCCGGATAGCGCTGGGCGTGATCGCAGATGAACGTGAGAAAGTCCCATTGCGGCATCAGGGCGAGAAACTTGCACTTCGTTGAGAGGTGCGTGAAATCCCCGATGGTAAAGGTATGCTTGCCGACCTGTCCGCTGATTTGCCGAATTTCCTGATGCGGACGCTGAAGAAATTCTTCGAGAAAGCCCAGTTCGTACATGAGTTCGAGCGTGGAAGGATGAATCGTGTCGCCACGAAAATCACGCAGAAAATCTTTGTGTTTTTCGAGGACGACGACCTCAACGCCCATGCGCGCGAGGAGGAAAGCTACCATTATCCCGGCTGGGCCACCTCCAGCGACGCAGCAGTGGCTTTGAAGGGTCGTGGACATCGCCTCATTAGATTCGATTTGTTAAGCATCGATCCACCGTTTCCAGGGCGCGCTCAAGGTAGCTTGAGCTGGATTTGAGCTGTACCAGGCCGCTCGCACGATCACCCGTACATGTCCACCGGGTATCTGTGACCGCAACTTCGCTCTATCTACACTGAATTCTCCCCTGAAATTGCCGATCTTTTACCTGAGTTATCGGTTCTGCAAGCCCTAGCCGGATAAAGGATTGAAGCATCACCCTTTCCAGCGGAACGCGCCGGGCTGTGGCAGGCCAATATGAGCAAGCACGCGGTAGGCGAACTCGCGCGCCATTTCATCTAAGCTCGCGGGCCGGTAGTAGAAGGCAGGAATCAGCGGAAAGATGGTCGCTCCGGCATCGGCAGCACGGTACATGTTGCGGATATGAATTTTGTTCAGCGGTGTCTCACGCACGCAGAGGAGCAGCGGCCGCTTCTCTTTGAGGCAAACGTCGGCTGCTCGTTCGATCAGACGCGACGCGTCACCGTTGGCGATGCGTCCCAGCGTGCCCACGCTGCAGGGGATAACGACCATAGCGTCGGCGGGATAAGAACCGCTGGCCACGTTAGCCCCTATATCGGTATTGGACTGCACCTGGATTTTGCGCGCCGAACTTTTGCCGGAGGAACCGAGGATTTGGCCGATCAGGTTCGAGCGGCCCTTCAGACCGAGCTCCTCGGCGAGAACGCGAAGTCCACTGTCGGATGCGATGAAATTGATAGCCTGCACGCGCGAGTCACTTTCGACAGCGAGCAGGAAGCGCTTGAGGAAGATCGAGCCGCTGGCGCCGGTGGTCGCGATGGTCAGATTTTGCGGCGGGTGATTGAGCATTTGGCTGGGCGAGGCCCCTCGCACCTCGAATTTTGGAGCATAGGCACTCAGCGATCAGGAGTCAAGAACGCAGCGAGTAAAGGAAGGATTTCGTAGCTGAGCGTTGACAGTCTGCGAGCTAATTTCATGGCCTCCGCCATCAATCTTCGATCCCGGCGCAGTGCGGCGCAACTTACGGCGCTGGCGGGAGTTGAGCGCGAAATCCGCGCGCAAGATTCGCACAGCCGCCGAAAATATCTCCGCGAGTTCAATCAGGCCTTTACCGGTTACGATTCAGTTCTTGATTCGCAACAGTTGCAGGAAGCGCTGCAAGCTGCCGATATCGTTCTGATCGGCGACTATCACGCTTTGCCGGCGGCGCAACGCCATGCTGCCACGCTCCTGGAGCAGCGCGCTCTGGCTGGAGATCGCCGCGTCGTGCTGGGAGTTGAGACTATCTTTGCCCGCGATCAGCACATTCTCGAGGAATGGTGGCGGCGCGAAATCGATGAAGGTGAACTCCGCCAGCGCATCCGCTTCGACCTTGACTGGGGATACGATTGGACTCCGTTTTACGAACTACTCATGACCGCGCGCGAGCACGGCGAGGCGATCTACGGCCTTGACTGCATGCCTCGGGACAATCTGCGAAAGATTGGGGCGCGCGACCGCCATGCCGCCGCCAAGATCGGGGAAATCTGCGAGGGGCATCCGGGTGCAATGGTCTTTGTGCTCTTTGGCGAATCGCATCTCGCCCCAGGACACTTGCCGCGCGCGCTACGAAAAGAGATCCCTGGGTCAAGAATCCTCACTGTGCTGCAAAACGTCGACGCGCTCTACTGGCGCGCCGCAGGAGAACGCGCCGACAAGGTCGAGGCGGTCAGGGTGGGCGACGATGTCGTCTGCGTTTTCAACGCCACGCCGCTCGAAAAATACGAAAGTTACCGGCTATTCCTTGACCAGTGGAGCCGTTGTGATACCGGGCCTGATTTCGCCCCTACGATTTACAACCTCATCGACAGCCTTGCCAGTTTTCTCGAAATCAACCGTTACTCGCCGCACAACAGCACGCAGCCGAAGTTCTTGATCGATATGCTGCCCGAGGTTCATGGCAACTCGTCCGATGCCGTGCTGCGCCGCCTGCTGTCGCGCAAAGGAATCGATGAAACCTTAGTGGATTCTATGCTGGCCAGCGTAGAAGAGCGCGGCAGCGTTTACCTTCCGCAGGTGAACGCTTTTCACATTCGGGAATTCACGATGATGCATGCCGCTGAAGATGCAGCCCGCTTCCTGCATCACGCCTGCCGCGGCTTGCCCCAGCGTCTGAACGGGCACAGGCCGAACCAGGACAGCGCAAGTGCTGCGAACGATTTTTACCGCCGGGTCATCGAAAATGCCGTAGCTTACTTTGGATCGCGCGTGCTGTATCCCGCTCGGCCGGCCTACGATGATTCAGCTGCGCCGCCACTATCACGCGCGGCGCTGGAAAAAGCGGCACAAACCGCACTTCACGCAAGTTCCGAAAAATTCGAAGTCACGTTGCAGGATTGGGGCTATCGCCTCGGGGAAGAAATCTATAAAGTCTATCTCGCGGGCAAGGTTAAGCCGCGCGGAGTGCGGCGTTTATTTCTTGCTCACCTCGATTCGCCCGGGACCGCGCGCAGAGTGTGTACTGCCGTAATCGCCAGACTTCGTGCGGCGTCCCGCTAGTTGCCCAAGTGATCTTTTCCTCGCAAGTGCTAATCTAATGTCCGCAGGCCGAAAGCTTACGGCCGATAGCCTGGTTTTTCTTGAACGCCGAATCCATCCGCAAACTTTTCGAGCAGGTCCGGCGGCGAGAACTCACTCCGGACGATGCGGTCAACCGCCTGCGCCATCTTCCTTTCGAAGATCTGGGCTTTGCCAAAGTCGACCATCATCGCGCGCTCCGCGCAGGCATGCCCGAGGTGATTCTTGGCGAGGGAAAGACGCCAGTTCACATGGCCGGAATCTTCGCGCGGCTGGCAAAGCAAGGTGGGAACATCCTTGCCACTCGCGCCGATGAGAAGCAGTTTGCCGCAGTGAAGAAAAAAATCCGTGCCGCCGAATACCGCGAGCTGGCAAGAGCCATCGTGCTCCAGCGCGATTCGACAACTTACGGCAAAGGAAGAATTGCCGTAGTTTCCGCAGGAACCAGCGACATTCCTGTGGCGGAAGAAGCCGTAGTCACCGCGGAAGTCATGGGCAACGAAATCGAGCATTTCTATGATGTTGGCGTAGCCGGCATTCATCGGCTGCTGGCCAATCGCGAGGCTCTTACCAAAGCGCGAGTCATTATCGTGTGCGCGGGCATGGAAGGTGCGTTGCCCAGCGTCGTTGGCGGATTAGTGGGTGTTCCGGTGATCGCCGTACCAACAAGCGTAGGTTACGGTGCTTCGTTCAACGGATTAACCGCGCTGCTGGGCATGTTGAACTCCTGCGCGTCCAACGTGAGCGTGGTGAATATCGATAATGGATTCGGCGCGGGATACGTGGCCTCGCTGATTAATCGGCTGCCTTGAATCTCTTCTCTTAACTTTCAGCTCCTGAATTTTGGGCATTGGTTTCCCTGGCCGGCAGCAGCAAAGGTCTGCCGACTCTCCTTCCTGCTGAGACGTTGCGAAGTAGAGTAGTGTAGGCACATGCGGAAGCCGTTGAAGCTTTTCGCCGCAGGAACCTTGATCCTCGGACTCGCCGCTTTGCTTGGGATCGCAATCGCGACTGCGCGCACGAGGCTGCCAGGCGAGGAAATGACACCGGCCGGAATCCGTCGATCAACCTCGACATACGTGAAGGTGCGCGATGGGGTGGAGATTGCGGTAACCGTGAAATTGCCGGCCGACTGGAAAAGGGGAGAAAAACTTCCCGTGCTGATGCGGACCACCCGCTATTGGCGCGAGCCGCAGGTCGGATGGGCTATGAGGATGCTCATAGCTTTGCATCTAATCAGCCCTCCAGATGAAGTGGAAGATAGACAGGGGGCATATTTCAATCAACGTCACTTTGTCGTGCTGGCGGTCGATGCGCGTGGCAGCGGCGCATCCGGAGGAAACCGCCCGGTGGAGTGGTCTCCTGCCGAAATAGCTGACATGGGCGAAGTGGCGGGGTGGGCCGCGCAACAACCTTGGTCGAACGGTCGCGTCGGAACCTTTGGAATTTCCTACGACGGCAACGCGGCAGAACTGGCGGCTGCTGCGAATCAGCCCGCCATTCGCGCAGTCATGCCGCTTTACGATAATTTCGATGTTTTGTGGGCGATTCAGGCGGGAGGGGTCGCACAGCGTAGCTTGTTACAGGAATGGGGCAGAGTTGTCGCAGCCTTGGACCGCGATGATGTCTGCGGTGCAGATGAAGTAACGGGATGGAATTGCTGGAGAGACCGACTCCTTACCCCAGGGGTAGATCCGGTGGACACGGACCATAACGGAAAACATCTGGCAGAGTTAGTCAGTCAACATCACAACCTCGACGTGGCCAAAGCCGTCACCGAGATCGAATTCGCGGACGATCGGCTGGGAACGTTCGGGTTAGCCGACATTAGCCCGTCTGGCCTGCGCACAAGAATTGAAACTTCACATGTGCCCATGATGGTTTGGGTGGGATGGCTGGATGGAGGAGGAGGTGAAGATGCACTGACTCGTTACAGGAACTTTTCCAATCCGCAGGTTGTGGTCATTGGTCCGCTGTCGCATGGCGGCGATTTCAACGTGGACCCATTCGCATCGAGGCATACACCAGCGGAGCCGACAACAGAAGAGCAATTGAGAATGGAGGCGGACTTCTTTGATAAGACATTGAGAAAGGATGGCCCTGCAGCGATTGAATCGTCGATTCGGTATTACACAATGGGGGAAGGACGGTGGCACACGACAAGGGTCTGGCCGCCGCCGGGAGCATCAACTGAGCGCCTGTACTTTGGGGTGAACAATGTACTGACCTCCGAAGCCCCTTCGTTACCCACTGCCAGTGACTCTTATACGGTCGACTTCACAGCTTCCACAGGCCAACAGAGCATTTGGGCCACAGGATATGGTGGAGGTGACGTTGTTTACCCAGATCGCGCGAATGAGGACAAGAAATTGTTGGTCTACAACAGTTCTCCATTGCCAAGCGATCTCGAGATTACAGGTAGCCCGGTGTTGGACATCGAGATCGCGTCGACCACGACCGACGGGGCGCTACATGCTTATCTGGAGGATGTCTCGCAGGAGGGGCGTGTCACATATGTTGACGAGGGGATTCTTCGTTTCATTGATCGGAAAGAAGTTGATCCCAAGACTCTGCCCTATGTGCCTCTGGGCCCAGCCCACAGCTTCCTGCGCAAAGATGCCGAGCCAATGAAACCCGGCCAGCCAGCGAGGCTCCGCCTATCTCTCTATCCCACCTCGGTGCTCTTGCGGAAGGGGCATCGTATTCGCGTAGCTCTGGCCGGAGCGGATGCCGAAGTTTTTCAGAGGTACCCAGCCGAAGGCGCGTCGACATGGACCGTCTATCGCGATGCAAAGGAAGCCTCCTTTATTGACTTGCCAGTGCTGACTGGCGCAGGGTCGTCTTTCTGATGGGTGGGTTCGCCAGTGGAAACTCGGGGAAGGGAAAAACTGGGCTTTCGTGGCTTATGCCTCTGAACAAGTAGGGCGCGGCTTTGCGCCGCGCCCTTTCGCCGCTACACCAACCTACATTCCAGGCTGGTCAGCCGGATTTCCCCTCACTACCAGCTTGTTCTCTACACTGAACGCACCGGGAATCTGGCCGGCCCGCATTCCGGCAACAGTTCTATCCATATTGCTGTCAACCATGCCGTAGAGCGTCACATGGCCGTTCTCGACGATGATCCGAATCGGCTTTGCCGGATCGATGGCATATTTGCTGAGCACGGGATCGCGGTAGATCGCACGAGCCGTACTCAGGCGAATACCGTCGTCGAACATGGAAACCGGCTCGACGCTGATGTTGTTGATCACATCTTTGACGCCGGGCATATTGTAGATATCGGCGAGCGCCTCATCGCGGCCGATACCGGTACGATCGTCGCCTTGCACTGTAACCACGCCATCCTTCACGCTGAGGGCGAAGTAGTCGAACGTGCTGTCGTAACCGTTGCGGACATAAGTCAGTTTTTCGCCGAGTTTGCCGGCGAGTTGCTGATCGGGAACATCCGGGCCAGCAACCGCGATCAAGTTGCGCACGCCCTGCACCTGCGCAATCTTGCGAGCGAGTTTAGCGGCGTCGAGCTTGCGCTGGTAAAGATCGACTGTCCCGGTGAGGTTGACGATGCCGTCTTCCACGCTGGAACTCACATTGCGGAACTGGCTCTTCGCCGCCAGCTTCTGCGTAACCTTAGTTTGAATTTGACTGTCATAGCGGGCCGCGGCCGTGGGCTGGGCAAAAAGCGTGGCGCTCAACAGCCCGGCAGCCAGCAGCGATCCCGCCGCTTTCCACAGAATAGTTGTTGTCATAAGGTCACCTCCGACCCTAGTTGACAAATCTTTACGATTTAACCATATGGTTAATTGATTAATGAAGAGAACACGATGGTGGGAGGAAAGTTGCGAAATGGCAGGGATCGGAGGCCGGGACCGGAGGCCGGGATCAGTTGGAACACTCAAAGGATGTCGCCTGCAGCGCTGTTTGTGTTTTTTGAATGCAGATTAACGATTTTGGGCTTAGCGGTTCCTCGCTACCGCCCCCTAACCCCTGATCCCCGACCCCTGCGTTTCTCCCCGAATACGCGAACAAAAATCCTATCCACATTCCGCAACTGGCGCGACAAATCAAAGGCGTGTTCGATTTGTTTGCGCGGAACTTTACTGGTGATTTCCTTATCGGCGAGCACAAGATCGTGAAAGTTCAGGTTTTCCTTCCAGGCGCGCATGGCATGTAATTGCACCAGCCGGTAGGCATCTTCGCGTGAGACCCCCTGCTCGACCAGGTCGAGCAAAAGTTGTCCGCTGAAAATCAGGCCATGAGTGCTCTCAAGGTTCGCCTTCATGCGCTCGGGATAAACGAACATGGTGTCGATCAGGTTGCTGGTCCTGCTCAACAGGTAATCGATCAAAGTGGTCGAATCGGGCAGAATTACGCGCTCCGCGGATGAGTGAGATATGTCGCGCTCGTGCCACAATGCGACATTCTCAAATGCTACCTGCGCGTTGCCGCGGACCACTCGCGCCAGGCCGCTGATCTGCTCGGCATTCACGGGGTTGCGCTTATGGGGCATGGCCGACGAACCTTTTTGTTTTTGGCTGAAGAACTCTTCGGCCTCGCGAACCTCCGTTCGTTGCAAATGACGAATTTCGGTCGCAATCTTATCCAGGGTTGAAGCAATCACGGCCAGCGTAGCCACATATTGCGCATGGCGATCCCGCTGAATGACTTGTGATGAAACGGCCGCTGCCTTCAATCCAAGTCGCGCGCAGATTTTTTCTTCGATCTCGGGCGTGAGGTGAGCAAAGATGCCGACTGCGCCGGAAAACTTGCCGACCCGCATGTCTTCCGCGGCGGCAGCAAAGCGCGCGCTGTTACGCTGCGTCTCGGAATACCAGTTGGCGATCTTGAATCCAAAAGTGATCGGCTCGGCGTGAATGCCGTGCGTGCGGCCAATCATGGGAGTGTCTTTGAACTCCCAGGCACGGCGTTCGAGCACTTCAGCCAACTGTTCGAGATCCTTCGCAATCAGCGCCGAGGCCTGCTTGATGAGCAGGGCCTGCGCAGTATCGACCACATCGTTGGAGGTAAGTCCGTAATGAAACCAGCGCGCGTGGGGACCAACGATCTCGGCGACCGCCGTGGTAAACGCAATTACGTCGTGGCGGACTTCGGCTTCGATTTCGTGGATGCGCTCGACACGAAAATCTGCGCGCTCGCGAATAGCTCGCGCGGCGTCTTTTGGGACCATGCCGGCCTCAGCGAGAGTTTCCGTGGCGGCGACCTCGACAGCCAACCACGTGCGAAAGCGATTTTCGTCGCTCCAGATGCGCCCCATTTCGGGTCGGGTGTAACGAGGAATCAAGGCTGAGCGCACCTCCTGTGAATCCCAATCAACAGCGGGACAGAGGATTCTAAATGGAGTGAGGGAAAAGAGGCCAGTGTCGGAGATTGTATTGGGCGGAGTTGTGGCGGGCACGGCTGCGGCATCAACGATTCATGCTAATAACCACCACGCCGGAGTTCTTCTACACCAAAGTTACTTGTGTCCGTTCACCAAAGTGTGAGAAAGCTTTACCCAGGCTCACAATCGTGCCTGTGACGGACGCGGTCGTATTGGCGTGCCGGTGTTTGGCCGCTTATGGAGCCAGAAAGAGGACGGCTGTGGTTTGGTACTTCATCTTTTTTTTCCTTTCCGGTTTCTGCAGTCTTCTTTATGAGCTGGTGTGGCTGCGCTTGTCGATGGCGCAGTTCGGCGTCACCACGGCGATGGTGTCGATTGTGCTCTCGGTATTCATGGGCGGACTGGGCCTGGGCTCCTGGGCCATCGGAGAATGGATACGCAGCCGCGGCCACAACCTGGGTATTCCCACGCTCCGGCTGTATGCCGCCATCGAGCTATTGATCGGAGTCTCGGGCATTGTGGTGCCTTACGAACTAAGCATCGGCCGCAGCGTTCTGGAAAAGCTGGGTTCTACCTCTTCTGCCGGATATTACGTTGTCTCTGGCGTCTCGGTGGCGATCGCGCTTCTTCCATGGTGCACGCTGATGGGGGCCACCATCCCTGTGGGCATGCTGGCCATCAAACGCATGCTGCCGCACGAAGCATCGCGCTCCTTCAGCTATCTCTACATGGCAAATGTCATGGGCGGGCTGGTTGGCACGGTTATGCCGCTGTTCTTAATTGAACTTCTTGGATTTCACGGCACGCTCAAGATTGGCGCTGTTTGCAATGGTCTGATCGCCGTGCTGGCAGTGGATGCCTCGATGAGGTCGGAAAAGAAAGAATCCGTTGAGACAGCTCCGATCGCAAGCGAGCCGGAGGTCCCCAGCAGAAGCGACAATTCACTTCTCGCTTTGCTGTTCGCATCCGGCCTCACAAGCATGGGGATGGAAGTCGTCTGGGTGCGGCAATTCACCCCTTATCTCGGCACGGTCGTCTATGCCTTTGCCACTATTCTCGGGATCTACTTGGCGGCCACATTTCTGGGCTCGCGGATCTACCGATACTGGAGCGCGGGCGAAGGTAAGGAGAATCACCTGCTGTGGATCATGCTGGCGATATTCGCACTATTGCCTCTGGTAGTCGTGAATCCCAAGCTAATGATTAATCCCTTCTTGCGGCTGGCCTGTGGCATTGCGCCCTTCGCGGGCATGCTTGGCTTCGTCACCCCAATGTTGGTGGATCGTTGGGCCGGCGGAAATCCTGCCAAGGCGGGGAAGGCCTATGCAATCAATGTTCTGGGTTGCATTCTAGGCCCACTTATTGCCGGCTTCATGCTCTTGCCGTGGATGAGCGAGCGCTGGTCGCTGCTGTTGTTATCGTTGCCGTGGCTGATCGTTGGCACCCGGCCGATGATGTCTACCGCGCGATCCGGAGGTCTGGTTCCCCGGATTGTCGCCTATGCGTTCTTGCCGCTGGTTGTGGGAATGTTGCTGGGCAGCAAGAGCTACGAGCAGCTTTATGCCAACCGCGGTGAGGTCATGAGGGACTCCACCGCGACCGTGATCGCTACGGGAAGCGGCATGCAGAAGTTTTTGCTGATCAATGGCTACACGATGACAGCTTTGACGCCCATTACAAAAATGATGGCCCATCTGCCTCTGGCCTCCCTGCCCCATCCTCCTCAGGACGCTCTGGTGATCTGCTTCGGCATGGGAACCACATTTCGCTCCCTTCGTTCCTGGGGAGTTCCGGTCACAGTTGTGGAGTTGGTTCCGAGCGTACCGCGTCTATTTGGTTTTTTTCACAAAGATGCAGTCGAAGTATTGAATTCGCCGCTATCGCACGTTGTTGTCGACGATGGCCGCCGCTATTTGGAACGTACCGATCGCCAGTACGATGTAATCACGATCGATCCACCGCCGCCGGTAGAGGCGGCCGGTTCGAGCTTGCTCTATTCCGAAGACTTCTACGCGATTGCGCGGCAGCGCCTGCGCAGCGGCGGAATCCTGCAACAGTGGCTGCCGTATGGCGACCCCGAGGACGTAACAGCCGTCACGCGCGCTCTGAGCCAATCCTTCCCCTACGTACGCGCCTTCAGCTACGGGACGGTTTGGGGATTCCACTTCCTGGCCAGCGACCAGCCAATTCATCCCTGGACGGCGAAAGAACTGACTGAACATCTTCCCGCCGCAGCAGCCACTGACATGATGGAATGGGGGCCGGGCAACGATCCGGAAGTGGTCTTCGCGAATCTGTTGCGCCACGAAGTACCGGTGAACAAATTAGCCTCTTTGTCCCCGCGAACCCCGGCGCTCAGCGACGATCGGCCGATCAATGAGTATTATCTGTTCCGCGCTTCCATGCGGTAGTAATGGTGTAGACCTGAACCCAGCTCATGAATCCCTTGTACCGCCGACCACGCGGCCACAATTTTCGGTTTGAGCGACCATTCGCGAGTTAATGGCGGTTAGCGCCTCTCAAAGGACAGAACCACACCTACACGGAGAAGGTCCCCTTCCCCAACTGTTTCAACCTGTTCGCCAGCAATTCCTGTTCCCGCAGGTTCTTCGTCATTGCGATGGCGCGTTGGATTTCTTCACGTGCTTCAGAAAGCTTGCCCATCTTAATCAGCAGGTCTCCGCGAACGCTTGGAAAGAGATGGTAGTCGGCTAGCGCAGAATCACCGGCGAGCGCGGCGGCTCGGTCGAGTGCGTCGAGTCCTGCGGCTGGGCCTTGCGCCATGCCCACGGCGACTGCGCGATTGAGCGCCACGACTGGAGATGGATTGATTTCGAGCAGGGCGTCGTAGAGAACAACGATTCGCTCCCAGTCTGTCTCTTCGGCGGTGCAGGCGCGCATGTGACATGCGGCAATGCCTGCCTGCAGCGCGTAGGGTTTTGCACCACCGCCCAGTCTTCGAGCTTGTTCGAGCGCGGTCATTCCGCGCTGGATCTGCGCGCAGTCCCACAGCGAGCGGTCCTGATCCGGCAACAAGACGGCCTCGCCGTTTTTGCCCCGGCGCGCCGCGTTGCGCGATGCCTGCAGTTCCATGAGAGCGAGAAGTGCGTGGACTTCCGATTCGCCGGGAAGAAGTTGCACCAGCATGCGCCCCAGCCGCAGCGCTTCTTCCGCGAGCTCCGCCCGCATCCATTCATCACCCGAGGTTGCCGTGTATCCCTCGTTGAAGATGAGGTAGATGACCATGAGTACGGACTCAACCCTGCGACGCAGTTCGTCCCCGCTCGGCGTCTCAAAAGGAACATGTGCCTCCGAGAGGGTCTTCTTGGCACGGGAGATCCGCTGGCCCAGCGTCTTTTCCGGCACAAGAAACGCACGAGCGATCTCCGCCGTGGTAAGACCGCCGACCAAACGCAACGTGAGCGCGATGCGGCCTTCCATCGCAAGCACGGGATGACACGCGGTGAAGATGAGCCGCAGCACGTCATCATCGATCACCTGTTCCAAGGAGTGCTCCAAGGCATCGCCCAGTTGCTGCTGTTGGAATTCAAGCTCGCGGGCAACCTCTTCATGCTTTTGGATGAGCATGCGGCCACGCCGCAACGAATCAATCGCGCGCCGCTTCGCTGCCGTCATCAGCCATGCCCCGGGATTGTCAGGGATGCCTTCCTCAGGCCACAGTTCGAGGGCAGTCACCAGCGCGTCCTGGGCCAGCTCCTCGGCAATGCCGATATCGCGGGTGACGCGGGCAATGGCGGCGATGAGGCGTGTGGATTCGATCCTCCACACGGCCTCAATGGTCTTGGCTACATCGCTCATGCAACCCAGTCTACGACGTTGCGGTGCTCGAAGCCTTAGTCTGCTGTCACTGTTTCAAGTAACGAAGCGCAACACATCCTGATTTAAGAATCTTTGACTCGACAAGCTTTAATTGCAGTTTCTCGGACAGACTGACGCCCTCCATCAACCGTCTGCCTTCTCCTGCAACGATCGGCTGGATGACAAAACGATATTCATCCACTAGTCCAAGCTCGATTAACTGTGAAGGAACATCTACTCCACCGACCAAAATGTTCTTGCCCGGTTCCTTCTTCAATTTAAGTATTTCGTCGCGGAGGTCCGTTCGAACAATTATCGTTTTCTTATCTTCAGGGCCATCCAACGAGCGTGAAAAAACAACCCTCTCAATGGAGTCAAACACTCGAGCAAAGTCGTTCGATGCTTTGCTCATATTCTGGCTTTTTGCGACCTCCGGCCAAAAAGGAACCATCAATTGATAGGTCTTTCGCCCAAAGGCGAGCAGATCAACCTCCCGCAAGAGCTGTGTGAAATATTCGTGTGTTTCATCATCAGCAAGTTGTTTGGTGTGGTCAACACAGCCGTCCAGGGTAATGTTGATTGCGTAGATTAGCCTTCTCATTGCTTCTCTCCGCCCTCGCCGAAATTCTCCATGATCTGCTTCTGAACGTCGGCGGGAAAGTCAGTGATGTCAAACAATCGGCGAACTTCGATCATTTCGTTATCGTTTCCGGGAATGCGCGAGGCCCATTCGAGCGCCTCCTCACGCGATTTCACCTGAATAATCCAAAAGCCGCCGACCACCTCTTTCGATTCGGTAAACGGGCCGTCGGTAACTTTCGATTTTCCGTCTTTGAAGGTGATCCGCGCGCTCATTGTCGAGGGCGGAGTGAGACCGTCGAGCGCGAGCAGCACACCGGCCTTCTGTAGTTGCTCGTTATATTTCCCCATCCTATTCATGTCTTTGAGGTTGGGCACGGTGCCGGCTTTTGCAGTTGCGTAGTCTTTGGGAAAAATGATCATCATGAAACGCATTGTTTGCTCCTCGAGTATTGAGCGGACTCCCCGTGAGGGCCGCTACTTTTCTGAATTTCTATTTTTGCCTGGCGCGAACTTAACATTTCTCGCTGGCGTTTTACATGCTCGGCGCCGGCGTTCCATCGGA
The DNA here is from genome assembly GCA_030039165.1 of Candidatus Sulfotelmatobacter sp. Lineage (GTDB taxonomy): Bacteria > Acidobacteriota > Terriglobia > Terriglobales > Acidobacteriaceae > Sulfotelmatobacter. The sequence continues at coordinate 11,764 of JASHQM010000050.1, read as the reverse complement.
CCATTTGTCCACCCCTACCAAAAACACTGCCATAGGAGGAAAACTCTTGAGTTGTGGAAACGCGTCCGGGGACAAGTACCAGAAATTAACTGACAAAATCGGGGAGGTTTGCACATTCGCGCCCCAAGCGGCATCATCCTTGGCTGATTCGAAGAACATCAGATGTGGCATGTTGTGGCCGCCGCTATCGGTCAGATAGGACGACTTCGACATCATGTAAGACACTGCTCCCGGCTCCAGGGGTGGCAGTTCTTTTTTGTCGATTGCGGATTTGATTGCGGCGATGACTTCTTGTTTGGAATGGCCAGCCAGGAGTAGCTCGGTGCGTTTGTAGGCGTACGGCAGAATGGAGCGGGCGGCTGGTGGGTTGAGGCAATCTGCACCGCGAACTTTTGGGCTCCAAAATTCAGGATGATCGAACATGGCCATCCAGCCGCGTCCTACCCAGCAGACCCAGCCGTTTTTTCCTTCGACTGCGGTTTCGTAGCCGTGGCGAGTTAGGACAATGACTGATGCGTCGTGCGAGATGGCGTCTGGAGCGGCGCTGCGGGCCAAAGCGATTTCCGCGTCGCGATCCATTAGATATTGTTCGACCGGAGCCATCTTCGGATAGGGTGTCGCGTCATCCTGTGCCGTCGCCCGATTCGCCATACCGACGTACGCCACGCCCAGGACAACCAGCAGTGCGAAGTTTTTGGTCATCATCATCATCAAGCGCATTGAGTTGCTCCTTATGGTTGGTTCTTCACAATTGGTTCTTCAAAGGCCCCCGAGGCCTTGTAGGAATTGACGATGATGCCAGACGGCAAAGCTTGCTTGGTAACGAGCTCGAATGCGTGTGCCGGAGTCCCGTCTGCAAAGATGCGCTTCCCCGTGCCCAGCAGGACTGGATCGCCGAGCAGCACGACCTCATCGGCAAGGCCGTGTTCGAGCAGCGCCGATGTCGCGAATCATCGCTTCCCCTTCCTGTACGGGTCGTAGTTTTCGGGATGTCGAATGGCAACCAGATATTGCGGCATGTCTTCTCCTGTAATAGGCCTTCAGGCTGGGTTCTCCGCCCGGCCTTCACTACAACGACGAACGGCTAGACCGGAATTCTACAAGCCGTAGGAGAAATTTTATTTCTGGGAATTTATTTAGTTCTGGCCGCAGCTTCAGGCAGTTCGTAGGATGCGCCAAGTCAGTAACGATAACTCGGCGTCTGTGGGTCGATCGCAGCAACTCCTGGACAAACGGGCAAGCCGGAAATCACATCCACGCCTTGGAGAATTCGAGATATCGATAAGTTTTGTGTCTGGGGCCATTGGCCTTTGCAGCTAACACCTTCGCGCACAAACGTCATACAATGAATGCTTAGCCGCAATCTATGTCTCCCATTCCCGACGATCTCACCACCATAAAAGACGACATGATTGCCTTCATCGAGGGCCATGGCATGCGCCGCTTCCACGGCTACGTGGACTACGAAGAGGTGCAGTGCATCATGTGGGAAATGGGTGACAATCCCGAAGGTTGGAAGGATTTTGTTGAGCTCGCCAAGGCCGCGAACGCTCCGTTTCTCACCATGCACTCGTGGAAGCTGGAGCGCGAAGAGCTCGATGATCTGGTTGAGCATCTGGGCCAGTCGGAACTCGCCGACGGCGACGACGCAGAAGACGCGCGCTGGCTGCGGGCGCACATCGGCAAAATCGGGTTTCTGCAACTCGGCTGGGCCTATCAGGGATCGATGTTTCTCTGCGAGGTAGGCACCGACTGGTACGAGCGCTATCAGCGATTGGTGGAAGTCTCGGAAGATTTCGGCGCCATTCCCATCGACGAACCCGATCAGGACGACGAGCTCTAGCCGTGCGCTGGCAACTGGCGGTTGACGACGCGGTTCAGGTGCACCGTCTCGCTCTTGCGCTGGGCGACATGTCCGAGCTGCGGCTTGGAGTTTTCGATCACAGACACAGCCAATCCAAACGCCACAGGTCCCTGCAAACGCTGGCTCGGTTGCTGATGCGGCGCGGCGTTAATACTCCCGAACAGGCAGCCCACTTTCTGTTTCCTTCAGTAAATCATCTTCACGCTCCTGAACAGATGAAGGGCATGCGCACCGCTGTCGACCGCATCGATGCTGCGATCGAACGCAAAGAGCCGATGCTCATTTATGGCGACTATGACGTGGACGGCACAATGGCCGTCATTATTCTGAAAACTGCTATTGAACTTTGCCGAGGCGCTGCCGACTTCCACGTGCCGCACCGCATTCGCGAAGGTTACGATCTCCGCGACGATGTGATCGAGCGGGCCTCCAGTGCAGGCATCCGCCTGATCATCAGCGTCGATATGGGCATCCGCGCTTTCGCTCCGGCGGAAACCGCGCAGGGTCTGGGAGTCGACCTGATTGTGACCGATCATCATTTGCCCGGGCCGGAAGGCGTGCCGAAAGCCTTCGCGGTGGTGAATCCGAACCAGGCGGGATGCGAATACCCCTACAAGCAGCTCTGCGGCGCGGGTGTGGCCTTCAAAGTTGCGCAGGAACTGATGCAAAAGCGCCTTGAACCGAGGGATCATGCCCGCATGTTGCAATCCTTTATGAAAGTGGCCGCGATCGCCACCATCGCCGACTCGGTTCCTCTTACCGGCGAGAACCGCGTGTTCGCCCGGCTCGGCCTCGACGCTCTGCGGCGAGCCGTGAATCCGGGGTTAAAGGCGCTTCTTGAATTCGCTCAGATATCGAACAAGCGACCGCCAACTTCCACCGAGGTTGCCTTTCGCATTGCGCCGCGTATCAATGCCGCCGGCCGCATGGACGTTGCCCGCGACGTGATTGAATTGTTCAGCGTGAAGGATGCTAACCGCGCCCGCGAGCTGGCTTTCAAGCTCGACCAGCTCAACGCCGCGCGCCAGGAAGAAGAGCGCCGCATCATCGAAGCGATCGAAGAGCGCATTGCTGCCGACCCCACTTTGTGCGAGTCCTACTGCATCGTCGTCGATGGCGAAGGATGGCATCGCGGGGTAATCGGTATCGCGGCCACACGCGTGGTCGAGCGTTACCACCGGCCGGCAATCGTCATCGCGCGCGAAGGTGAGGAAGCGTTTGGCTCCGGACGCTCGATTCGCGCTTTTCATCTGCTCGAAGCGATCGAATCATCTCATGCTTTGTTCACGCGATACGGCGGCCACTCGCATGCCTGCGGATTTTCCATGCCCGCGGCCAATGTCCCCCAGCTTCGCGCCGAACTGGATGCCTTCGCCCGCACGCGGCTAACGGCAGCCGATTTCGATCCCGTGCTCGAAGTCGAAGCTGAACTCGATCTGGACGAAATTACTCCCGGCCTGTATCAAGTGCTTCAGCTACTCGAGCCCTATGGCGCGGGAAATCACGAGCCGGCGTTCACCACACGTGGCGTTCTCCTGATCGCTCCGCCAAAGATTTTGAAGGAAAAGCATGTGAAGCTGAAGCTGAAGGCGGGCGAACCCGGACAGCTCGCGCTCGTCGCCCAACAGCAGGTTCCTCACTCGCGTTGCGGCGAGTTCGGCATGACATCTGTGGAGGGAGTTCTCAACGGACCGGAAAAGTTGACAGCGGCTGCGATTCTGCTAACGCCGCGCTGCCATCCCGACGGCGCTGCGATTCGCCGTGACGAAAAAGAGGCCGCGGCTGAGCAAGGTTATGCCGCAGCTAAGCCCGCTCTATTCAGATCCGAGAACCGGCAACCGAAAGTCGTCTTTGACGCTCTCGGCTGGCACATGGCCGAACGCTTACAGCAGTCACCGCTCCTGGCAGGAGACGCCATCGACATCGCGTTCAGCATCGGAGCAAACGATCATTCGGAGTTTGGCGGAATCGAGTTATCGCTGCACGACTTTAGGGCGAGCGCCGGGCCGCAAACGGAAGCGCCCGCATCAGCCGCGAGCCCAGCTACTGCTTCGTAACCAACTCCTCGCTCGATTCCTCCACCTGTGCTTGCTCCCCCTGTTCTGGCTCGCTCGACAATTCGACCAGTCTTGCCCTCTCTAGGGCTCGCATATATTCGGGCCGTGTATGGCGGTAATGATCGGCCGAAACCTTGCCGTTGAACCACGCCGTATCCATGGGATAAACCAGCGGATCGAAGATCACCATATAGAAGTGCCAGATCAGGATCGAGAACGTGGCCAGTATGGCTTCGTAATAGTGCACCGCCGTGGCTGCGTCGGTGATCCACTTAGGGAAGAAGCGCAGAGAGAAGTTGTTGAACCACAACAATAGGCCGGAGACCGTCATTACGACCGTTCCCCACATGAAGGCCCAATATTCCATCTTCTCGGCGTAGTTGAACTTGGCAAAGTGTGGCTCGGTTTTGCTGAGTCCAAGATTATAAGCAAACACCCGAACCAGATCGGTCGCATCTTTTACGCTGGGCAACATCGCTTTGAGGAACAAGCGATCGCGCTTGACCAGAATCAAATGAAAGACGTGATACAGAGTTGCCAGCGTGATGATAACTGCAGCTGAACGATGTACTGCCCCGCGAAAAGCGAAATGCCGCTCCCACAGCAGCACAGGTCGCGCCCACCACGCCTCCGGATATTTCAGCGCGAAGCCGGTAAACACCAGGGTCGGGAAGCTCAGGATCACGCCCGCATGCGCGATGCGGAAGTTGCGGTTCATGCGCGTGACCTGCGCGCCCGATTCATGCCGCGGACGTTTCCGGATCAGCTTGGCGATGAAGTCGATCAGGTTGTGCAGGAGCATGAAACCGAGCGTCATCGGAATCAGGACGAGGTACGTCCAGCGAATCCATTTGACGGCCGGATGAGCAGGGCCGCTGGCGATCTGCACGTGAACCGGCCCGATGGCGAAGTGTGCGCCTGCGCCGGAATGGCAAGCGCCGCAGGTTTTCGCAAGATTCGCGGCATTCACCGTCGAACGTGCGTCGCTCGAACGAAGGATATTGTGCACGCCGTGGCAGGAAGCACAGTTGGCCACGCTTTGCGATCCACCGCGCAGAGCGAGCCCGTGATAGCTATCGGCATACGAAGGCACACGGTCCGTCGGCAGGTTGTAACGCAGCGCCAGGCGCTCGTCGTTGTGGCAACGAGCGCAGGTAACGAGGGAAACGCGGTTGGCGTTCACCAGCGAGCCCGGCTGCTTGGGTTCTAAGATCAGGTGCTCGCCGTGGCAATCGCTGCATACCGGCGCGGCCCCCACGCCCGCCTTCAGGGCCTGCCCGTGCACGCTCTCCAGATACGTCTTGGCGATGTCCGCGTGGCACTGCCCACAGGTCGAGGGCAGGTTCCAGTGATTGATCTTGGAGCGGGCGTCTTGCGCGGGCAGAACGTTATGGCTGCCATGGCAATCGGAGCAAGTTGCGGCGGCGGCATTGCCGTTTGCCAGTGCGCGCCCGTGCACGCTCTGGCGGTAAAGTTCGACAGGATGCGCGAACGGGATGTTATGGCGCGAGAGAAAATCCTGGTTGCTGTGGCATGAAGCACAGGTGTCAGGCAGGTTTTTCTTTGCCACCGTCGAAGCTGGATCGCTCGAAGACTGAATCTGGTGTATTGAACCATGGCAGGAAAGGCACGTCGGTGCGTCTTTGTCGCCCTTTGCCGCGGCCTGTCCGTGGATGCTCTGCTTAAAATCCTTGACTTCGGCGGCGTGACATTGCGCGCAGAGAGAAGGCACAGCCTGCGCCGCTGTGGTCACCTCATGCACATTGCCGTGGCAGGATTGGCAGGCATCCTCGCCCAGTGCTGCGTGAATGCTGCCCACGACATGTTTCACTTCATCTTCGTGGCAGGTGAGACACTGGACCTTGGCGACCTTCGCCGGGTGCGGAAAATCCTTAGTCGACACGTGGCATTCAGTGCAGCCTAAAACCCCGTGAACGCTGCTTGCGTGCTTCTCAGGATTAATGCTGATGCTCCTACCCTTATCCGATTTCATTCCCGGCTGGCCGTGGCAGGCCAGGCAGTTTTCATCTTGCTTGAGGGGCGGAGTTCTTTGGGACTGCGCCGAAAGTGAGCCAGGTATGATTGCACTAATTACAAGTAAAATTGCGGTAAGAACAAGATCCGACCGTTCCCGCCGGACCTCTGCGGATTGTAATGCGCCGTTCTCCACGTTAGTCTCGATTCCACAGGCGTCCCCGTGTAGCTCCTATTTCATCCCCAGGTCCGTGAGGATCTTGGGGTGTTCCTCTGCAGTCGCCAAAAATTCGTGGCATGCCGAGCAATCATTCGTGATCGTCTGGCCGTCGGCGCTAGTATGGCTGCCATCGTGGCAGCGGAAACATCCGGGCGAATCGTTGTGCCCCAGGTTGTTCGGGTGAGTGCCCCAGGTCAGGCGCATGTCGGGAAACACGTTGCGCAGGTAGATCGCCGCCACTTCGTCAGCCGACTGCTGCACGATCGCGCGCCGCTTCTGGTAAATATCGGGATAATTCGTGCGATAGAACTTGTCCAACTCCTCGACGATACGTGTGCGCGCCACGTCGCGCGCGGGATAGTCGACTTTGAGAACTTCGACCGCTTTTTTCTTGATGTAGGGCAGATCGGGGCTGATGTGGCCGAGCTGCATCTGTTTATCGACGGCGTTTTCGGGAAGCTCGAAGGCGTGCGTCGGTCGGTTATGGCAATCGACACAATCCATGACGCGGTGTTCGCCCTTATCCAACTGGGCCTGCGTCGGCTTGGCATCGGTGGAAATGAACTCCGTGGTTCTTCCTGAGTCATCGGTGTAATAAACCACCGGAATCACTTGCCGCTCAGTATCGGTTGAGATGTAGCGGATGCGTGAGGAGTCGCTGAGATGTCGGCCATGAATTCCTACGTTCCCCTGCCAGGTTCGGCCACCCACCTTCATCAAAAACACATCGGTTTGCGGGGTATTCTTTTCGTCGTCTTTATAGCTCGTATTCGCAATGAATTTGTCGCCCGTGAAACGCAGCGGCCAGTGGCATTGTTCGCAGGTCTCGCGGGCGGGGCGCAAATACTTTACCGGCGAAGGAATCGGCCGCGAGTAGGTATGAAAGGTCACGGCGAAAACCTGCCGCAGGCCGGAAAGCTTCGAGCGCACGAACCACGGCGCGCCGGGGCCAATGTGGCACTCGACGCAATCCACGTGGGAATGCGGCGAATTCTGGTACGCGGCATATTCCGGCGCCATGACCGTGTGGCAGGTCTGTCCGCAGAAATTCGTAGTATCCATGTACTCGACGCCGCGGTAAGAAGCTGTGCCGATGATCAGCACATTGACCATCGTGGCCGCCGCTACCCACTCCGTTGTCTTCCGAATTTCGGGTACCCGCAGGTCGATATCGGGATATCTTTCGGGCACCTGGCCGGCAGCGCGCAGCTTGCGTTTTTGCAGAAATATTCCTATCGGAATCAGGAGCAGGCCCAGAATAAAAATGCCGGGCAGAATCAGAAAAATAAGAATGCCCACATACGGATGCGGCGGCCCGGGCAGAAAGAAATCGTAGAACCAGAAAGCGATCATGCTGAGCGCTGAGCTGGTCGTCAGCACTACGCCCACCAGAGAGATCGCGTTGCGCCCGAAGTAATAGAGGGGGCGGACCCAGTTTCGAATTCCGTTGACCAGACTCATTTCATCTCACCCATCTTTATCTTTCGTCTTCGAGGCGCACCTCACATGCGGCTGCGAATTTGCGCAGTTCTGCGACAGCTTGCTGCTTCTTATGGCAAGAACCTACTTTTTCAGGCTGCGAATGTAGCCGACAAGCCCCTTCACCTGGTCCGGCGTTAATGACTTGTAAGCCGGCATCTTGCCCTTGCCGTTGGTGATGGTCTCGGAGAGTTCCGCATCCGACATTTTCTGCACCTCCGCAGAGGTAAAATCGTGGGCGCCCATCTTCTTGCCCATGGGAGATCCGGTGCCATCGGCAGCGTGGCAGCCTGCACATTTGGACTTGAACGTCGCTGCCGCGTCGTCTGCTTTCGCAGAAAGCGGCAGGGCAAACAGCGCCGCCAAAGCGCTCACAACCGCCAACCTCTGGACATTTTTTGTCATGTTCATTCAAGCTCCATTCCACTTGAGGATTTTGCCGGCTACACACCCCACTTCCCGCCGACAGATGAGTGTATTAAGCAGGAGTTTAAAGAAACAATGCTTCTCGTCACAGGAAAAAGTGATGCTGGTCACGAGGAGGCAGGTCATGCTGCCGAAATTGGAACTCAATAGCAGACTCTTAGGAAAGCTCAATCATAGGATCATCGTACGGGATGTTGAGACACGACAGGGATATGGATTCCGTCATGGGTAATGGGCAAATATGCACTGCTTCTGTGAGATCAGTTGGCGACGGCTTTACTGGCTTTTTCCTCCTCCAGTTTCTGAATGGTCGCGCGCAGCCACGCCCCAACCGCCTCTTCTATCTCGCGCTGCGTCCCTGTCCGATAAAGCGAATCCAGCGTGTCGCCGGTGGCATTAAGAGGGATGTAATCGCACGGCGTGCGTGCGTCCCGAGCCTTCTCCGGCACCAGTGGCATCAACGCGCACTCGCAGCATGGCTGCCGGTCTCGGGAATTAAAGTTCAGACAGGTCGGCGAGTCCTCAAAAATCAGCCTGGCGCGCCAAGCCTCACGGGGCAACCGCCCATAGCCGCCCTGCTCCAGAAAACTCAGTTCGAACTTCAAGACCTCCAGCAGATCCCGAACATCCTTTGCCATAGGCGCCTCCCTGATCTCAAAACCCAGTCTGCGCCTCGGCGGCCCACCCTACCGTGATGTCGGTCACACTGGAGCGTAAGGCCTGTCACAAAGCGTTTTTGGCAGCTTTATGCCGAAGCTCGCGAAGTACCCTCAGCCGCAAAAAAGCGGGATAGTTCCAGATGAGTTCGGGCGCCGCTCCGGAACAAGACATGGCTACAGAAAGAGGTTCTATACGCCCACGGTTTGTTCACTCGGTCTCGTTGCCTGCAGCTGCCGCAATACATATTGCAGAATGCCGCCGTTCGCGTAATAGAGCGCTTCCTGTGGCGTGTCGATCCGGACAAGGGCATCGAATTCGATGTGACGACGCGTGGAGGGTCCGCCCGGAGATCCTGAAGCGCGCACTTTTACAGTGCGTCCCGGCGCGTAATGCTCGATTACGTCGCGGATCCCTGTGACTTCAAAAAACTCTTCGCCAGTCAGACTCAGGGACTCTGCATTCTGCCCGGCAAGAAATTGCAGCGGCAGAATGCCCATACCGACCAGATTCGAGCGGTGGATGCGCTCATAACTTTCGGCGATGACCGCGTTGACTCCGAGCAGAAGTGGGCCTTTGGCCGCCCAGTCACGCGAGGAGCCGGAGCCGTATTCTTTCCCCGCGAGAATGATCAGCGGCGTGGCTTCGGCGATGTATTTCCGGGATGCGTCGAAGATCGACATCTCCGTGTTGCTCGGCAGATAGCGGGTGAATCCTCCTTCAGTTGCAACCAGCTTGTTGCGCAGCCGGACATTGGCGAAGGTGCCGCGCACCATAACTTCGTGGTTGCCACGGCGCGAGCCATAAGAGTTGAAATCGGCGGGCTTGACGCCATGCTCCTGCAAATATTTTCCGGCGGGGCTGTCTTTCTTGATCGATCCGGCGGGGGAGATATGGTCCGTGGTGACGCTGTCGCCGAGAACAGCGAGCACGCGCGCGTCCTTGATTTCCCGAACCGGCAAAGGCTTGATTTTCATATCATCGAAGTACGGCGCGCGGCGGATGTAAGTCGACTCCTTTTCCCACGCGTATGTCTCGCCTTTGGGAATGCTGAGGCCGCGCCAGCGCTCGTCGCCCTGGAAGACTTCTTCGTAGGTTTTCGCGAACATGTCGGCGCTCACCGATTTAATGGCCTCATCCACTTCGCGCTCTGTGGGCCAGACATCGGCCAGGTAGACTGGCTTGCCGTCTCTGCCCTGGCCAATAGGGTCTTTGCGGAGGTCTGTATCGATGCGACCGGCGAGCGCGAAGGCGACCACGAGCGGCGGCGACATTAAGTAGTTGGCGCGGACTTCGGAGTTGATGCGTCCTTCGAAATTTCGATTGCCGGAGAGCACACTCGCGACCACAAGATCTTTTTCGTCGATGGCCTGCGAGACCTCCGCGGGTAGCGGACCGGAGTTGCCGATGCAAGTGGTGCATCCGTAGCCGACGATATGGAATTTCAGCTTTTCGAGGTACGGTGTAAGCCCAGCTTTTTCCAGATAATCACGGACGACTTTAGATCCGGGAGCAAGAGAAGTCTTCACCCACGCGGGGACTTGAAGGCCTTTTTCCACAGCTTTCTTGGCGAGGATGCCCGCACCGAGCATGACTGATGGATTCGAGGTGTTGGTGCACGACGTGATGGCGGCGATGACCACACTGCCGTGCTTGAGGCAGTCTTTTATTTTGACGGGGACGTGTTCGTGAACGTTTGGATCTTCGAAGCCGATGGCAGCCGGGCTGCCACCTTCCTGCTCCCAGCGGGCGGCATTCGTTACTCCTGATCCGTTTGTCTTAGCGCCGGCTTTCGGTTTGATCAGGGATGGCAGGGCTTGGTTGAACGACTCTCCGGCTTGCGAGAGAACAACCCGATCCTGCGGGCGCTTCGGGCCAGCGAGGCTGGGCTCGACGCTCGCGAGGTCAAGCGTGAGCAGCTCGGAATACTCAGCGTCGGGCGTTTTCTCGTCGTGGAAGAGACCTTGCTCGCGGCAATAAGCTTCGACTAATGCGATCTGTTCCGCGCTGCGGCCACTAAGGTTCAAATACTTCACAGTCTCTTTGTCGACCGGAAAGATACCACAGGTCGCGCCATACTCGGGCGACATATTGGCGATCGTTGCGCGATCTGCGAGAGGAAGATCCTGCAAGCCGGGGCCGAAATATTCAACAAATTTTCCAACGACACCGTGTTTGCGCAGCATCTCGGTGATCGTTAGCACTAGGTCGGTCGCCGTGGCCCCTTCATGCAGGCGTCCGGTCAGCTTCACACCGACGACCAGCGGAATCAGCATCGAGACCGGCTGGCCGAGCATGGCGGCTTCGGCCTCGATTCCTCCGACGCCCCAGCCCAGAACACCCAGGCCGTTGATCATCGTTGTGTGGCTGTCGGTCCCGACCAGAGTGTCGGGATAGGCCATGCGTTTGCCACTTACCTCATTCACGAAGACAACGCGCGCCAGATATTCGAGATTGACCTGGTGCACGATTCCGGTATCGGGTGGAACAATCGCAAGATTCCGAAAGGCGGTTTGTCCCCAGCGGAGGAATGAGTAGCGCTCTTTATTGCGCTGAAATTCCAGCAGGGCGTTCATGTTGAATGCGTTGTGCGAGCCGAATTCGTCGACCTGCACAGAGTGATCGATCACCAACTCCACTGGTTGCAGAGGATTAATCAGGGCAGCATCTCCGCCGAGCTCCTTCATGGCATCGCGCATCGCGGCGAGGTCGACCACGCACGGTACACCGGTAAAATCCTGGAGGAGGACGCGACTCGGGGTGAAGGCGATTTCTTTGTCAGGCTTCGATTTTTTACTCCAGCCGGCTAGAGCACGAATGTCTTCTTTTTTCACGTTGCGGCCATCTTCGGTGCGCAGAAGATTTTCGAGGAGAATGCGCAGACAGTAGGGGAGATGTTTGGTCGTAATGCCTTGCTTGTCGAGCTCGTCGAGGCGGAAGATTTCGAATTCCCTGTTGCCGGATTTGAGATGAGTGCGGGAATTGAAGCTATTCAAGGACATATGGCATGGCCTTTCGTGGCGGGCAGCGGAAGATTATCGAACCTTATAATTTTAGTCTCTTTTTAGGCGGGATTGCGCGGGAGAA
>JASHQM010000049.1 GCA_030039165.1 Candidatus Sulfotelmatobacter sp. | reverse complement strand
CCCGCTTGCGGATATCAGCTTGCTGCCATTCAACGCACACTACCCAACGGCTTCCACTTCTATGACTGGCTAGGAAAGCTGGATGTCCACTTCACACCGAGAGATTTGGTCACCTTTCGCTACATATTCCAGAGAGAGCTGTTCTACAACTCAACCGGATACAACAATGGAACGTCCGCGGCTGCGGGATACTCTTTTAACGTCCCGTCGATTGCGAACTCGGGACTTATTGACTGGTCGCATACGTTCAACAACCGGATGCTGAATGAGCTGCGCATCGGCTACCAGCGCAACAACGTCGAATTCGGCGGAAACGCGGGGAACACGGTTCCCCTGGCTGGATCGCTGGGCAGTGGGCTGACTAATGTGAGCTTCGAGCAGTCTGCGGAGCAAGCATTCGGCCCACCTACGAATATTCCCCAAAGCCGGATTGTGAACTCGTATCAGATTCAGGACAATTTCGAATTTACGTGGGGCCGTCACCAACTGAAGTGGGGCGCCAACATTACCAACCAGCGATCCCCCAACATTTTCCTTCCGAACTACAACGGAGGCTATGTTTACAGTGCGCCCACGGGGGCGCCCGCCAATGCTGCGTGGGGAGCCTTTGCGGCGAATACTCCGGCCGCGGTGAGCATTACTCAGGGAAACCCGGAACTTGGCTTCCGCGAGTGGGATACCTTCTTCTACGTGGGCGATGATTGGAAGTTGAAAAGCAATTTGACTCTCAATCTGGGACTCACATGGTCCTATCTCGGCCAACCGGCCAATCTCTTCCACCAAGAAACCGTCGCGCAGCAAAGCGGATCAAATCCTTTCTGGAATACCGGTCTGCCGCTTTCAGCGACGACCAGTCCAACGATCGGATCGGTGTACACACTGTTCGGGCCGAGCGTGGGATTTGCCTGGTCACCGAGCGGCCGCTTCACAGGCGGCGACAAGACCGTGTTACGCGGCGGCTATCGACGAACGTATGATCCAGCGTATTACAACACGTTCATTTTGACTGCGATTTCCGCGCCCGTGGTCCTGTCGCAAACGCTCGTCGCCCCGACCACAGGACTGCCAGCGGCTCCATTCGGCCCGGCAGTTCGCTCTGCATATGCCAGCAGCTTGATCGAAGGAGTATATGATCCGCGAAACTTCGACCGCACGATAACGCCAAGTACGTTCCGGCCCGACAACTACGATGAATGGTCGTTTGGCATTCAAAGGGAGATTGTAAAGAACGCCGTTGGTGAAGTGAGGTACGTGGGCAATCGCGGGCACAACGAGTTCCAGTCGATTAACGCCAACCCCTACATCGCGGGCCTGGCGGCCTCCTATCCGAGCCTGGTGCCTTCGGGAGTGACTCCGTGTACCACGCCGCAAACGTTAGGGACGGGCCCCAACGCCGCCTTCCAGCCCAATGTGTTGGGACGCGTTAGCTGCAGCGAGGGCATCACGAATGAGGTAGCGAACACCGGGTACTCCAACTACAACGGCCTTCAGGCGGAGTTCCGTACGACTAATCTGTTTAATCAGTTGACGCTGAGGACGAACTATACATTCAGCAAGACGCTGGACAATGCCAGCGAGATTTTCAGCACGGGCGCGGCCGGGAACACCCTAGCGTACGCGCAAAACGTGTTGAACTACACGAGCCAGGAGTATGGAATCTCGGGCATCGATTTTCCCAATACCTGGACCCTGTCGTTTTATGAGGACATCCCACTGATGCGGTCGCAGCGCGGGGTGCTGGGTCATATCGCGGGTGGATGGGGGTTCTCGGGAACATACGTCCTGCAATCGGGGCAGCCCTATACGCCCTCGCAGGAGGTCATCAATGCGGTTTCCGGGGGCGTTGCCAACGACACGGCCTTTAACTTGGCTAACATTGGCATCACCGACACCTCGCGGCCATTCATTGGCAGCCTGAGCGCGCCTGCTACTGAGGTTGGCATTTACGCTGCCGACGCGTGCGCGGTGTTCGGAGCGGGCTGCGGGTCGCCCGCAAACGCGCTAATCAGTTTGAACGGCGTAAACAACGGAACAGTTACTCCAGTGACAAGCAACCAGGTTCGCTTTATCGCTAATGGAGGCGAGGCCGACAGCATTTACGGGACGCCTTTCGGCAACGCGGGCCGCAACATCCTGCGCGACTACCACACCGACCTGGGCAATTTCACCTTGTACAAGAACATCAAGTTCTGGGAGCGTGCAACGGTGCAATGGCACATGACAATGGACAACGTCTTCAACCACCCGAACTACGGCAATACCAGCCCGGGGATTAATCCGTTCCTGGAGAATGCGGGTGTTGCGGGTGAAGGCACAACTTTTGCGGATCCAACGGTGACGTCGACCGCGGATTTGGCTTGTCCGGCGGGGTCGCGGTGCATCTTCTTCGGCTTGAAGATTGCTTATTGAGCCAAGACGATCCGGCGCAAGCTGAGACATTCACGACCCGGGCCAGCCGCAAGGCTGGCCCATTTGTTTCTGCGCTGCAGAAACCGGCCTACTGCTCTATCGCTTCGCGTTTTGAGCGGAAGGGAGTGGCGCGGGAAAAGCAGGTTCCTCTCGCTCCCTTCGGTCGCGCGCCGGAATGACAGAGTTTTGAAATTTCGGCCGCGCGTCGCGTTGTGCAATTGCCATCGCTCGCTTTGCCGCATAAAATCCTTGGTTAACTCGATTTTTTCACCGCCAGCGAGGCTGATTGCACGGTATCGCCATTTATCCCGGTTCGTTTGATCCGCCGACTAACGGGCATCTCGACCTGATTGCGCGCGGGGCAAAGATTTTCGAAGAACTGGTGGTCGCCATACTGCGCAATTCGGAGAAAAACCCGATGTTCAGCGTGGGCGAACGGCTGGAGATGCTGCGCGAACTCACTGTTGAGCTGAGCAACGTGCGGATCGATACTTTCGACGGGCTCACGGTCGAGTATGCCAAATCGATCAACGCGACCTGCATCCTGCGCGGCATTCGGGCCATCAGCGACTACGAATATGAGCTGCAGATGGCGCTGATGAACCGCAAGCTGGAACCCACGCTGGAGACGGTTTTCATGATGCCCGCGGACAAGTATTCTTATGTAAGCTCGCGGCTGGTGCGGGAAGTCGCGCAAGTGGGAGGGCCGGTGAAGGGACTGGTCCCGGAAATTGTGGAACGCAGGTTGCGCGAGAAGTTCGATCCGGCTTACAGATTTCACCAGCCCGAAGCAGAGCAAGCGCCAGCCGAAAGAGAAATCAAGAAGAGGAAAAAACGAGCATGACGACTCTGACCACGGAAGCGCTGAAACTCACCGACCGCATCAACCGCATTGAACCTTCCGCCACCATGGCGGTGGTGGCCGAGGCCGACAAGCTGCGCGCGCAGGGTATCGACGTGGTTGACTTTGGAGCGGGCGAGCCGCATTTTGCAACACCACAACACATTAAAGATGCGGCAATCGCTGCGATTCAAGGCAACTTCACGAAATACACGGCCGTGCCGGGAACTCCGGAGTTGCGCGATTCCATCGTGCACCGTCACGCGGTGGATTTCGATTCTGATTACCGGCGCGAAGAGGCGATTGCGGCCACTGGCGGCAAGAATGCGCTGTTCAATGCGATCCAGGTGCTGGTGGATCATGGCGATGAGGTGATTCTGCCGGTGCCCTACTGGGTTTCGTTCAAGGACATTGTGCGCTACGCGGGCGGTGAGTGCGTGCTGCTCGAAACGGATGAGTCGCAGGGATTTCGCGTGACGGCTGACGCGGTCGCGCGCCTGGTGACCGACCGCACCAAGGCCATTATTCTGAATTCGCCTTCGAACCCCTCGGGCGCGGTGATGAGCGCCGAAGACCTGACGGCGGTGACGCGGCTGGCGCACGAGCGCGGCATCTGGGTGCTTTCGGATGAGTGCTATGTGTACCTGAATTACACGGGGAAGAAATTTTCGGTCGGGTCGCTGCGGCAATATAAGGAGCGAATCGTGGTGCTGGGGTCGCTATCGAAAACATACGCGATGACCGGCTGGCGGCTGGGATATGCGCTTGGACCTGCGGCGGTGATCAGCGCGATGTCGAAGTTGCAGAGCCAGTCGACATCGAATCCGACGTCGATCGTGCAGAAGGCTGCGGTCGCGGCACTAAAAGGGCCGCAGGATTGTGTGGAGACGATGCGACGCGAATACATCGAGTTGCGCGATCACGTGGTGAAGGGGTTGCGCGCGATTCCGGGGATCACATGCACGATGCCCGAGGGTGCATTTTATGCCTATCCGAATATTTCGGTCTTTTTGGGGCGGAGCGGAGTGCGATCGGCTTCCGACATTGCGGGGAGATTGTTGCGCGAGGCGCACGTGGCGACGGTGCCGGGAGAGGGATTCGGCACGAGCGACCACATTCGCGTTTCCTATGCGACTTCGAAAGCGGAGTTGAACCGCGGGCTGGAACGGATGGGAAAGTTTTTGGCCGGGTTGTAGTTGATGGTGAGTTAATAGGGAAGCGAGCCAAACGCGCCCATTCGGTCGCTTGCGCTCTCTCAGGGCAGGCTCCGGGGTTCACGCGGCTCGCCCCGATCCATTCGCCATTCAGCTCAGGGCAGGCTCTTGGCTGCGCAAAAGAAGCTTGCTCACGATGACAAGCTAGTTGCGCGAACGGCCTTTTCTTATCAGACGACATGGGTCAGTTGTATCCACTCTTAATGCAGCCGGCATTCGATCCCCGGCCGTGGGGCACCCAGGATTTGTCGCCGATTTATCCGAATCACAGGTTCGAGCAGAAAATCGGCGAGGCGTGGCTGACTGGAGACGATTGCAAAGTAGCGAATGGCCCGCTCGCGGGGAAAACTCTCGCGCAAATCAGCGAAAAGTATCAGCGAGAGCTGGTGGGCGAGGCTGCGCGGGATGCGGCGCGATTTCCGCTGCTGCTGAAATTCCTTTTCCCGCACGAGAAGCTTTCTGTACAGGTGCATCCCGATGACGAGCAGGCGCGGCGCGTGGGCGAGCCCTGGGGAAAAACCGAATGCTGGTATGTGGCGCATGCCAGGCCCGGAGCGCAGATCGCGCTGGGCATGAAACCGGGAGTGACGGCGGCGCAACTGGAAAAATCGATTCACGAAAAGCGCGCGGAAGAATTGCTGAACTGGATCGAAGTTTACGCCGGGGACATGATTTACGTATGCGGCGGGACCGTGCACACGCTGGGGCCAGGATCGGTGATTGTGGAAACACAGCAGCAATCGGACACGACCTATCGCTTGTACGATTACGGGCGACCGCGCGAGCTGCATCTGGAAAAAGGCATGGCGGCGGTGAAGGAGAAAGTTGCCTCGGGTAAGGTTGCGAGGCCAGCAGCGGTGCAGATTCCGGGAAGCAGGAATAGCCGCAGTCCGCTCATCGCAGGGCCGTACTTCGTTGTGGACATGTACAAGATGAAAGACGCGCAGCAATTGGACACGCGGGATTCGTCGGGAACGACTTCGGTTCAGATTCTGGTAGCGGTCGAAGGCTGCGGCGTTGTGGAAAGCACCGGCGCGGAGCCTGTGACGCTAGCCAAGGGGGACGCCGTGGTGATTCCCGCCGTAGCGGAGCGATTCACTGTGCGCCCGCAGTGGGCGATTGAACTGCTGCTGGCGCGCGTGCCGGGCGCGGCTTTGCCAGAACCTGAAACACGCATGTAAGCTGATAGCCTTGGCAAATATCCCTCATTTTTATCCTGTGATTCTGGCCGGAGGGCGCGGCACGCGATTCTGGCCGCTCAGCCGAAAAAAGCGGGCCAAGCAACTGCTTGCGCTGGACGGCAAGCAGACGATGATCCAGCAGACTGTAGCGCGGCTGTTGCCGCTGGCGCCTGCGAAAAAATTCTGGGTGATCACGAACGGCGATTTGCGGCCGGCGATCCTGAAGCAGTTGGCGAAATTGCCAAAGGCGCAGGTGATCGCCGAGCCGGTAGGGCGCAACACCGCGCCGGCAATCGGATTGGCTGCGTTCTTGTTGTTGCGGCAGGATCCGGAGGCGGTGATCGGGATGTTTCCCTCGGATCATGTGATCGCGGACGAGAGAGCGTATCGGGCGACGATTGCGCGGGGGGTCGAGATTGCAAAATCCCCACTTCTCGCAAAAGAGGCGAGAAATGGGGCACCCACGAGAAGTGGGGCACCCGCTGAGAACATTGTGGTGCTCGGGATCAAGCCGAATCGCGCTGAAACAGGGTACGGATATATCGAAGCAGGTGAGGCCATCGGAGGCTCGCGGGCAGGAGTGGCCACGCCACACGCATGGCGCGTGCGCCGGTTCACCGAGAAGCCTGATGCCGAGAAAGCGGCGGCGTTCGTGGCCGCGGGAAATTACTTCTGGAACAGCGGGATGTTCATATGGAGCGCGCGCACGCTGGCCAACGCACTGCGGGAGCATCTGGCGAAGACTGCGCCGCTGCTGGAGGAAATCGCTGCCGCGTTTGGCACGAGGAAATTCGAAGCCGTGTTTCGCAAGCTGTATCCGAAATGCGAGAACATCAGCATCGATTATGCGGTGCTGGAGCCGCGTTCTGCCAAGGGCGAGCGGGCGGCAAATATTTTCTGTCTGCCTGCGGATTTCGGCTGGAATGATCTAGGCTCGTGGACGGCGTTGCATGAGCACCATGTGGCGAAGAGCAGACCGGATAATGCCAATCTGATTCACGGCGAGGGAATGTTCATTCTGAACGCTCGCGACAACTATGTGCACGCGCCGGGGAAATTTGCCGCGGTAGTTGGAGTGGAAGGCATCGTCGTGGTCGCAACCGACGACGCTTTATTAGTGACCACTCGCCAGAATGCGCAGGACGTGGGCAAGGTCGTCAAGTACCTGGACGAGAAGAAACTGCATAGACTGGTTTGATAGCTTCAGGTGTGAACGCGGGAGCGAGGCGAGGAATTGAGATTCAGATACTGCATCCTGATAATTCTGTCGGCCGTGCTTACGACTGCCGCGTTCAGTTCTGCGGCGGACAAGAAACAGATTTCTGATGCCATCGCAGCGGTAGAGGCCAATTTGAAGACCCCGGCGGGAAAGAAATACGACGAACTGATGGGGAAGGAATTTCCCGTGCGCTACCTTCCGAGTATGAAGCAGTGCAAGCAGTCCACGCCGAACCTCGATCCCTTTGACATGTTTTTAAAGCTTAATGCGGAGGGCAAAGTCGAAGAAGTTCTGGTGCACCCCGAAACTCAGTTCGCCAATTGTTTGCGAAATGCACTTCATGGAGGCCGGTTCAGTGCGCCTCCGCATGCGGCTTATTGGGTCAACATCCATATGCAATTGAAGCCGTAGAAATGCTTTTGTTGGACGCAGGGTGGGCAGCGCAATTCTTTAATGCCGCAGGAAATCAAATTCGGAACAGACGGGTGGCGCGGGATCATCGCCGACGACTTTACCTTCGATAATGTAAGGAGGGTCGCGGGAGCGATTGCTTCTTTCGTGTTGAAATACGAAGACGCGAAGCGTGGCGTAATCATTGGGTTCGACACGCGCTTTGCTTCGCCGATGGCAGCCAAGGCCGCTGCCGAGGTGATCGCCGGAGCCGGCGTTCCAGTGAAGCTGGCGAACGATTACACGCCCACTCCCGCGGTTTCGTACGCCGTTAAAAGCAATGGCGCGGCCGGCGGAGTGATGGTCACCTCCAGCCACAATCCGTGGAACTGGAATGGCGTGAAGTTCAAGGGAAAGTTTGGCGGCTCGGCAACCCCTGCGATCATGAAAAAAGTTGAAGAAGAGCTGCTTGCCGGAGTCACCCCGCGCGGAACAAAAGCCGCGCTGGTAGACACAGATCTCAGGACGCCCTATATTGCCGCGGTCTGCCGTTTTGCCGACATGGAGCTGATCGGCAAGACCAGACTTAAATTTGCGATCGATTCCATGTATGGCTCGGGGCGGGGAGTGCTGGCAGGAATTTTACAGGAGCGAGGCGTGCAGCATGTCGTAATCCGGCAGGAAGTGAATCCGCTTTTCCCGGGCATCAATCCGGAGCCGATTGAGCCGCACATTGCCATGTTGCGGGAAACGGTGGTGCGGGAAAAGTGTGACGCCGGCCTGGCCACCGACGGAGATGCCGACCGAATTGGGGCCGTAGCTGAAGACGGGAGCTTTGTGGACTCGCACAAATGCTTTTCCGTCCTATTGCAGTGGCTGGTGACGCGAAAGAAATGGCCGGGAGACGTCGTGCGCGCGTTTAACACGACGCGCATGCTGGACCGCATTGCGGCCAAACACGGGCGGAAGCTGTACGAGACGCAAATCGGGTTCAAGTACACGGCCGATGTGATGATGGAACATGAAATTCTGATTGGCGGCGAAGAATCGGGCGGCATTGGGTACTCGCGTTTCCTGCCGGAGCGCGATGGCATCCTGAATTGCCTGCTGTTGGCCAACGTGATGGCGGAGGAAGGCAAGCCGCTGGGTAAGCTGGTTGCCGATTTGCAGCGCGAGTACGGACCTCATTATTATGGCCGGCGCGATCTGCACATTCCGGATGAGGTGAAGCGAAGCGCGATTCAACGCGCGGGCGCGGAGAAGACGCAGCGGCTGGGCCGCTATCGGGTGGTGAAGAAAGAGAATCTGGATGGAGTGAAATTCTTTCTTGATGCGCCCACGAATGGAAACGGGGCCGAAGCCTGGATTTTGTTTCGCGCCTCGGGCACAGAACCGCTGCTGCGAGCATATGCTGAGGCTGCGTCGCCGGAGCTGGTGACGGAGATTTTGAGCGAGGGCGAAAAGTTTGTAAGGGACAGCGAGTGAGACGGGCTGTTCGTGTCCTGGGCCTATCGGTGACGTAGTTTAATAAGGAGGCGGGCCAAACGCGCCCATTCGGTCGTTTGCGCTCCCTCAGGGCAGGCTCCGATGTCGTGCGGCCCCGCCCAGGCACCTCGCTACGCAAAGGGTCTTGCTCAGGATGACAAGTAAAACCTCGTACCCTGGTTTGCGGCTTCGTGACGGCATCTTGACCGGGTTAGTGCGATACTTTTACACAGAATGACTTTTGCGGGGGGCTCCGCTTCGGCTGCGAAGGATTCACCCGAGGCGCGGCGATACAACAAAATTCGTCGCCGGCTCAGCGTTGCCGATTTCGCCATTGGTGCCGCGCTCCTGATCGTTTTGCTGGCCACCGGATGGACAAACCAACTGCGCGATGTCGCCTTGCGGCACGGCCTGCAAAATTACACTCTTGCGGTTTTCGTCTACCTTTTTTATCTGATGGGCATCAGCAAGTTGCTGGGCCTGGGACTCGATTATTACGGCTTCCGGCTGGAGCGCAGGTTTGAACTCTCCAACCAGAGGCTGCGGTCGTGGCTGGGGGATGAAGTAAAGAGTTTTCTGGTCGGGCTGGCGCTGGCGGGAATTGTGGTGGAGTTGCTCTATTTCACCATACGGCAATGGCCGCAGCACTGGTGGATTCTTGCCTGGGCAATCTTCATGGTTCTGCTTGTGGTCATGGCCCAGCTTGCTCCCGTGGTGCTGTTTCCTATCTTTTATAAGTTCGAACCGCTGGAGAACGAGGACCTGCGCCGGCGGCTGGTGCAGTTGAGCGAGCATGCGGGAACGCAGGTGCGCGGAGTTTACCGCTGGCGCCTTTCTGAGAAAAGCAAGAAAGCGAATGCGGCGCTTACGGGATTAGGGAGCACGCGGCGCATTATCCTGGCGGATACGTTGCTCGACAACTACGCTCCGGAGGAAATTGAGGCGGTGCTGGCGCATGAACTGGGGCATCATGTTCACCGGCACATTCTGAAAAGCATTCTGGTGCAGGCGGGGATTACGTTCGTGGGATTCTGGCTGGCGAATTGGGTGCTGCATTACTCAGTGGACCATCACATGTTCGAGGAGCTTTCCGACTTCGCCAACCTGCCTTTGCTGGCGCTGACTGCGACGGTGGTTTCGCTGCTGCTGATGCCAGCGCTCAACGCGTATTCGCGGTACAACGAGCGGCAGGCGGATCGCTACGCCTTCGAATCGATTGCCAGCATCGAACCGTTTATTTCGTCGATGAACAAGCTGGCGGAGCAGAATCTGGCGGAGAAAACTCCCTCGAAGTGGGTTGAAGTTTTGTTTCACTCGCATCCGTCGATTTCGAAGCGGCTCGCGGCGGCGGAAGCGTGGCGAGTGCAAAATCAGCCGGTGAATGCGGGGTAGGAGCGCGCAAACAAGGAAGCTCGCCAAGCGCGCGATTACTGCGGCACAAAGAACACGCCGCGTCGCGCGGCTCGCCCAGATCCCTTCGCCTTTCAGCTCAGGGCAGGCTCTTCGCTGCACAAAAGAGGCTTGCTCAGGGTGACAGGAGACGATATGACGAGGCAGTAGTCATCTGCGTCAACGTTTAGTGAGGATGTCGGCTACGCGCCGGAAATCGTCTTCTACATCGACGCCAATCGAGTCGTACGGGGTTTCGGCAAGGTAAATCGAGATGCCATTTTCCAGGAAGCGCAGTTGTTCCAGGCGTTCGGTTTTCTCAAGCGTGGATTCGGGCAGGCTCACGAATCGATCGAGGGCAGCTTTGCGGTAGGCGTAGATGCCAAGGTGTTTGAAGTACCGCGGGCTGTTATGGTCGCGATCGAAAGGAATCGTGGCGCGGGAAAAGTACAGCGCTCCACCATCGGCGGCGGTAACAACTTTCACTGCGTTGGGATTGTGGATTTCTTCTTCAGGACATGGAGTCTTGACGGTGCCGACCTGGGCTGCCGGATTTTCCATCACGCGCAGCAGCGCGGCGATTTGTTCGGGGCGCACCAGTGGTTCGTCGCCCTGCACGTTTACGTACACATCGGCGGCGATGGAATTGGAAATCTCGTGCACGCGCTCAGTGCCGCTGCGGTGGGAGGCGGAGGTCATTTGCGCTTTCCAACCGCGACGGCGGCAGATTTCGAGAATTTCTTCGGAATCGGTGGCGAGAATCACGTCAGAGAGCAGGGGCGACCGGCATACGGCTTCGTACACCCATCCGGCGAGCGGCTTGCCGGCGATCTCGCGCAGCATTTTGCGTGGCAGGCGAGTTGACTCCAGGCGGGCGGGAATGACGGCGATGGTTTTCATGCGTTAGGCTGTGCTGCGGTCTAAATGCGGCGCGCCCGCTCTCCTTTCCGGAGCATGTGCGTCAACAGATTCAGGTGGTTGTCTCGGCGTGATTGGCGTTTTTCAGCTAATGCCATTCCTGAAGCTCCACGCCAGGTCCTGCGCTGCGGCTGAAAAGCGCCTCCGCTCAGGATGACGCCACTTGGAAGCAAAAGCGAAATTGAGCCACTAATGCCATGGATGCTCGTAATGGTCTTGTGTGATATACAGTGTCACAGAGTCGAGGAAAATACTATGCCACGTTGCTTCCCCCGCCGTTTTTTCGCAGTGGTATTAACGATTCTATTCGCCCTCACAGTTAACCTCTTCGCCCAGAAGTCAGCCGGACCGGAGCCCGCTCCGCTGCCGCCGCCCATTCCCGCGCCGGCCGACACCCCGTATGCGGGCACTTTATCGCTGAGCGTCGATCTCACCAACGTTCATGATCGCATTCTGAACGTGCGGGAGACGATACCGGTGAAGGCGGGCGAGATTACGCTGCTTTATCCGCAGTGGTTGCCGGGCACGCACTCGCCCTCGAATCAGGTGCAGGAGCTGGCGGGGCTGGTGATCACGGCGAACGGCAAACGGATTCCCTGGCAGCGCGACCGGGTGGATATGTGGGCCTTTCACGTCAACGTGCCGAAGGGGACGCCGATGCTGGAGCTGAGCTTTCAATTTCTGGCTCCGCAAAGAGCGCAGCAGGGGCGGATATCCGACACGTTCGCGGATCTTACCTGGAACAGCGTGCTGCTCTACCCCGCGGGATATTTTTCGAGGCGCATTCAATTTGCTCCCGAGCTGCATTTGCCGGAGGGGTGGAAGTTTGCCTGCGCGCTGGAGGTGAAATCGCAGAACGGAGACGTGGTGCAGTTCAAGGACACGACGCTGAATACGCTGATCGATTCGCCGCTGTACGCGGGCGTGAACTTCAAGCGCTATGATCTTTCCACCGGCGCGGACAATCCGGTCTATCTTGATGTTTTTGCCGACAAGCCCGAGCAGCTGGAAGCCACGCCGGAAGAGATCGAGTATCACAAGAACCTGGCGGTGCAGGCGCAGAAGCTTTTCAACTCGCATCATTACGATCATTACGATTTTTTGTTTTCGTTGAGCGATTCGGTGGGAGGCAAGGGGCTGGAACACCATCAGTCGAGCGAAGATGGGACGCGGGCAAACTACTTTACAGACTGGATGGCGGGAGTTGGCGGCCGCGCGCTGTTGCCGCATGAATACACGCACTCGTGGAATGGAAAATTCCGGCGGCCGGCTGACCTGTGGACAGCGAATTTCAACGTGCCCATGCAGAACGATCTGCTGTGGGTTTATGAAGGCTTGACCGATTACTACGGGAACGTGTTGACCGCACGTTCCGGAATGCGAACGCTGGAGCAGGCGCATGACAACATTGCGCAGATTGCCGCCGGATTCGAGATCAGCCCGGGGCGCACGTGGCGCTCTCTCGACGACACTACCAATCAGCCAATCATTTCTTCTCACGGCGCCAGCGCTGAGGCCTGGCAGAGCTGGCAGCGCGGATACGACTACTATCCGGAGTCCGATCTGGTCTGGCTGGATGCGGATACGAAAATCCGCGAGCTAAGCAACGGACAGAAATCTCTCGACGATTTCGCGCGGTTATTCTATGGAATCGATAATGGCAGCTACGTGACTGTGGGCTACACGCTTGACGACATCGTGAAGGCGATGAACAGGGTGCAGCCGTATGATTGGGCGGAGTTTTTCCGCACGCGAGTTTACGAGGTCGCGCCGCAGGTGCCGGAGGATGGTATTACGCGCGGCGGCTACCGGCTGGTTTACAACGACGTCGAGCCCGAATGGATGAAGCACCAGGATCGTTCTTTCGGCACGAGTTTTGCCACCTCGCTGGGAGTTTCGGTGAGAGGTGAGGGTGGCCCCGGCGGCGACACGGGCGGACCGCCGGGAGGGATTTCGAGCGTAGTGTGGGACAGCCCGGCGTTTAAGGCGGGCATCACTCCCGATATGCAGCTGCAAGCGGTAAACGACCAGGCTTTCAGCGTACCCGTTCTGCGGGAAGCGATTCTTGCGGCGGAGAAAAATAATCAGCCGATCAAACTTTTGCTGAAGCGCGAGAAAGACTTCATTACCGTGAATGTGGATTACCACGGCGGCCTGCGCTACCCGCATCTGGAAAGAGTGGAGGGAACTCCGGATCGGCTGGATGAAGTGCTGGCGCCGGTGAAGTAGGCCGGAGCATTGGCGGGGCGCGCAAGAGCCACGCTAGGTAGCTCTGGCAGTTAGGTTCAGGGGTCGGTTGCCGTTGAAATTAGAATTTATGCGCCGGCCGCCGCCTTTGCGGTCTTCAGCGTGAATCTAACGCGCTCTTTTTGCTGAAGGGTTTTCAAAATGTCAAAGAGATTTCGGGCATAAGGGTTGCCTGACGGACCCAACATCCGCATCAGGCTCTTTGGTGAATGATGGGTGATTTCCGCTAATTCCTCGAACCCTATGGTTGCATTTATGTAATCACGAAGAATAATTTTGCCTGTATCCACGTCGCCGCTAAGAAAACTCTCTACACCTTCGCGAAGAAGTTCCTTACGAAATGAAGGATCACGGTTCACACGGGCCTGAACAGTTTCTTTAAAATCTTTGGTCAATGGCATTTCATTTTTCTCCCCGTCTTTTACGCCGTTTGTAGTCCTGCCATCTCTCAGCCGCCAGATTGATGTCTTGTTGCTGTCTCTTCTTCGACCCACCTGCAAGAATAATGATTATCTGTTCCCCGTCCTTCCCGAAGTAAAGGCGGTATCCGGGGCCAAAATCAATTTTGCATTCGTAGACTCCAGAGCCAACCCCCGAAACGTTGGAGAAATTACCTTGCTCCATTCGAGCCACGGCCTTTGTGACCTTAGCGGCAGCAGGCGCGTGTAGATCGTCAAACCACTTCGCAAATGGGCTCTCGCCATTCGCGTCAACATAATGTTTGACAACAGGCAAAAGGGGCGGGCTCTCTAACTAGGACATGGTAACACATGAGTTACCATTGTCAATAGAGAATTTTAGCAGCAAGCGGCATTCGGTGGAGTTCGGCAAAAATAGCCCACGGGCTGAAACAGGCCTATCATCACTGTTCAGAATTAGGGCTAAGCGCTACCCCTGCAGGGCAGCAACTTTCGGCCCACAAGGCCTCGGTCGAGAAAATGCCTGCGCAACTAAGTGCCACGCAACAAAGCTGGACCGCGGGTCAAGTTGATTCTGACTTGACGGCCTTCGGTAATCTGGTGAAGGAATGTCAGCCCGATTTTAGGCCCGAACCGTATCACAGCTAGACCGTACTGGGGGTGCGGTTCAGTGGATGCGCAGGCGCACCGTCGTCATCGCGGCTGCGGCCAGCCGGGTGGCACACTCACCGCACAAATGCTACGCTGGATAAGATGTGGCGGCGTAGCTCAGGTGGTTAGAGCGACGGTCTCATAATCCGTAGGTCAGTGGTTCGAGTCCACTCGCCGCCACCAGAATTGCCACGGTACGCGTATCTCAGGGGCTAGAGCCCGGATTCCCAATGGCTCAATCGCGGCCCCGAAGCGCCGCTCTTCCACGGT
>JASHQM010000005.1 GCA_030039165.1 Candidatus Sulfotelmatobacter sp. | reverse complement strand
GTGGTGGGGGCTCCCACTCACACGGTTGGCTCGAATACGCAGGAGGGAGCGGCCTACGTGTTTGTGCAAAGCGGCACAACCTGGAGTCAGCAGGCGGAACTGACCGCCTCTGACGGCGCGGCAAATGATGGTTTCGGTTGGTCTGTGGCAGTCAGCGGCGGCACGGCTCTGGTGGGGAACCCGGGACACACGGTCGGCTCGAACCAGTCCCAGGGGACCGCTTATGTGTTCGTGCAAAGCGGCACGTCCTGGAATCAGCAGGCGGAGCTGACCGCATCCGATGGCGGACAGTTTTACGAGTTCGGCAATTCCGTCGCCTTGGAGGGAAGCACGGCTATCGTGGGGAGTCCCGGCTATGCGGACGGATCGAATACCGACCAGGGGGCAGTCTATGTGTTCGTGCAAAGCGGCACATCCTGGAATCAGCAGGCGGAACTGACCGCATCCGACGGCACACAATCTGACAACTTCGGAACTTCCGTCGCGCTCAGCGGCAGCACGTTCGTGGCCGGAGCTCCCAACCATCAGGTCGGCTCAAATTCGTCCCAGGGAGCGGCCTACGTGTTCGTACAAAGCGGAACATCCTGGAGCCAGCAGGCGGAACTGACATCGTCCGACGGTGCGGCAAGCGACGAGTTCAGTTATTCCGTGGCAATCAGCGGCGGCACGGCCGTGGTGGGATCGCCTCAACACACGGTCAGCTCGAATCAGCAGCAGGGAGCGGCCTACCTGTTCACGCAAAGCGGCACAAGTTGGAGTCAGCAGATGGAACTGACATCGTCCGACGGTGCGGCAGGGGATTTCTTCGGTTTTTCCACCGGGGTCGCCGACGGCGCAGCCGTCGTCGGGGCGCCGTTGCACCCGATCGGCTCGAGTCTAGGAGCGCAGTACGTGTTCGTGCCAAGCGGCAACACCTGGAGCCAGCAAGCGGAACTGAGTGCATCCAGCGCCTTCGGTCTCGGCTGGTCTTCCGCCTTTGACGGGACCACGTCTGTGACGGGGGCAGTCGCGACCACGGTCGGCTCAAACTCCGACCAGGGATCGGCGTATGCGTTCGCGGCGCCCACAACCACGGCGACGCTCACCCCGGGTTCGGAGACGTGGGAAAATGAGGCTGTCAACACCACCAGCGCGGCCAAGATGGTGACGCTAAAGAACACCGGCACGTCCACGCTGTACATCGGCGCCATCACACCCAGCGCCGGCTTCGCGATTTCCGCCAATACCTGCACAGTAACATTGGCCACGAACAGTACGTGTAAGGTCAGTGTTGCCTTTGCTCCCACGCAGCTTGGCGAGCAAACAGGGACGCTCACTATCAACGACGCTATCACCACCAATCCGCAGCAGACCGTGGCGCTCTCTGGCACTGGAGTCGCACAAACTACATTGACTCCCATCGACATCAGCTTCGCCACAACCAAAGTCGGCAAGACGAGCACTCAGATCGTCACGCTGAAAAACAATCTGCCCACCACCCTGACAGGCATCTCTTACACGATAACCAGCCCGTTCGGGATTTCTCCCTTGTCAACCTGCGGAACCACGCTCGATGCCAAGAAGAGTTGTGTTTTCAAGGTGACGTTCACGCCCACCGCCACCGGCCCGGCAACCGGTATGCTGACCGTGACCGACAGCGCCAACAACAGCCCACAAACCGTGAGCATGGAAGGAGACGCTGAGTGAACCTGATCTGAAGCTGTGGTTGGGGGCTCGGTAACGGAGACGCACTTCGAGTTGACGTGCGGGAGGGTGCGGTACGAGAGCCTATTTCTTGAGGCACGCTTTCTGTGATTGAAATCTCTTTTCGATCGTTTTACGCTCCTGCGCTCTGCCCCTGCAGCTTCACCTCTACCAATTTGCGATCTTCATCTGACACTTTGAAAAAGGCTCGCGGTTTCAGGCCCATAAAGCTGGCCACAAACACGTCAGGAATTTGCCCGATACGGGCGTTGTAAGTGTTGATGTCGTCGTTAAAGAATTCGCGGCGGTCGGCGATGCGGTCTTCGAGTTCGCTGATGCGGTTTTGCAGCTTGAGGAAACTCTCGTTGGCCTTCAATTGGGGATAATTTTCCGCCACGGCGAACAATCCGCGCAGCGCCCCGGTCAACATTAAATCGGCGGTGGCTTTCTGCCCGATGCTGGCCGCATTCATCGAGGCCGCGCGCGCCTGCGTCACGGCAAGAAGAGTCTGCTGCTCGTGTTGCATATAGCCTTTGACGGTCTCGATCAGGTTTGGAATCTCATCGTGGCGCTGCTTCAAGAGCACGTCGATATTCGCCCAGGCGCGGTCATTATCCGTGCGCAGGCGGACCAGTTCGTTGTAGAGAATGACGGCGTAGGTGAGCACGCCTATTACAAAGAGCAGAATCGCCGCCGCCTCGACAACATTTCCGCCCATCTTCCTTCTCCCGCTGAGTCTCCTGCTGGAATCGCTGAGTCAATCAAACATCAAGCAGGCGTGGGAGCGCAAGTAACCGATGGAATCGCGGAAAGGCAGGTTCCTCACCCGGCGTTGCGGCCCGGTGAGGAATAAGAAATGAGAAGCCGCCCATCGTCCGGTTCGCGGTGATAGCTCGGCTGATTACAGTTTGTGCGGGCTCAGATCGCAGGCGTGGCGCACTTCGTCCAGATTGGCTCCGGCGGGCGAGAACTCGGCAATCGCGAAACCGGTTCGCGTGCGAATTTCCACATTGAAAACCTGCGCACCTAGCGCGGCGCGAATCGTACCCTTATCCATCGAAAGGTAGCGGCCGCGAATCCAATTCCAACCCTTATGGTCGTGATCGCTATCTGCGCGCACCATGACTTCCATCTTGGGCTGGCCCCAGAAACCAGGATAATCGGGGCGGCCAAGCCGGGCGCCGGGATCAAAATCGGCATAGTCGTACTTGCCGTCCTTGCAGACCAGTTCGATGCGCGGCTTGTAATCGGGGTCCTGCTTGAAATAGTTGTTCGCCTGGAGCTCGAAGCGGACCTTCTTGGCGCCGGTCATCTTGTCTTCTGAGCGGAACTGCATCCAGTTGCCGCCGGCGCTAACGCCGTCCTGCTCGCCCTGATAAGGGCTCATCGCCCCCTGTTGGGCAAAAGTGGTGATGCCAGCCAGCATCAGCGAAATGCCAATTAATATCGCCCCCGCAAGATTCTTATGCTGAAGTAAGCGCAACGATTTCAAGGTTTTTCCCTCCACAACAGATTACACCTGATGAATTGAACCCGCGTGCGGCTTAAAAGTTGCATGGGGTTGATGTTTTTGGTAACGCCTGGTCACAGATTCTGAAGCGGAACACTATCTTTCAAGGCGCTTGGATTCTGAGATCGATATAGATTTGGGAACGATCGTCGAACTGGCTCACCGACTTCGTATCGCTCTTACGGCCATTATGCTGCGCGTAAACCTCGTAGTCGACATTTGACAGGCCCGGAAATCGGTACGTGCCTTCCTGCCCTACGATATAACTCTTCACAGCGTGGGTTCGCATATTCGTCAGATAAACGACGGCGTCACTAACCGGGTTATCCTGGCGATCCAGGACCTTGCCGTACAAAAGACGGCCTTGCTGCTTGTCCTTCTTGTCGGGAGAAGCGTAAGCGGCCAGCACAGTTAATGACAAAACGAGACCGGTGTACAAAAAATTCCGTGGACTTTGTCCGTGGAAGAGTCGTCTAGTCAAGGGACTGATCAGGTTCATTGTCCGCTTTCTGGCTGTGCTGCCTGCGGCTTTCGCTCCAGACTCAGCGTGGCCTTGGCGCGCGTGAAGTTCTGCTTGCTGCGCCAAACATCCTCATCCCAATCGCTGCCAATGCGGACAAAAAGCCGCTGGGAAAAGTCGCGGTCTCCCTGACGCACGGCCATATAGGTAAGCGCGTTCAACTGGTGATTCGTGCTGCCGTAAAGTTGATCTACCGCCGCAAACCCTTGTTTGACCCGCTCCCAGGAAATATTTTGCATCTGTCCCTTTGGCCGGCAACAGTTCAGGTCCTCGACGATCATAAAATAGGCCAGATCACCTTCCTGCCCACCGAGCTTGTCGGCAATGGACTGGGCGAAGGCCTCCGACTCGCCCGGCTTTCCATACCACTTGGGCAGAAGATAATTGGCGTAGGCGTCGTAGTAGTAAAAATATCCAGGCTCGAAGCTGCTGGCCTTCTGCAGCAGGTCGTCCATCTTGCTGCGCTCCCAACCTTGCAGCAGCCCAACAATCTGCATGTCGCGAAACCACTGCGCATCCTTCAAGCCCAGGGAGTCGGCGTGCTCCAGGGCTTCCTGACCCTGCCGCACATGCTCGTCGAACCCTTTCCAATCCTCGGCGGGGACGGTGTTCGCGTACCCATGACCGCGAGCTTTCCACGCCAGCCGCAGGTGCGCCTGCGCCAACGCCACACGAGGGGTGATCGAATTGGGTTTGGCTGCGACCCAGCGCTGCAGCCGGTCGAGGTGAGCGTTCCAGGCGCCGTCAGTCGAGGTCAGCGAGCCGGGCCCTTGAATCGTCAGGTAGAAAACGTGCAACTTCCAGAGGCCGCCCCGAAATCGCTCTTTCTGCGCTCGAGCTGCGCCGGCAATTTCCTCGAGCTGCTGAAAATTTTCTTGATTGAAGAGGTCACGAACCGTGGTGCGAAAGGCTCGTACCGGCTGGGAGTCAATATCCTCCTCGCCACCCCGTTGCTCCTGCGGATTCATTTCCTGAGGAGCCAGACTGGCAAATTGTGAAAACGAAGCGCGCCGACTGGAAGATTGCCCCGACAAGGACGCGCAAAACAGAACATTGATTACAACTACGCTTGCACACGCCCTGGCCGCAAATCTTCCTTTGTCCATGAAACCCCCCAGACCGAAAACGATTTTATCCTCATTAAGGTGTCAAATGCAGGCCAATATCCACGCGCTCATCATAATCTACGTGTACTTCGACGTCCTGGGTCAGATGCAGCGGACGTCCGTCCCTGGTCTTGACACCTCTCAAATCGGCACTTATCACGTAATCGGCTTTGCCTGCCGCCACCCGCTGGGCGAATTCGCCCGCGTGATCGGAATAAAGCTCCCAGCCGGGCTTCTTCTTCGGCAATTGCCGGATGGTTACCTTAATCCCGTATACGGGGCGATTGTCAGGTCCCCAGACGGTGCCAAAAATCAGAGCATAAGGATCAGTCGGTTTCAGCTTTTTTTCGGCGGCATTGGCTCGGTCTATGACACTCAGGCCGCTAACGGCGAGGAGAAAAATCGGCAGGAGTAGGAAAGAGATGGAATTCAACCATCGGCGCAATCGCGGAACCCTAGGCTTCGTCGCCGTCTTCCGTTTCCAGTTCGTCATCCTCATCGACGTAGCCGGCTTCAATGGCCTTCAGCTCCAGCGGATTTGTCGTGACCACTTCGAATTCCGTTCCACACTCCGGGCAGGAAATGACCTCGCCCTCATCGACTTCCTCGACATCCACATCCAGATCAGTTTCGCATTCCGGACAAAGAACCATGATTCCTCCACTCCCATTTAAACGCCGTTCTTCGGGTGTCTTTGTTAGATACCATTGATAATATTTAGATTCTCACCCCGCAAAGGTCAAGGGGTGAATGCTGTAGGGCTGATCGGGGCATAACGCGCTCGCCGGGGTCGAGCCGGCGACAGGTTCCGATACACGTATGGAAAGAGTTACTCAAAATCACGACTTGCTTCTGGTGCTTCTGGGAGTATCCTGCCTGCTGATCTGGCTGGTCTACTCGCTCTTTCGCATGTACGACGAAAAACGGCCTTCCAGGACGGGCTTGTTGCGAAGAATGGAAGTTGATCCTCAGTCCCTTGGCACCTTCGGCTATTCTTCTCTCGCGCTGATCAGTCTGATCTCGCTGTTTCTGGAAATGATGGTGATCCGCTGGGTTTCCTCTGAAATTCGCATCTTCGCTTATTTTAAGAATCTCGTCCTCCTGGCGTGCTTTCTGGGATTCGGGCTGGGTTGTTATCTCTGCCGGCGCCGCATACAGTTGCTGGCGATGGCAGCTCCGCTGCTTGTCCTCACCAGCATTCTTAGAACGCCGCTGTCTCCCTTGCGCCTGATTACCTCCGCGCTGCCCGAAATGCTGGGCGGCGCTACGCAAGTACAGATCTGGGGTGTGCCAACCCTGCCTACAAGCTGGTCAGGCACATTGCTGGCCCTCATCGTGATGGTTCCCCTGTTTGCCGTGATCGCCATGGTCTTCGTTCCCATGGGTCAGTTGGTGGGCTGGTATCTGGAAAAGGCTCCAGATGGTGTTACTGCCTATAGCATAAACCTGCTCGCCAGCCTCGCCGGAATCGCCGCGTACGCGCTCCTGTGTTTTCTTTATCAGCCTCCGGTCATATGGATGCTCGTCGTTGGCGCGCTTTCGGTACTTTTCTTCTGGCGAAAACCGACTGCTCGCTGGTTGCTGGCCGGGAGCTTTCTGGCCTGCGTTCTTTTACTCGGTATTCGCGACCATCGCGACAGCAGCACCTATTGGTCTCCATATCAAAAACTCGATCTTCGCGCGGAACACGATAAGGATGGCCGCATTGACACCTACTCGCTGAACACAAACGACAGCTGGTACCAGAAAATCGTCGACCTCTCGCCTGCATTTGTGCAGTCGCACGGGGCGGAATTTAACGAGCGTCCCGCCCAGTGGCGTGCCTACAACATGCCCTACCATTTTTATCCCGCGCCGCCCTCCGTGCTGGTGTTGGGTTCAGGCATGGGCAACGACGTCGCCGCTGCGTTGCGCAACGGCGCCGGCCGGGTGGTTGCCGTGGAAATCGACCCGTTGATTCTTAAGCTCGGTCGCGAGCTGCACTTCGAGCATCCATACCAGTCGCCTCGAACTCACGTTGTCCTCGACGACGCTCGCAATTACATTCAGAACAGCAATGACCGCTTCGATCTGATTGTCTTCTCCCTGCTCGACTCTCATACCACGGCTTCGTATTTTTCCAATATTCGCATTGACAACTTCGTTTACACGCGTGAGGCGCTGACGCGGGCGCGTCAGCTACTGAAGCCCGACGGTCTTTTTGTCGTAAAGTTCCAGGTGAACACTCCCTGGATTGCCGGCCGGCTTTATGCCCTGATGAAAGATGCTTTTGGTGATGATCCGGTCCAGTTTCAAACGAACAGTATGCGTTTTGATACTGGCGGACATTTCTTCGTCAGCGGCTCCCGGCAGCGCATTGGGCAGGCTATGTCGGATCCGGCTCTGGCTTCGTTCGTTCGCGATCACGCGGGCATAAGGATGGAAGCTGCTTCCATGACTACCGACGACTGGCCGTACTTTTATCAGCACGAGCCCGGCCTGCCCATCAGCGTAATCCTGGTTTCAATCGCTGTGCTACTGACCTTTGGATGGTTTCTCCGCAACACAAGCCGGGCTGAAGGCAGCATCGACCTTCATTTTCTGCTGCTGGGCGCCGGGTTCATGCTGCTTGAAACGCAAATTGTCAGCCGGATGGCGCTACTGTTTGGAACCACATGGCTTGTCAACTCCATCGTGGTTTCGGGATTGCTCCTTCTCATCGTCGCCGCAAATTTTATCTACCACCGCTTTCCGCGTATTCCAATGAGGTGGGCCTACACGGGACTTTTTGCATCGTTGTTGCTGTCATTCGCCATTCCGCCGGAACGATTGTTCTTTGCATCGTTTGCCGTTCGCGCAGTGGTCGCGACAGTGGTGCTTTGTTTGCCCGTATTTTTTGCGGGAATCGTTTTTATCTCCAGTTTTGCGAAGGCTCATTTTCAAGGCAGCGCTTTGGGTTCGAATCTTTTCGGTTCCCTGATTGGGGGCCTGCTTGAATCTCTATCGCTCTGGTTCGGCCTGAAGTCGCTGATCCTGCTCGCCGCCATGATCTACGCTGGTTCTGCGGTCGCTCTCCTGCGCCGTACGCGAAAGGGTGAGATGGAAGTTTTGTCCGAAGAAGGAACGTTCGCTTGAGAGCAAAATTGGTGAACGCTATGCCAGTACGGACGTGCGAGCCTGGCTCGTGTTTTCATCGACGGAAGAGGAAGGGAGATCGTACTTGACTCGAAGGCGGCTTGTGGCTGCGCTACTAACGCTGTTCCCCTTTCACGCAGCGCTTGCTCAAAGCTCGGCGACGAATGCCGGCTCCATGCCGGTGGACTCCCGCGTTGCAGCCGCGCTGAAACAGATTTCTCCTGCGCAGATTCGCGCCAATATCGAGAAACTGGTGAGTTTCGGAACCCGGTCAACTCTTTCGGCGCAGGATCCTGAATCGATCGCTGCTGGCCGTGGCATTGGCGCTGCACGAGCGTGGATCAAGTCTGAGTTCGAGCGCTACTCCAAAGAGTGTGGCGGCTGCCTGGAGGTAAAAACCGACACATTCACTCAGGCGCCCGCCGACCGCATTCCGCAGCCGACTCAAATCACCAATGTTTATGCGGTTTTGAAAGGCTCCGATCCGGAAAATGCCAAGCGCATCGTGCTGGTCACCGGCCACTACGACTCTCGCAACAGCGACAACCTTAATACGAAAGATGACGCTCCCGGGGCCAACGATGACGGCAGTGGGACTGCTGTCAGCCTGGAGTGCGCACGAGTTATGAGCAAGCTGAAATTTCCGGCAACGATTATTTTTCTGACGGTCGCGGGCGAAGAACAGGGCCTGAATGGCAGCGAGCATTTCGCCAAAATGGCGAAAGAACAGGGATGGGATATCGAAGCGGTATTGAACAACGACATCGTCGGCGGCGATAAGAGCGCGCAGCAGGATCACTCCCTTGTGCGCATATTTTCCGAGGGACTGCCGGCAGCCGCAACCGATCAGGATATCCGCCGCCTTCGCGCGCTGGGAGGCGAGAACGATTCGTCCTCACGCGAACTAGCTCGCTATGTCCAGGACGTGGGCCGCACCTATAAAAACGATGTCGGAGTAAACCCTCTACTTATCTTCCGCCAGGATCGTTATCTCCGCGGCGGCGACCATTATTCGTTCAATCAGCAGGGTTTTGCTGCTATTCGATTTACCGAGTTCCGGGAGGATTTTCATCACCAACATCAGAATGTGCGCACGGAAAACGGCATCGAGTATGGCGACCTGCCGAAGTTCGTGGATTTTGACTACGTGGCCAGCGTTGCCCGCCTGAATGCCGCTACGCTGGCCTCGCTGGCAACGGCACCGGCGCCTCCCGCCAATGTACACTTGCTGACGAAAGAACTGGAGAATGATTCAACGCTTACCTGGGATCCATCTCCAGGCGGTCGGGCGGCGGGGTACGAAATTTTCTGGCGCACCACCAGCAGCCCGGATTGGGAGCATGTGCAAAACGCCGGCAAAGTTCTGCGCACAACTCTGAATCTTTCTAAAGACAACGTCATCTTTGCCGTGAGGGCGGTTGACGCAGAAGGCCACCGAAGCCTTCCGGTCGTACCTTCGCCCCAACGATAGTTTAGTATTTACTGCTACGAGGAGATCTCATCTTGCAGGGCCGTGAAATGACGTTGAGCTTTCCGCCCTTCACTCGGGCGGTGATCTGGCTGCTGGCAATCAACACGGCTATCTTCCTTTTTCTTTCTGCCTTTGGCTCGCGCGCCGTGATCCAGTGGGTGTACCTGTATTTTGGCCTCGTGCCTGAAATGACGATTTTTCACTTCGCCATCTGGCAGATTGTTACCTACAGCTTTATTCATGTTGCCTTCTGGCACTGGTTCGGTAACATGCTGGGCCTGTGGCTGTTCGGCGCGACCTTGGAAATCGCCTGGGGCATACGGCGATTTCTGGAGCTTTTTTTTGTGGGCGTGATCGGCGCCGCGCTCACAACGATCATTTTCGCCTTCACTCACATTTTGAGTTCTCCGGCAACGGTTACAGTCGGCGCCTCCGGCGGTGTGTTTGCCATTCTTATGGCTTTCGGAATGGTTTTCGGCGACAACGAAATCATGTTGATTCCGTTCCCGTTCTTGATCAAAGCGAAGTATTTTGTTTTGATTCTGATCGTGGTGACGGTAGCGTTTGCCATCAGCGGCGGCGGCGGAGTCGCCTACCTGGCGCATCTCGGAGGACTGTTCTTCGGTTATCTCTACGTGAAATTTGCGCCGAAGCAAGGATTTGCAGGCCGATTTTCGCTCTCCGAGTGGTATTACGGGCTGAACAATTCTTATTACCGCTGGAAGCGCCGCCGGGCCGCGAGAAAGTTCGAGGTTTATATGCGCCGCCACGACCGCGACGTTCACTTCGACGAGCACGGCAACTACATTCCACCCGATGATGATGCCCGCAAGGGAAACGGCGGCGGAAAATCGGGCTGGGTGAATTAGACCCTTGCTCTGCAGACTTGCAGGGAAGTTCGGCGATAGCGGTCAACAAGGATTGTCTCCCGGAGCAGCCTTCAATAAGCTTGAGGGACCTCTTTATACGCCTTGGGCCAAGTGTGGCTCCTCACTCGGACAACAGTTTCTGAAACTCGGTCAGCACTTTCGCCGGCAACTGGTCCCTCTTCGACTTGCCCTTGAATCCTAAATCGTGGCCGGCACCTTCCACAGTTAACAACCTGGTCTCGGCGGGAATGAGCTGCAATGCTTGTTCGATCTCCGGGATCGACGCGAAGGGGTCGCGCGTTCCCTCCACAAACAGAGTACGCGTGCGCAGATTGGTCAAGTGCTGGGTGCGAAGCTGCTCTGGCTTGCCGGGAGGATGCAAAGGATAGGAAAGCAGGAGCAAAGCTGAAACCGCCGTTGGCGAGTCCACGGGTTCTTCGCTACAGAGAATGCTGGCCTGCCGCCCGCCATAAGATTGGCCGCCAAGAAAAATGCGCCCGCTGGACAGGTTCTTCATTACGTCGATCGCATTCTTCAGTCCCGCGCGGTCTCGTTTGCCATCGTGCGGTCCTGGGGGGCCATAGGGGCGGCTCTGCCGGTAGGGCAAATCGCAGCGCAGTACGGTGATGCCGGCGGCACAGAAAGTTTCAGCCAGAATGACAAGCAGAGGCGCATTGCAATTGCCGCCCGCTCCGTGGGTCAGAACGAGCGCGTCGCCAGTTCCGTTACTTGCGCGATGCAACCAGCCTCGGACAAAGGGATCTACCGTGATCTCAGTGAACACTTCCGGAAGTGCGTGGGCGGGCAACGTTTCTTTACTCCATGTGGATTGTGGTTAACGCTAATCGTTCCGCTGGAAAATCGAATCGCTTGGACCAATTCACAGCGCAACTTTGTCCGAATCAAC
>JASHQM010000048.1 GCA_030039165.1 Candidatus Sulfotelmatobacter sp. | reverse complement strand
GTGAGCGTCGGTTGCGAAACCAGTTCGCCGTTTTTTCCGACCCAGGACCGATGAGTCATGTAGACCTTGATCCAGTCGGCGCCGTGATCAAGTTGCTCGCGAGCAGCCTTGCGGGCTTCAACGGGACCGTCGACGATCTGTACGCCTTTGGGCATGTCAAGCTCGGGAGCATAGCCCTCGAGCATGTAGCCGCCGGTGGTGGAGATGGCTCGCGTAGAAACGAATAAGCGCGGCCCGGGGATGTAGCCCTTTTCGATTGCTTCTTTGATTCCCACATCTCCGTAACCCGCGCCCTCGGTCTCGACGTCGCGCAGCGTGGTGAATCCTTGCTCAAGCGCGCGGCGCGCGGAAACGGTGGCACGGGCTGCACGAAGCGCCAAAGGAGCATTGAGGATGTTGGCGTCGTATCCGCCCTCCGCCGGATCTTCTCCCTGAAGAAAAATGTGTGTGTGGCAGTCGATCAGTCCGGGCAGAACTGTTGCTTTGGAGAGATCGATTATCTTTGCACCGGCTGGGATCTTTGCGCTCGCGGAATCACCGACATTCTCAACGAGATTGCCGCGAATCACGATCACTTGATCGCGCTTGGCCGTATTGGATTTGCCATCGATCAGCGAGCCCGCGCGAATGACGGTGTAAGAATCCTTCGCGCCCGTCTGGGAGGCAGCTGCCCGATCATCGCTTTGTTGCGCCGCGGCCTGCGCCAGCAGCGCGAGCAGCAGAAGGCAGAAGAAGAGGTGGGTTTTCAATGTCGTCTCCGAACCTGGCGAGAAGTTGAGAACGGGGGAATTCTACTCTTAACTTTTGTCCATGTACCGCTCGCGCCCTGGCGGAGGAATGCAAGCATTGGAATCATCGGTCTAATGAACCGTAGAGAATTCCCTACGTTCATCGCAGACCACGACTTTTCTACACGCTTCACATGATTTGGCTTAACAGTGTGCCAGCTTAGCAGCCGAGATACTCGAGTGCCAACAAGAGCCTCCCACAACCTCGCAATTACCTGCACACCTCTAACGATTAGCGAAAATAATGCCGCCGATAAACAAAAGTCACTTGCGTTCGCGGCATAGCTGAGGTAACTAGGTACGCATGAAGTGGAAAGTCCGCGTCTAGAGCGGCTTTCAACAGCCCTTTTGGGGGGGGCCTATCGCGCATGATTCCGGAATCTCATCCACTGTGCCAGCTTTTCCAGGAATTGGTGGGCCGTCACTACGCGGAAGAAATCGGAATCCGCGACCCGCAGGTCGTAACTTACGTAGCGCATTTGCTGACCGAATTCTGCGAGGCAGATCAATTGTTCAAGATTCACAATGCGGCCGATCGTCCGCTCGCCGATCTGGGCGAGATTCTGTTGCAGTCTGATCCGGTCTATGGCCCGGCGCCTTCATTCGACCGCGAACGTCAGGTGCGCAAGCACATCGGCGACTATACCTTGTTCTTTGCGGGAATGTTCCCTGAGAGCATCAACCGGTGCCGCTTGCGACGGAACCGTCTGGAAAGTTTCATCGAGTGGGTGAAAGCCGGTAAGGAAAGCTACTACATCGTTTCAAAGTTTGAGCACTTTGAGTACGCCAACGTCGCGCCTATGTTCGCGCGGCTGTCCCATCAGTTCGAAGGCTGCGTCTATGGCCTCAACATGGTGAAAAACGATCTTCAGGAAATGCAACACCCCATCATGCGCCGCGGCAACGAATTACTGATGTAGATCGCACACACGATCCGGCATTGCGGAATCTTCGGCAAACAACCTTCACGAACTTCTATCGATAGGCTCCTGGCGGCAGTCCGGTAATGCGGATGCCGCCGTGGCCTTTGTGGCGGATGTTCAGTCCGATGAGCAGGGCCGTGATCTGCTCGAGCATGCGGGCGTTTTCGAGCCTGCCTCCATCGATGGCGCGCACGCCGGGAATTCTTGCGGCGAGGTTGCGTGCGACTTCGGAAGCGTTGGGATCATCGCTGCAAACCACGACATCGCAATCGAGCGGGTCGTCACCATTCAACATCTCGGCCGACAAGTTGTGAAAAGCGGCCGCCACACTTACGCCTTTCGGCACAAGCTCGGCCGCCTGCTGTGCGGCTGAACCTTGCCATATACCGAGTGTGCGCGATGCTCGCCCGCCGACACTGGCCGCGAGTGCAACCGTGGCATCGATGAGAACGCTGCCTGAACGAATGACGGGCTTGAGTTGTTTGAGCAGGCCAGCCTGACCTTCGAAAGGAACCGTGAGGACGAGAACGTCAGCAGCGCCGCAAGCAGCGGAATTTTCCGTGCCTGAAATTCTGGCAGCGCTTCCCGCACGCGCTTTGATTTTTTCGGCCGCTTCTTGTGCGCGCTGAGCCTCGCGCGAGCCGAGGATTATGGTTTCTCCGGCGCGCGCCCAACGCAGCGCCAGGCCCATGCCCGCGGGTCCAGTGCCGCCAAGAATGGCGATGGTTTTGATCATCGGCTTATGGGGAGAGTATCAGAAGATGAGATCGGTGGTTTGTCCATCAGTCGACCATTTAAGTCGTCGTCCCGACGCCCCGCGTTTTCACCGGCGGGGCGAGGGATCTCATGCGCGTCGAGCGCCGGCAATGGAAGGCTCCTGGCTGCGTCTGGTTAAAACACCTCTGCTTGGATTTGATGTCGGCCAAACATCTGTCCTTGCGCACTGCGGCTCGGTGGTGCTCACGCGAACTCGGGCTCCAGGCTTTCTTCGGCGCTGAATTCTTCCAGCGGCACTTTCAACCTGATGCGCGAATAAGTTGTATTGCGCTCGGCGGGAACGCGTCCGAGCTCGCGAATGAGCGACTGAAAATCTTCCGGGCTGGTGTACTGCCCGGCGGTCGCTCCTGCCTCCCGCGAAATATTTTCTTCCATCAGCGTGCCGCCGTAATCGTTAGCCCCCGCCTGCAGGCAAAGCTGCGAAAGTTGCCGATTCAGTTTTACCCAGGAAACCTGAATGTTGTTGATGGAACTGGCGAGCAGCAGTCGCGCCAATGCGTGAACCTTCAGGTGTTCATCAAGCGTTGGGCCGCTTCGCGCCAATCCTTGCTGGAACAAGAGCGTGTTCTGGTGCACAAATCCTAGCGGTACGAATTCCGTGAACCCTCCGCTCTCGTCCTGAATCGTGCGCAGCAGCCTCATCTGCCGCACCCAGTGTTGGGGGGTCTCCGCGTGCCCATACATCATCGTGGAAGTGGTGCGAATTCCGCAGCCATGCGCCGTGCGGATGACTTCGATCCATTGCGCCGTCGAGAGTTTGTTGCGGGAAAGAAGATGGCGGACATCGTCGTCAAGAATTTCGGCGGCGGTGCCGGGCAGAGTGTCCAGGCCATTCTCGCGCAGCATGGAAAGATAATCGGCAAGCGGCATTCCCGTCAGTTCAACGCCGTAGACGATTTCCATCGGCGAGAAAGCGTGGATGTGCATCGCGGGTACGGCGTTTTTTACCGCGCGCAAAATGTCGCGATAGTAAAACGGCGGCAGGCCATGGGGCAGTCCGCCCTGGATGCAGACCTCGGTCGCGCCCAGTTCCGAGGCTTCAATTGCTTTTTGCGCGACCTGATCGGGCATGAGGAAATAAGTGTCCGATTCCCGCGGTCCGCGGCTGAACGCGCAGAACTTGCATCCGACGAAACAGATGTTCGTGAAGTTGATGTTGCGGTTGACCACATAAGTGACAATATTTCCGCACAGTTCGGAACGAAGCAGGTTGGCGGCGACGAGCAAGCCGCTCAGATCGTCGCCTTCAACGTGAGCCAGTCGAAGCGCTCCTTCCAGGCTGATGGCGTTGCCATTTTGCGCTGCGAGAATTTTTTCCAGGAGCACACGCACTTCGGGCGCGACGCGCGGCGCGATCTCTGGCCATCCCCAGGAGGAAAATTCTTTTGATTCGGATAATGAAAGTGGTTCGTTCACGACCTTCTCCACCGATGTACTCCAAATTACTCCTACGGATGCGGTTTGGCGAGCTAGCGGAACAGGTCTTTTTTTGCGGTGCGAAGAAGATTCCCCACGCGGCCTGCTGCACGCTTGTATTCAAGACCACGGATGATGCAGGCCGGAGTGCGATTCAGCTTGCCGCAAACCAGAGCCGCGGCGCAGGCGAGTTCGTCGGCCACTGCTTCGAGGCTGGCGTGCAGTGTATAACCATGCGGATCGCGTTGTCCGCGATCGTCCCGCAGAGCCTTCATTCCGGCGATGCCGATGCAGAAATCGACCAGGCCTTCGCGCCACGCCCGCCCAAATGAATCGGTGATGAGCACCGGGATGTCGAGACCCGTACGCTTCTTTATCTCGCGATGCAGCGCGCGGGCAGAGCGGTCGGGATCGCAGGGCAGAAGCAGAGCGTGGCGTCCGCCGTCGACATTGGAGACGTCCACGCCGCTATTGGCGCAGATGAACCCGTGCCGGGTTTCGGTGATGAGAACGCCGTTCTTGCGGCGGATTACCCGCTTGCTTTCGCGTAGCGCCAGTTCGATGACACGTGGGTTAAGGCAATACTTTCTCGCCCACTTCAGAGTGGAAGCGGACGGTTGCACAGTCTCCAGATTGACGACGCAGCCCTCAGATTTCGAGACGACTTTGTGTTTCACGACGAGGATGTCGCCGCGTGCAAACGAACCGTTTTGCTGTCGCAGGGCTTGAATCAACTTATCGGCCAACCAATCGCCGGGTTGAATCTCGCCCGCTAAGAAAATAGGTATCACGCGCAGCTCAGCAGGACCCTTCCTTATCTTTATCTGTGTCTTCCCCGGGTCAGGAAAATCCTGCGCGGATCGGCGAGCCTCGCTCACAAGTCCTCCGCTTTTAGAAACGATTCGTCGAACTTCCAGCCGCGAAGCAGGCGCTGCGTACGGGTTTCGCCGGCGTGCGCGATAATCTGCCGCAAATCCGCGGGATTGTCCACGTCGATTGCGATATGAGGAAGGTTCAACACTACGCATTCTTTGCCGACGGCGCGAGCGGCAGCCAGATGCGGCTTGAAACTGTCATTGCCAAAACGAAGAGGAAACACATCCGCCGGACGGCGGAAGGCGGCATTAGTTCCCCGGCCATCGGCAGCGGGCGCCAGAACAGATCCCTCGCGGGGGGCGCGCGACAGAAGTTCCTCTAATTCTCGATATTGAATCAATGGAATATCTGCCGGAATCACGAGTGTCCACTCGATGCCGCGGGCAACGCAGAGATCGGTAGCCATTTCAATCGCGCCCGTCTCGCCGGGATTTTCCCGATCAGGAATAAGTTCGAAATCGTACTGCTCAGCGAGTCCGATGGCAAAAGAATCACTGGTGACGAGAGCGCAAGGCGGGCGAGTACTCCAGGCGGCAATCTCTCCCGCAACATCGTGCAGCATGGTCTGCGCTAGTTCCGT
The DNA here is from genome assembly GCA_030039165.1 of Candidatus Sulfotelmatobacter sp. Classification (GTDB taxonomy): domain Bacteria; phylum Acidobacteriota; class Terriglobia; order Terriglobales; family Acidobacteriaceae; genus Sulfotelmatobacter. The sequence goes on along the minus strand of JASHQM010000048.1, from coordinate 54,343 downwards.
GCGCCGCGGTTGATCGAGCAGCGGAGCAAGCCGCTGCTTGGCTGCGGCCAGATTCTTGACGGGGATGAGAATCACGGCTGCTCTGAGCTGGTTGGAGCCGGTTCGCCCGATGCTTCCGATATCGAACCGCCCGCAGCCGCCTCATCGCGAAGCAGTCCGCCACAGGCCAGGGAAAGAACCGTTCGAGCCAGCGCCGAGCGGTCTTCTGACGAGCTCATGATGGTTTGCGTGCACTGCACGCGCAAACCTTTGCCGCGCAGCCCCTCCGCCCCGCGCGCGTCGCGTGAATCGCAGACCAGAAGATCGAGAAAATCCTCGTAGGCCTTGGCTACGCCCGCGATCGAGCAGGAAAGTCCCTGGGCCGCCATCAGAATGCCCGCCGGGCCGGCGACCGGCGCATTGCCCACGATCGGACTCACCGCCGCGATCTTGCCCTTGGCGCTGTGCAGAGCTTCGCGAATTCCCGGCACGGAAAGAATTGGTCCAATGCTGGTGATGGGATTGCTCGGAGCGATCAGCACGGCATCGGCCGACGTAATGGCATCGATCACACCCGGGGCAGGCTCGGCATCGGAAGCTCCCGCGAAGCGAACCGAGTTCACCGGATCCTGATACCAGCGCTGCACAAAATACTCTTCAAAGCTCAATTCGCCCGAAGGCGTGTCAACGCGCGTTTCCACGCGCGAATCGCTCATCGGAAGAATACGCGCCTTGACTCCCAGCTTCTGGCATATGATCGCGGTGGCTTCCGACAATGTCTTGCCTTCAGCCAGCAGTCGCGAGCGCAGCAGGTGAACGGCCAGATCGCGGTCGCCGGTGTGGAACCAGATCGGTTCCCCGAGTTGTTTCATGGCTTGCAGGCAAAGGAACGTGTCACCCTTTACTCCCCAGCCGCGCTCGCGGCTGAGCAGGCCGGAGAGCGCATAGGTAATGGAGTCGATGTCGGGAGAAACGTAAAGCCCCCACCAGAGCAAATCGTCGCCGGTGTTGACGATCAGCGTAATCTGTTCAGCGGGAATAACTTGCCGAAGGCCATCTACAAACTTGGCCCCACCAGTGCCGCCGGTGAGCACGCAAATCATGCCGCCCTCATTTCCTGGACGAGTCCATCGCGATCGCAGGCTGCGCCAAGCTTCTGGGCCAGCAATCCTCCACGTGATAAAGCTTGCGGTAGAAATTCAGGGTAAACCGGCAGCCGCTGCCGCAACTGAAATCCTCTGCTTTCTGTGCGCAAGCGAAGCTGCTCCAGGTGCGGCCAGGGCTTTTCCGGATTGATGTAATCGGGCGTCAGCGGCGAAATTCCTCCCCAATCATTGATGCCGGCATCGAGCAACTCATCATAATAAGGTGCATTCAGGTTGGGGGGAGCTTGAATGTTGACGCCCGGCATTAGCAAACGAGCTACTGCTGCAGTGCGCAGCATCTCGCCGCGGCTGGGTTCGGGCCAGTGAGCCATGGGTATCGACGGCTTCACGCGAAAGTTCTGCACGATTACCTCCTGAATGTGGCCGTAACGCTCGTGCAGATTACGAATCGCAATCAGCGTTTCAACGCGGTCTTTAGCCCTCTCGCCGATACCGATGAGCAGGCCGGTGGTGAACGGAACTTTCTGCCTTCCTGCTTCTTCGATGGTATGCAGACGTTTCGCTGGAACCTTATCAGGAGCGTTGTCGTGAGCCGCTCCGGGTGCCAGCAGCGCATCGCTCGTGGTTTCGAGCATCAGCCCCATGCTGGGCGAAACTGAGGCGAGGCGTTCGATCCATTCTGCGCTCAGCAGGCCGGGATTGGGATGTGGAAACAATGTCGTCTCGCGCAGCACCAGTTCGCACATGGCTTCCAGATAATGCAGCGTCGATTTGTAGCCGAGATGACGCAGCCTCCCGCGCATCGCGGGGAACAGTAGTTCGGGTTTGTCGCCCAGGCTGAACAGCGCCTCGGTGCATCCGAGTTTCTCTCCCGCACAGGCGACGGCGAGAACCTCTTCCGGCGTCATCGTGTGCGCACCGGAATCGCCGGGGTCGCGGCGGAATGTGCAGTAACCGCAATAGTCGCGGCAGAGGTTCGTCAGCGGCAGAAAAACCTTGCGCGAATAGGTAACGGTCCCGGGCTTGAACTTTTCCTTCGCTGCGCGGGCTGCGGCAAGAAGTGCGGGCAGATCGCAGTCAGGGCAGTCGATGAGCTGCAGCCCGAGAGCCGGCGAGATGGGAAGCTCGAGATCGGTTACTTCTGCGCTGTGCAAACCGGGCTCCGAACCAGCAATTATTGAACTTACAGTCATCGCGCTTCCCGCGAGCTTCCGATGCATCGAATCATACATCAGCAGCGGCGCCGGCAGGCAGTTCCGCGTGGTAATGTAGGCAGGCATAAAAAAGTGAGATGAGCCTCGATCCACTCGAATTTCGCCGGGCCATGGGATGTTTCGCCACGGGTGTAACCATTATTACCGTCGATCTCGAAGGCGAAGTTCATGGCATGACGGCAAATGCGGTCGCCTCGGTTTCGCTCGATCCGTTGCTGCTCCTGGTCTGTGTGGATCACGCCGCGCGCACCCATGCTCATCTGCACGCAAAGAAGCGGTTTGGAGTGAATATTCTGAGCGAGCGTCAACGTCCGATTTCCGAATACTATGCCAAACCGGCTCGCACTCACGGGCGCGCCGAACAGGAAGCGGGAGCGCGTTTCGACCGCACGGCACAGGGAACGCCCATCCTGCACGGCGCACTGGCGTACCTGGAGTGCAGGCTGCAAACCGCCGAAGACGCTGGCGACCACACCATCTTCATTGCCGAGGTTGAGGATGTGGTTGTGCGCCAGGGCGACCCGCTGCTGTTTTTTCGCGGAAACTACCGCAAGATCGGGGATAACACCGGGGATTAGTTCGCTGGATTTTTGTTGGAGGATACATTCATGACGGAAAAGATAACGGAAAAGGTGAACAAGAGCGAGCAGGAGTGGCGAAAGCAGCTCACGCCGGAGCAATATCATGTGACGCGCGAGGCGGGAACTGAACGCGCCTTTACCGGCAAATATTGGAAAACGAAAGACGCGGGAACTTACCACTGCGTGTGCTGCGGAGAGCCGCTGTTTGATTCATCTACGAAGTTCGACTCCGGGACCGGATGGCCAAGCTTCTATCAACCGGCCGATAAAAGCAAAGTGGAAGAACACACTGATTCCACCTATGGAATGGTTCGCACCGAAGCGCGCTGCGCCAAGTGCGGCGCGCATTTGGGTCACGTCTTTGAGGATGGTCCCGCGCCAACGGGCCTGCGCTATTGCATGAATTCCGCCGCACTGGATTTAAAGAAGTACGAGAAGTAGAGGTCAGCGGTCAGAGTCCCCGCCGCCCGGATTGGATCGGTGCTTAGCCAGGCAGTTTATTGTAAGAACAGGAACTTCAGAAAAATTGCGCTGCCCTCGCGCGACCCTTGACTTTTCTAACCGTTGCCCACTGTACAGGAACAGACTCGCCCCAGTGTGACCGGCGAGCACTACCACACTATGCGAATGTGCAAGTAGTTGCACAATGGCCGCCCGACAGCGCCTGTTGATCGCGAAGAAACACTGGCGGCAAGAATTCACCGGGGATTAATTTTTCCGTCATCCTGCCTTAACAGCCCTTGGGCATAGTTGGTGCGCGCAATGAGACGTACTGATTGCGCGCTTTCCTGTCTTTTCTGACCCGTAACTTCGAAAATTCGCGTGGCGCGCTCGGAGTATATGTGTGCGGGGGCGCTGTAAACCGGGGGCCTTCCCCTGTGGTCATTAACTAAGGAGACATCCACATGAAGAAGAAACTCTTTACAGTGGCGCTGGCGCTGGCAGCATTGTTTCTGCTCGGCACAGTTGCCGGTGCCCAAAATTACTGTAGCGGCGGAGCCAACCTGCTGTTCGTCGGGGTTGGATCGTCGGCACAAATCAACGCTCTCGGCTATGCCGCCGCCAATCTGGAACTGTCGAATCATGGCTCTTATGGCCTGATCACCTTCAAGACCGCCCAGATCACGGATTCGCGCACCGGCCTTATTGACACCGGCCTCACCACTTTCGTAGTGTACGACCCGACGGCTACAACTGGCGCTTGCGATACCTACGTCTATTTCCAGACAGACTCCGGCGTAGGCGACAAGGACTTCTTCGCCTACGAAAAGTACACTGCAACTGCCTCGACTGTAAGCAGCAAGAAGGATTTCAAGAGCATCGGCGCTGCCTATGCCACAGTGCCAATGGGAGCCATCTCGGGCTTCCCGGTTAACGTAATTAAGGGTATGACCGATGGCTGTTGGGTGGGAGGCATCAATGGAGGGAGCGGAGGTACCGCGTGTTCCGGCGGAGCCGAAAACCAGATTCCGCCTAACATCGTTACTGCGCTCAATACCAGCCCGCAGGCCTACGTGAATCAGCCCGTTCCGCCCGCCGCGCCCGCATACTGCGGCAACGTTTCCTCGGTTACGGTGACCTCGCAGTATTACTGCTACTTCAACGCCGCCGGAACCGACGTTCGCCCCGAGGACGTTCTCTACGCCACAACTCGCGCCCTGACCGCTTATGACGGCATCGTGCCACCGAAGACGGACGGCGGCACACTCGCCGGTCTGGGTTATGGCCAGTCACCGGGTTGTACGACAACGGCGAACGCGGGCAAAATCGGATGCCCCTTCCTCGATTCCTTCAATCAGGGTTCTCAATTCTTTGTCGCTGATTGGGCGTTGTCAGGAACTGATCCGCTCGCAGGTGGAACCCTGCCCAGCTATACCACCCTCGCAGTTGGCGCAGTGCCTGTCGTCATCATCGCCGGCAACGAAGACAGCAATAACCTGGGTCACACATTCACTGATGCGGCAGGTAACACCAACTACACCTACAATAACGTCAATCGCCAGATTCTCCAGCAGGTATACTCAGGCTACACGTCTTGCGTGGCGGATCTGCAGTCCGCAAGCGCGGCAAACCTCGCCTCGAGCGCCGCACCGCTCCAGGTAATTCAACGCGAGGCTCTCTCCGGCACCTACAACACGTTTGAGTTCACCGGCATCCGCACACAACAGGGCGGACCGCTGGCCGACTCCGCAGCTCCGGACGCCAACGCGGACAGTGGCCAGGAACAGTTCAACGACCCCAGTGTCTTCCCCGGCCATTTCAGCTCGACCGATTGCACCTACCAGGGCACGGTCAACTCAAATGGCGTCGCTTATCCAACGGCCAATTGCTTTGACCCGTTGTTCCTGAGCTATGACGGAACTGATATCAAAGCTGGCAGCCAGTGCCAGGGAAGTTCGAACAGCGCCCCCGGCTTGCCGGTTCGCCTGCGCGCCATCGGCACCAGCCAGTTGGTCAAGGCGGTCGGCAATTTGCTGAAAACCCCCGCCGGCTATGCCGTATCGGTGTACAACCCAATCGGCTACTCCTTCTCGGGCTATGCCAATCTGGGCACGCTGTGCAGCAAAATTACCGGCACGTCCTGCAGTTCATTCCTCGGCCATTACCTGACGGTGGATGGCATCGATCCCATGTTCGCCACACCCGGCGGCGAGTTCGACAACCCGAACCCCAATACGTCTGGCGCTTTCAACCCGCCGGTCTGTGACTTCACCGTCACCTGCCCGACGATTCCCTATACCCACATCAAGGACGGAAGCTATCCGCTGTGGTCCATTCTCCGCACGATTACTTTCGCGCCTGTAACTAACAAGGTGGTCACGCCGGCTGCGGTTCTCGACATGATCGCTAACGAGGAAATCGCCGCCGGCTGCAACGGCAGCGGCTGCACCTACCTCGGCGACTATGCTCCGTTCTTGACCAATGTCACCGGAAGCAACGGCGTCTACACCGGCAACCTGGGCTTGTTCGTGTACCGTTCGCACTTCAAGCAGACGGGTAGCAAAGTCACCCCGGTAAACGGCCACTCGGCTTGCAAAGGCGTTTTCACCGGAGTCTCCTTGCAGGGCGGGAATTCCAAGTCCAGCACCTGTCTGGTTGATTTCGGTAACGACGTAGGCGGCTCGGTACTGACCGTACAGAGCGACGTAGAGTTCATCGCCGACTTCGGCATTGAAGAACTCGGCTTGCGCCAGTAGAAGCCTTAACCTTAGCTCGCCGGAAAGAGGGAGGGCAGTTGCCCTCCCTCTCTCGGCGTTTTATACTTCGCGCTCGCGCTGGAGGTGTGGAGTGCTCGTCACTTGCCAGTGCGCGCGAAGTTTTGTCACGTGAGTCCTGTTGAAGTACAACAGCACCAAATTCATTCGTTAATTGGGAGATTCGTTGTGCGGTTTCAACATAAGTCAATTGTCTTTTTGTCCCTTCTCACTGCAATTATTTTGTGCACCTGCTCTCTGGCGGTGAATGCGGCATGGGCCGCCACCAGCCAGCAGGAAACTCAGAACCAGGAACAAACCAGCTCGGCCCCCTCGCCAACGACAACCATGCCGGCGGCGCAGAGTGCTGCACCCAAGCTGGATAAGCCTGCGCAAGTGCTGCCCCCGGGCATCGATTCTAAAACCGGGCAGCCTCTGTACAAGCAAGTCCAGGAGGATTGGAGTTCACTTTCTGTTGGCGTCAGCAAACTGGAGCCAAAGCCGCCGGTGGTCGCGCAGACGGAGGAACAAGGTACATTCGTGCGCACTTTGGTGCAGGTACAGTGGCGGCCAGGCGATCCGCTGGATCTGTGGATCATCCTTCCCAAGAAAGTGCAGAAGCCACCAGTAGTGCTTTATCTCTACGGCTATAAGGAAGACACTGACCGGTTTCGCAACAACGGCTGGTGCGAGCGCGTGACCGCAGGAGGAGTCGCGGCGGTTGGCTTTGTATCGGCCCTCACCGGACCCCGTTTTCAAAGCCGTCCCATGGAACAATGGTTCGTCAGCGAACTGCAGGAGTCGCTGGGAAGCACTGTACATGATGTACACTTCATCCTCGACTATCTGGCGCAGCGCGGCGATGTAGACATGAACCGCGTCGGTATGTTCGGCGAGGGCTCGGGAGGGACGATTGCGATTCTCTCGGCCGCCGCCGATTCGCGCATCAAGGCCGTCGACGCCCTCGATCCCTGGGGAGACTGGCCGGTTTGGCTGGCGAAGTCTCCGGTTGTGGAGGAAGATATCCACCACACCAATTTTGCGACCCCGGAATTTCTGAAAAAGGTCCAGCCGCTCGATCCCGTGAAGTGGCTCCCGACCCTGGCTTCCGCACGTATCAGGATTCAGCAGGTGAAGGATAACGATAATACTCCGCTGGCTTGCCAGGAGGCGCTGCGCAACGCGGCTCCTAAGCAGGCGGAGGTGGACGAGTTCGATCACGTGAACCAGTTGGCTGCAGCAGAAAAAGGGGGCCGGCTATTCGATTGGATCAAGGATGAGTTGAGACGTTTACCGCCGCCGGCTCAATCCGTTGCCGCGGAAGCGCAGCCGCAGAGCTCTCAACCGCCTCATCAGTCGGCGCGCGAGCATTGAGTTCGATGACGGCCGGATTTGCAGGCAGAAGTACAATGTGCGACCGGAAGCCATTCCACTGACGACGTTGCTTTTCATCGAAGGGCGTGGCAAGTGAAGCGAATTAATCTTGCAGGATTGGGATTTCTGTTCTTCCTGTGCTTGCTGGCGGCGGGATGCAGCAGTAATAACAGCCAGCCCTCTACCGCCAGCTCCCAGCCGGCAGGCCCGGCTTCGTTGCAGTTCACCACGCCGAGCAGCTCGCCGACCATCGATGCGGGCCAGTCTGTGGCAGTGGTTGTGAATCAGCCAGTGACATGGAGCCTTCAGGCTCCCAACGGGCGACCAGTCGGCGCGCTCAGCCAGCAAACGGCGACCGGAGTAACCTATAGCGCTCCGCAGCCGAGCCAAATTTTCAGTCCTGCGCAAGTGACCGTGATCGCCACCCTGGTCTCGGACTCCACCCAGTCCGCGGCCCTGGGGGTCGTCATCAACCCGGCCGTTTCCATCGGTGGAAACGTTTCCGGCGGCAACACAAGCTGCCAGTATGACCCGATTAGCGGCATCGGGCACGGGACTGGAATCGCCGGGGTTGCATTCGGGTCCGCCTCGGCGCCCATCTTCTACTTGACTGCTGTAGGAGGAACGGCGCCATTTACCTGGGGCATCGCCTCCGGCACTTTGCCGGCAGGTGTGTCGTTCGGCTCGGCAGTCACAAATGAGGTCAGCAAGGCTTACATCTACGGAACCCCGGTGAGCGCGGGCTGCTCGACCGTCACATTTACGGTCACCGATGCGAGCGGGTCGTCAGCCACATCAAAAACGAACTACATCATAATCACGCCTCCGCCCCTGAGCGTTCAGGTCCCCAATTATCCCGACTCCTACACTTCCACGCCTTACCCGCCATTCGCGTTGTCGGTGAGCGGCGGAACGCCGCCTTATTTGAACTGGAGTATCTCCAATCCGTCGGGCGTCTCGCTACCGCCAGGCATGACCCTAAGCCCCGATACAAACAATTCAGCCTCTGCGGTCGTGTCGGGAACGCCGAACGGCTATGGCAATGGCTGCACTCCCCCTGCCTTGTGCACCAGCAACACCCCAGTAGTGCAGGTGGAAGACAGTCAATTACCATATCCGGCTTATGGCACTGCGACGCTGAATATCGGGCAATGGGACACGGTTGCCACCAGCGCCTGTTCGGGCCAACTCGGTACAACCACCAACAATTCAAACTTAAAAGGTTCGTATGCCTTTATGCTGCGCGGCTTTGATGCCGCGGGGCCAGTGGTCACGGCCGGCAGCTTCTCCGCGGATGGCAGCGGGAATATCACGGCTGGCGTGGAAGACGTCATGCGAACCGGCGGTTCGCAGACACAAGCCTCAATCAGCGGCGGTTCTTATGCTCTTCTTGAACAGACCGCCTATTCCACGGTTTCCCAGGGAGGTTGTTTGACCCTGACCACTTCGTCGGGATCGACCACTTTTGCCATCAGTATGGGTGGCTGCTCGACAAGTTCCAATGCCCTGACTGGCGAGTGCGTTGCCAACTCACAGGGCGCCGCGGGAGTCTACACAACCGGCCGTTTGATCGAATTCGACGACAATACCGGCACAGGAACAAGGGCCACGGGAATCCTTCGCTTGCAGGACAATTCCGCGTTTTCGGGCGGATTGGCTGGACTCTACGCCTTTGGCTTCGCCGGATGGGATTCCAGTGGCGGCCGCTTTGCCGCAGCAGGATCATTCAGCGCTGGTTCGTCCAGTTTGAGTTCAGTTGCTGCCGATATCAACGCAGGTGGCGTCGTGCAATCGGCATTGACTGGCGGCACGGGAACGTTGGGCACAGTGGATGGAAGCACCGGCCGTGGCACAGCCAGCCTCACTGTCGGTTCTTCCTCATTCAACAACCTTGCGGTCTACGTAGTAAGTGCCGAGGAGTCCATTGTCGTTAACACCGGCACGCCTGGGCCGAACAATCCGGTGATTGGTGGCGAAGCGATTAGTGCGGTCGGGCCTTTCAGCAGTGCCTCGTTGCAGAACACTCATATGTTCCGCACCGGAGGGCTGTCGGGCGCCGGGGCTGATGCGAACATTGGCCTCCTGCAATTTGACGGAGCGGGCGATTTCACCGGCACCCAGTACGAAGACCAGGCGGGAACCCTGGGCACGACTGCGCTTTCAGGCGTTTATTCGGTCGACAGCAACACCGGCAGGTTCGCCTTGTCCGCGCCCACGGCGGGGCAGAATATTGGCGATCATCCTCTGGTCGGCTACGTGATTCCGGTTTCTAGCACACTTACCCGCCAAAATTGCGTCGTGCTGGCCAGCTGCGTGACGGGCTTTCTGTTGAGCACCGATGCGACCGCTCAGTTCGGACAGCTCGAATTTCAAACTCCCTCGCTTGCTCCGCCCCCGCCATTCTCCAACCTCTACCTCACCGGCTACTACTTTTATGGCACCGACGAAGCCCTGAGTGCGTCCACGCCGCTATTTGCCGGCTCTTCCAGTGTTAACCCGACCGGCGCTAAATTCACTGGAATACAAAGTGCCAGCTACTCTAATTCGTCCTACTGTATGCAGTCCGGGTGTTCGCTGCTGATTCCCAACGAGGCTTTAGACGCCTCATCCACGTACGCCGTGAACAGCAATGGCATTGCCAGCATCGGCGGCGAAACCGTGGCCGTTACCAACGGGAACGTGACCTTTTACATCGATGAGTCGCCGACTAACGCTTATCCTTCCGTCGTCGTGATCGAACAATAGGAATGGGGCCAATGGCTCCGGCAAAAGAATCCTGCCGGTGTTTTCGGGTTACGAAAACACTCCATCTTCATATCACCTGAAAATTGCGGTCGCCCACGCCGTTCCAGGTGGCTCCCTCTAATGCAAACCACTCTTCCGCCGATAGATTACAGGATGAACGACGGCGACATCGTTAAAGATTTTCTCGTCGAAAGTTATGAAAATCTGGACCGGCTTGATCGTGACTTGGTCGGGCTGGAAAAGAACCCGCGCGACCGGGACGCCCTCGCCGGAATATTTCGCACCATTCACACGATCAAGGGCACGTGCGGCTTCCTCGGGTTTGGCAATCTGGAAAAAGTTGCGCATGTGGGCGAGAACCTGTTGACCCGCCTCAGGGACGGTCAACTTACTCTAAATCCCGAGATAACCACGGGCCTTCTGGGCATGGTCGATGTTGTTCGCCAGATGTTGAGCCAGATCGAATCGACCGGTAAAGATGGCGAAAGCGATTACCCGGATTTGCGCGAGAAACTGACTCGATTACAACAGCCCGGAGCGGGCGGCGGCCAAAAAACATCGCCAGCAAGCCCAGGGGCAACCCCCGGAACCGTCTCAAGGAACCCGGGTCCGACATCGCCCGCAAAAGCCCATTCGACTGAAGCAGCCGCAACGGGTAAACCCGGACACGAAGCTCGTCGGCATGTGGCAGAAACGCCGCAACCGGCTATGCCACGCTCTGCGGAAGAAGTCGACGGGCAACACATCCTGCAGTCGCCCGCAGCGCAGGCTAGCGCCTCTGAAAGCACCGTCCGCGTCCACGTCGGATTGCTGGACAAAGTCATGACCCTGGTGGGTGAACTTGTGCTGGCCCGTAATCAGGTATTGCAGTTCTCCAGCCGCATGAGGGATCCGGCTTTCCTGGCCGCGTCCCAGCGTCTGAACCTGATTACAACCGAGCTGCAGGAAGGCATCATGAAAACCCGCATGCAGCCGATTGGCAACATCTGGAACCAGTTTCCCCGCACCGTGCGCGACGTAGCCCTCAGTTGCGGCAAACAGGTAGAGATCGAAATGGAGGGCAAGGAGACTGAGCTCGACAAAACCATCATCGAGGCCATCAAGGATCCCCTTACCCATTTGGTTCGCAATTCCGTGGACCACGGAATCGAGCTTCCGGCCGAGCGCGTGAAAAAGGGCAAAGATCCCAACGGGCGTCTGAAATTACGCGCTTTTCACGAGGGTGGACAAGTCAATATCGAAATCAGCGACGATGGCGCAGGATTGAACGAGGAGCGAATCCGGGCAAAGGCGGTCGAGCGTGGAGTCATGAGCTCCGAACAAGCTGCGCGAATGTCAGAACGCGAAATTTTCAATCTGATATTTCTGCCCGGCTTCTCCACGGCAGAAAAAGTCACCAACGTTTCCGGCCGGGGCGTGGGCATGGACGTTGTGAAAACCAATGTCGAGCGGATTGGCGGCAGCGTCGATCTTCAGTCGGTGGCAGGCCAGGGCACCACCATCAGGGTCAAGATTCCCCTCACCCTCGCCATCATCCCGGCTCTGGTCGTTACCTGCGGAGGCGATCGTTATGCCATCCCGCAATTGAGCCTGCTGGAATTGGTCCGTCTGGAAGCTGACAAAGTAGCCCAGGGAATCGAGTTGGTGCACGGCGCTCCCGTGTACCGCCTGCGTGGACGCTTATTGCCTCTTGTCTATCTCGAGCGCGAGTTGCAACTTTCGGCAGATGCCGCTCCCGGCGCTGATGGCGCCGTCAACGTCGTCGTTTTGCAGGCTGGCGACCGGCAATTCGGCCTGGTCGTCGATCAGATCAACGACAGCGAGGAAATTGTCGTCAAGCCCCTGCGCAAGCAACTGAAGACCATCAAGACTTTCGCCGGCTCCAGCATCATGGGGGATGGCAAGGTTGCCCTCATCCTCGATGTTCTTGGCCTGGCGCAGCGCGCCAGCGTTATTACGGAAAGCCACGAACGCGCATTAAACGAGCGAGCGGCCGAAGGCTCAGGAACGGCAGAGAAGCAAACCTTCCTGCTTTTTTCCGGGCCGGGAGGTTCGCGCATGGCGATCCCGCTCAGTACTCTGGCACGGTTGGAAGAATTTCCCGTTTCTCAGATAGAAATGTCAGGCAGCCAGTGGGTCACGCAATACCGCGGCCAGATTCTGCCTTTGGTCCGTCTCAATATTGTGCTGGAAGAACGGCGTGCGAAACTGCGGGCGTTGCAAATTCCGCCCTCGCCTGATTCGGGGCCGATTCAGGTTCTTGTCCTGAATCACGAGGGCCGCAGTTTTGGTTTGGTAGTTGAACAGATTCTTGACATTGTGGAAGACCGCGCCGAGGTTCGCATGGAGGCCACGCGCGCTTCGGTACTTTACTCCGTCGTGATTGGCGAGCGCGTGACCGAGTTGCTCGACATCCCTGCAATCCTGCGCAGCGCGGAATCGAATATGGCACGCCACTCCGCCGTTGCAGGCGGCGCTGAGGCTACACCCTGATCTATGGCTCGGACTTCGCAGTTTTGCACCTTCTATCTCGATAAGCTGTTATTTGGAGTTGAACTGCGCGGAGTTCAGGAGGTGATTCGCTCGCTCGAGATGACTCGAGTCCCGCTTGCGCCGAGTGTCGTGAGCGGCCTCATTAATCTTCGCGGGCAGATCGTCACCGCGGTTAATTTGCGCCGCAGGCTGGAATTGCAGCCGGCTCCTGCTGGCACTCGTGCTATGAACGTCGTTGTGCGCTCTGAGGATGGAGCCGTAAGCTTGCTGGTGGATGAGATTGGAGACGTGGTCGAGGTGGAAGAGACCAGCTTTGAAGCACCGCCCGAAACTCTGCGCGGTTCAGTGCGCAACGTGATTTTGGGAGTTCACAAACTGAAGGATCGGCTCCTGCACGTGCTCGACATCGAAAAGGCGTGCGAGATGTCGGAAACATGAGATACAGCTTCATTGAGTCGAAGGTCGGGGTTTTTGCGGGGCTTGGATCTCACCCTGCCTTGCGTACGCGAAGGCATCTCGTTTCAAGAGGCGCGCCACCAAGAGCAGCTTCCTTTTGCGATCGCGGGTATCTGTTTGAGCAATCACTCCTCGATTGCTCTTAAATCACGGTGCTACAACCGCCAGCGCAGCGGCGGTGAGAGCCAGTTGTCCGCTGATCTGCGTCCAGTCGCGCAAAGTGCGAACAAAGGCGCCGGTCGGAAGTTTGTAAGGTACGACAATCTGATCGCCCGGATAAAGATGAAGTCGGTCAAACTTAGATCCCGTAAAAAGGCCATTGACGTTGTTGGCGGCGACCACCACCCCATTTGCCCGAAGCACAAAGGCGTGCCGCATATCGGACTGCGGTTTTCCCCTGCCCGCGATTTCGAGGTATGCGCCGGCATTATTGCGCGGCTCGAACACGAACGACCCGGGATTGTAAACATCTCCCACGACCGAGACGGTCGAAGGTACATGAGGTATTACGAGTTTGTCCCCGTCTTCCATGGCTATATTCGGAAAGTCGGAGATGTTTTTATCTTTTGGTCTTACCGCGAGCGCCACGCGCCCGCTGGCCCGAGTGCTGCGCAATTGGGTGATGATGGCCTGCTGTGCCGCCAGCAATTGCGATAAATCTCCGGGCGCAGCCGAAGCCGCAATCGAAAGCGCCGCCTGCCGGGTTTGCACCTCCATCTGTTGCGCCAGTTCGTCCATGCTTCGTTGCTGATCCAGCTTCGCCGATTCACGCGTAAGTTCCGCCCCATAAATGTAAGCATTCGGAGTCAGACCGCCGGCCCGTTCCAGAATCGAATGCAGCATTTCGTTGGTTTCAAGTTTATAGACTCCGGGCCGCATCACCTCGCCTTCGATTATCACGTATTGCGAGGCGTCGGCTTGCGGAACGCTGATATCCCGCTGCGAAAAAATAGTTATGATATCCCCCGGCTGCAATTCGAGATTGGTTTGTTCCTCCCCCTCGATGATGGTTTTGCGTGGGCTAAACCAAAGTAGTTTGGAGGTAAGATCCTGCGGATTGACTCGCTGCACGATCGCGTAGTCCCAATTAATCTCCGGGGCATAACGGCGGACATTTTCGACCACGTTGCTGCTCGGCGTTGTCCCATATGGATATTGTGATGGATAAGCTCCTGGATAAGTTCCCGGATACGTCCCTGTCGTTGTCGAAGCTAGCGGCTGAGTTCCCGGCGGCAGCCCAGTCATCGTCGACGAGGTAGTAGTTGCATTTTGTGCATTCTGATCGTACGCAACCTCCGCCCCGGTATTCGACGTCTGCCCTCCGCCTGAATACTGCCCTCCCGAATATTGGCCCGGAGCATACTGCACCGGCGGATACTGCCCGGTGGTGTTCGTAGCGGCGCCCGTGGTGCCGACGACGTTGGGCGCCACGCCGCCGGCAGTGGTCGTGCCGTTCAGTTGTTGTTGCGGCAAGACATAAATGGGAGCTGGGGGCGGAGCCTCTTTCTGAATCGGGTATTCTGTTGCGCGCCCAGTAACGATTTCGGCTCGATCGCGCCAGTAGCGGCGGGTAAGCAATGCCTGCGCGTCGGGAATCAGATCGCGGATTTTCATGCCCGGCTTCCACGGGTAACGGCCGGGGTTGGCGACGTTGCCGCGCAACGTCACTGTGTCGACAAACTTTGGGATGATGGAAAAAACCCGTACTATGTCGCCGTCTTTCAGCGGCTGTGCCCTCGATTGCTCGTCGTAGGGAAACTCCAGGGTCGTCCGCGCTTGATGATCGACAAAGCGGTCAATTGTGATTTTGTTCGTGTCGGCTACCGTGCTTAAGTCGCCCGCAATTTGGATCAGATCCTCGAGCGTCGAATTATCTCTCACTTCATAGATGGCTGGCACATTTACCGAGCCGGAGATGGCGACCAGAGGACCGACGTGCGGAATGTAAAGCACGTCGCCTGAAAGAAGACGGACGTCTTTGGATTTGTCTCCCTTGATCAGCAGATCATACAAATCGAAATCAGTAATCGTTTTTCCATCGCGCCGCACCTGGATATTGCGCAGCGATCCCTGCGCGGAGGGACCACCCGATGCAAAAACTGCATTCACCAGAGTGCTGAGAGCGCTGATTGTATAAGTTCCGGGATACCGGGCTTCGCCGACCACAAATACTTGAATCGAACGTATGTGGCCGATATTGACTGTCAGATTAAAGTTCTTGAACGACTTGGAAATCTCATCTTTGAGGTGTTGCTCCAAATCGCCGTAGTGAATGCCGGCGACTGAGATTTGGCCGACCTGAGGAATGTAGACCTGGCCGGAGCGATCCACAATCACGCGCAGGTTGGCCTCAACCTGCCCCCAGATCTTGATCTGAAGCTGATCCCCTGGTCCGATGACGTAATCGCTCGGCACCTGCATCCAGTCGACCGGCGAGAAAGTGCTTGGGGGCTGCGCAAACAACGACTGGCCAAACAGTGGCAGTGGGTGGCCCACCATGTCGGCTACCATCTGCTCGAACTCCGTTTCGGGGTGAATCGTTGTCTCTGGGTGTGGCAATTGGGAAGGATTCTTCGGCGGCGTGCTGGGAGCGAATTGATCCTGACCGGTTCCTCCATTCAACACTGGAGTTCGACTGGGAAGTGCTGAGGGCGAAGATCCTCCCTGCGGGTTGGTTTGCTGAGCCTGCGATGCAGCGCATTGAGGACTGCCTGACATCGATGGGTCCGAGCAATCTACGGGGGCTTGCCCTTGCTGGGATAGTCCTTGCGACAAGCTGTCGCCCAGGTCTTGTGAAAAACAGAGCGCAGCGCACAATACAAACGGCGCGAACAGAAGTGACTTTTGCATCATGGATGATTGATTATCGGTTCGCAGGTGGTCTGCGTCCGGCTTTCCATTCTACACAATGGCAGGAAATCCCAGCCTGTGAAACACCTTAAGTGAACCCCGCACCCGGCAGCTCGCTGCCCACGGCCTGGCGTCCGGTCCCATAAAGCCTACTCTGGTCCACAAAAAGTTATCTTCCGATTACAACCTCTTGATTGCGCACGGGATAACATGCTATGAATGAACGTAGAAATCAGACATAGGGGGCAAAACAGACCGCAAGGCTCCGTCTGGCGATCTTTCCCCGGTTCGCCCGGCGAGGCTTTTTAAGCGGCAACGTGTTTCTATTGACTGCAACCAATGTAAGAACCTAACCCTGAATTGCGAAGTTTGAATTGTATGATTCGCAGTCGCCTTAGTTTCGTACGCCTATACCTTCGAATCCTCACTCTGTTGTTGCCCATCCCCGCCTATTTCTCTGCGGTGAAGATTCGTTTCGGCATCAATTTTTTCCTCGAGCGAAGGCCTCCGTTAGGTTTGCCTTCCTACTGGGGAATTCTGTTGTTGACCACCATCCTTTGGGCGATTGCCGCCGAAGAATCTGGGCTATGGAGTGTGGAACAACTGTATGCGCCCGGAGGCAAGAGTCGTCGTCTGCTTGAAGCCTTGGCATTCACCTACGCGGTGGTGTTGGTGGTGGCGTTTTTCTATCGCGGAGCCACCTATTCACGAATCGTCATATGCCTCAGTGCGCTTTTCTTGTTTGTGTACGCGACTATTGCTCGCGTACTCTTCCGGGTTTATCTGGAGTACCGCCGCAAACGCGATCGCAAGATCGTTAAGGTTCTATTGGTCGGAGCGGACCGCTTCGCGCGGCGCGTGGCCACCTCCCTCGAACACGGCGAGGTCCTTCCTTGCCGGGTGGTTGGCTTCGTCGGCCTTCCCGGCCAGGAGATTGCCGTCGAGGGACCCGTTTATGACATCGATGCGATTCCCGCATTTTCCAATGGACATTCTATTAACGATGTCATCGTCGCTCTGCCTTCCAATCGCTTGGGCGACGTGGAAAAGGTCATACCTCATCTCGAAAAGCTCTGCGCTCCCATTCGCGTGATCGTCGACCTGGGCGAGACGGTGGGCGTGAGGGACCGCGTCATCGACTTGGGCGGAATGCATATGCTGGATCTCCGCTCGACCCTCGCGGAGAGCGGATCTTATCTGTTTCAGAAACGCATATTCGACGTTGTTTTCTCGGCATTCTTTCTGCTGCTCACTCTTCCCCTTACGCTTGCCATAGCGCTCGCTATCCGATTGACCAGCCGCGGTCCCATATTTTTCATCCAGGACCGCGTCGGCCTGAATGGCCGCGTGTTCCGCATGTTTAAGTTCCGCACCATGAAACCGGGAAGCCGCGAAGAGGGTGATACCCGCTGGACCTCGGCGAGCGATCCGCGGCGAACCCGCGTCGGCGTTTTTCTGCGCAAATGGAATCTCGATGAACTGCCCCAATTTCTCAACGTTCTCACCGGAGACATGAGTATTGTCGGACCTCGCCCCGAGCGTCCCCATTTCGTTGAGACGTTTCTGGAAGAATTCGACCGCTACAACGCGCGTCACATGTTCAAAGTTGGTATTACAGGATGGGCTCAAGTCAATGGCTGGCGTGGCGATACTTCAATTGCCAAGCGAGTGGAATACGACCTGTACTACCTGCGCAACTGGAGTCTCACCTTCGATCTCCAGATCATCATCATGACCGCGCTCCACATGTTCAACAGCAAGAACGCCTACTGATCGAACTATTTCAATTGGATGTTCAGCCGCGGAGAGCCTCTTAGCGAAGGCCGATCTGCCCCGCAGCCCCAAGATTGCGCGTGTGCTGGCGGCTGGCATAGATCACGCCGCCAACCACGCCCAGCAATTGCGCTGAAGCCCGCGCCACAAGCAGCAGCGGCGAAAGCAATCCTACGAGCGTATCCTTTGCTGCGGCCCGCAAAGCAAAAGGAACGGTGCTGATGAGGAAAGCAGCCAGCACAATCACGGAAACGGGAATCGCCGGCCGTGCAGCCACATCAATGCCCAGCCCGGCTAACAATGCCGGAGGGAACAAAAGCTGAAGCTTCATGAGCTGCGGCGTATGGCTGTCTTTCACAGCTTTCTCCGGATTCTTGCGCAGGGCCAGCATACGCCAGAAAGCGAATTTGTATTTTTTCCTTAGATAACCCGACAGAGTATCGGGGTGAGTATGGTAAACCACCGCCTCAGGCGCGAACTTCATCTTCCACCCGCGAGCCGACATGCGATAGGAAAGCTCCACATCTTCGGCGCAGGCCACCGGAAATGACGTATCGTAGCCGCCAATCTCTAGGAATTTGTCGCGCCGGAAAGCGGCGGAATACGTATCGATGAAATCAATGTACGGGAATTTTGCCATCGTCCGGTATTTGTCTTCGTACTCCAATTGAACGAAGCGCGCCACTGGGCTGGGTTGACGCGTTCCGTAAATTCCCTTGGTCCCAACCACTTCCAAATCCGCGAACGGCTTGAGCATGGCATCGAGCCAACTGGGTATGGGAACACAATCGTCATCCGTGAAAACGATGATTTCGCCCCAGGCCTCCTGCGCACCGTGATTTCGTGCAGCCGCGGGTCCGCCGTTGGCTTGAGAGATAAGCCGAACCGCAGGATACTGCCGCACCGCGTCTGCAGTATTGTCCTCTGATCCATCATCGACCACAATGATCTCGGCGTTGTGCGCGCTGGCTTGTGGCAACAATGCGTCGAGACAACTGCCGATGCGGCTGGCGCCGTTAAAAGTCGGGATGATGATCGATACCGATCTGGTGGCGATGGTCAATTCCTCAGATTGCGTTCTGAAACCGAAGGACAGTTCGACCCAGCTAAATCTTATGATACCGAAGTGTGCGGCGAGGAAGCGCGATCGATCTGGTGCGGCAAAACAGGCACGCTGGCGAGTGCGGAAATGGCGACTCGCTAGGGTTGAGTTTAGTCCCCCTGCGCGCTCGCAGCTCGCGCTGCAGCTCTGCGCGCCGGAGAGATCTCGGCTTTGCTGCTTTGCTGGTGGCGGCTGCCGCGCAGAAGATACTTCGAGAGTGTGACGAAGCCTTTGAGGTTTCGCTGCAATTCGCGCCGGTCTTTGGCCGATTGTTTCATCTTGTATACCAGGTAGGATGGGTTCAGATAAAAGCTGCGTCGCGCCCGGTCACAGAAGCTGACCAGTTCCTCATGCGTGATGTTCGGCAGATTCACCACGCTGTTGTGCAATCCGTCTTTGGTCAGCCACGCTCCCCAATCCTCAATCTGGATATAATCGCGCTTCTTGGCTTCCTCATAGGCGGCCGTGCCGGGATACACCATGATGGGGAAGAACTGGGCCGTATCCGGCCGGAGCTTTTTCGCGAATTGCAACGTCTTTTCCATGCTGGCCGGGGTTTCGTTCAGGTTTCCCACCATGAAGCAGCCATGTACCATGATGCCCGCTTCCCGGCAACGCCGTACGAAGCGATAGGCTTCCTCGTGGTACTTCGCATCCCGCCGGTCGTCATTGTTTTTCTTCATGCCGTGAATCACTTCAACGTCGCCACTCTCAAATCCTACGCAAAACAGCCGGGCGCCGGCTTTGTGCAAAGCGGAAAGCAGTTCGCCTTCCGCGCCAATGTCGGCGCGGCAGTTGGCGTCGAAGGGCAGTTTATTGCCGCGGCGGATCAGTTCCTTCGCTAGTTCAAGCGTGCGAGGCTTGCTGATGATAAAAGTGTCGTCCTCGAGCATGACGGTTTTGATCTCCGGCATCTCGCGGGCTACAAAATCGAACTCTTCGGCTACATTACTTACCGAGCGGTAGCGCATTCTATGTCCGCTGAAGGTCTGCGGATAGACGCAAAACGAGCAGTGATACGGGCAGCCGCGGCTGGTGTCGAAAACCACCAGCGGCCACAGTGAGTGGCCGTAGAAATAATCCGCAGTATGCAAAAACCTCTTGTAAACTTCGGTCACGAAGGGCAGCTCATCAAGGTTTTCGATCGCCGGACGCGGAGCATTGTTCACAATTTCGCCGCCGCGCCGCCGCCATACCAGCCCCTCCACGCCGGAAAGGTCTGCGCCACAGGCTTTGGCCGCCAGCCAGTCGCGCACCGTGTACTCGTATTCGCGTATCGCCACTGCCTCCAGAACATGGGACGTGGCGAGCGTTTCCCGGGGAAGCGAGGACACGTGCCGCCCCACCATCAGCACATGCAAGGCGGGCTTGGCCTGCACCAGAGACTCGATCACACTGACGTCGTTCAGAATGCTCGGCGTAGATGTATCACAGACGACGGCTTCAATATTCTTCGCCTGAATCCGGTCGATCACTTCCTGCACCGTGCAACCCGCTGCCGGCGAATCCAGCAAATCAACATCGTGCCCGTTCCGGATGGCCACTCCTGCCGCCGTGGCCAGCCACTTTGGGTAGTAGAGAGTCCCACTCTTCGTAACGGCCGGACTGCGCTGCTCGCGGGAAAATCGAGGATGGAAGGGTGGATTCAGAAACAGAACGCGCATATGTTCAGGTTAGTGTAACAAAGCTTCCTTTAAGAGGTTATTGAGGGCTCGGGTGCCCCCGATATTTCGGCCAAATTTACATGCTGCCTATACAGGACCCGGACATGCTATCAAAAAATCTTTCCACAACAGAATCCCGCAGGTAACATCGAGGTAACGGCGGTCTACGGCTACGCTGCACGGGCGGGGAAAAGACCCGAGTATCGTCATATTCGCCATAACCCGATGAAGGCTGGAAAGTTGCTCACATTTCCTTGGATTTCGATCTCCACAGTTGGCGGATAACTCGAATGCGATGTCGATTTTCCGGCAACTCGGAGGCGACGTCAACTCGACGCCGCAGGATAACCCAAAATACCGCCATAAATACGGACAAAATTGTCATGCCTATAACGATGAGAGTCCGGGGTGGGAAGGATTTCTTGTCGGGAACAACGGCTGAATCGACCACCTGAATAATCGCCCCTTCACGCGCTTCGTCCAGTTTGGCGATCTCAAGTTCCTTTGCCAACAATTCGTAGACCGTCTCCGCATACTTCAGGTCCCGGTAGCGGCGCAGATATTCCATTCCCTCTTGTGTTACCCGGCCTTTGGAAAGATTCAGACCCGAGCCCTGGCTTTCCTCGGACTCGGCGACACGCTGCAATTGCGCTTGCAAAGCGGCCAGTTCCTGCTTGGCAAGAACAAGTTCAGGATTACCCTCGGTGGCGAACGATCGCATGCCTTCGATTTGTACTTCCTTGGCCGTTACCTGCGCCCGTAAAACCGCGGCTTGCTCGATCAGTGTTCGGGCCTGGCTGCCGATCTCCACTACGCCGGTTTTTTCCTGCGTCTTGGTCATGGCATCTTCTGCCAGGGTGAGGTCGGCCTTCGACTGCTCCAATTCCCTTTGGAAAAACAGTCGCCGCCGCGCCGCTTCCGTAATGGCCAACGATTCCGAGAGTCTCCTAAACTCCTCTACATACCCGTTCGCCAGCTCCGCGGCGCGCTTGGGATCGCGATCTTCGAAGGTGATTCGGATGAGGCCATCTTTCGTACCGGCGGTTACCGTGACATGGTGCTCCAAAGCCTTGCGCGCATCCGTCATTTTTTTTCTGTGATACTCCTGCATTAGACCGAAACGCTGAATCATGCCATCTTCCACGGTGCGGCTTTTCAGCAGGGAAACATACATATCGACAGGATTCTTCAGGCTCAGGCCGCTGGCAAGCGAAGCCAGCGATCCCAACGCTTCACCGACCTGCCCCGTCAACGACGAACCTACTGAGGAATTTTGCTGCGGGGGAAGCAGCACGGCCTTGCCTTCGTATTCGACCGGCAGCACCAGCGCAACCAGCACAGAAAGAGCCACTCCACTGGCCACAAAGCCGGCGATGAACCGCTTGCGTTCCAGCAGGATGATTAGGTAATCGAGCAGTGAAATTTCGTTTTCCGGCGTCAATGCCTCGCCGGTTTCTTCACGGCTTACGGTTCTTGGTTGGATCTCGGTTTCGATCATTCCTGGTTATTGTCGGCTCGGTTGCTTGTGAAACCCTTAGACAGCGATTTTATCAGGCTTTGCGCAATCTTATCGCTGTAGGGATTACCCATCTTGCTGCCCGTAAATTGCGCTCTCTCATGGTTGGCTCGCTCGCCGATGCCACCCGAGTTTACTCGGCCACCAAAGAATTCCCACACTCGCGGTCACATTCCTCGTGGCGCTCGGCTGAATCACTGGAAACAGCCAGCGCTCATACTGCACACCTGCTGTCAGCCCGATGCTGGAATTCGGCCAGAACTCAGCGCGCACGTTCGCGTCCGCTAATGTCCCACCATTGGATATGAACTCCTGGCTCACTTTCTGATGTCGGAAGCCAAACTGCAGTTTATTTCGGGGTGTGAACCAGTACGTCGTCCAGGCTTGCGCCCCCTGCCCTTGGCGGCCCATCCAGCTTCCCATCAGGTGATGCGCATTCTGAAATCCTGTGATCCACGTACCGTCCCAATAAAACGCTCCAAATGCGACATCCCCGCCGCTGTAGGGTGGGTCTGTATATCCGCCTTCCACTCGAAAATCGAGCTTGGGAATCTTTGGCAGTCGTGGAATATAAATTCCTGCTAACCAGGCCGCTACATCGGGTCCGATCAAGGGCGTAATTTCATCGTGCTCGGCCAAGCCCTCGGCATAAAAAGTCATTCCATTGCGAAGTCCTGGAATGCGGTAGCTGAAGTCCATCCCAGACCGTCTCGAACCCGGCTTGTTAGGATTCCCAGCCTGGGTGTTGCCCGTGGAAAACATGCTTCGCAGAAACGAGTGCAAGGTCAGCGGATAGCCCGGCCCTCCGTAATCTGTCGTGCGTGAAAGCCCAATCTCAAGGTTAGGCGTGGGTTTGAAACTGATTCTCTCGCCATGCACAATCGGCTGCGGATTCACTGACTGGCCATACTGCCCCACCAATCCTGTCGGAGTGAAAATAAATTCGTATCCAGAATACTGGCCGATGAAACCCTCCACCCGCATCGGCCCCAGCACTTTGAGCAAGCTCGGCAGAGTGAATGGCGCTACCCGGTTGACGCGAAACATCCGCAGTGGCTGCGCGTTGTCGCTGAACATCAGCGGTCCGCCCTGTGAGGGCCCCCACCACAGGCTTTGGTTTCCGTAGGAAAGCTGCCAATCCGCAAGATTCAAGGCAACATAGATATCGAGGAAACGCGCTTCATTGAAGGCCGATGTTGGGACATCGGGCGGCAATGGAAACGGGGGTGTCACTGCGCTCCGGCTGAAGTCGGCATTTGCAATAGCCTCTCGCTCCGTCAACGGCAAGGCTGGCGCAGAGCCAGAGTGCTGATACTCGCCACGGGCATACACTGCCAGTGGACCGTAGGCCGCCCATCCCGACATCCCCGAAACGTTGTTGAACCCCTGCTCTTCGGGCCGCCCGAAGTCGTTAATAATCGTCTGCCCGAAATGATCTCCATCCGTAAGCGGCTTGCCGGCGATCTCCATGCTGCGCGTGTAGGCCGATTCCATGCGCACTTCGGCATTTGTCCCGCCTTTCAGCAAGTCGATTTCATCGGTGAATTCTGCGTGCAGCGAATCGTAACTGTGTTCCGCTTCAGCGGGAACATCTTCCTCGCCGATCAAGCCGGCCGCTTCCTCGATCTGTCTCGCACATTCCATGCGCGTCCAGGGCCGCATGTCGGCAAAGCCGGTGTGAATCAATCCCAGCGCCGTCAGACGATCCATGGCGGGGTAGACCCAGCTATCGAGGGGCACATAAGGCGATCCCATATTGCGCGCTTGATGAGCTTCGTCTTCATCTCCCCTGATAAACGTTCCCCACCTTGCAATCTCAGCGTTGCTGTAGCGCGAGTGAGCACGGAAGACCTCCCGGCCCAGATACCACCCCATCGCACTGCCAATGATCACGTCGGAAGCAAAATGTTTGTGTCCTATCCACCGCGCCGCATCAATACCGGTGGCGGCGCCGTAAGCAAGCACGTCCGTAAAAACCCCTGGGTATTCATGCGCAATCACGCTGGCTATCGCCCAACTGATCGCCGCATGGTCTGATGGAAACGACGTCCCGCCATTAAAAAATTGCCCGCGCCCATTTCCCGTAAAAGGTCGCTGGCGGCCAAACGCGTAACTAAAGATTTCTGAATCCACGAAAGCGTCGATGCCCGCTTCGCCCGCAAGCAGGCCCGTTTCTCGCTTGTCGTCATTGTGCGTAGCGTTTCCCCACAAATACAATCCTGCGCCAACCCCCGCCATAGCGGCGAGTCCTGCATTCGAAGCCGTGACCGCATGGGAAACCGTGCTCGCCGCCGTGGGAACGTGTTTCTCGATCGCAGTATCGCTGGCTACCAGCGCCGCGCCTAGGAAGCCCAGCGGCACGATCCAGTGCAACTCCGACACGTTGATGTGTAAGGGAGTCAGCCAGAAATTTTTCTGATCGACAAAGATATTGCGAGGCATAGACTTCAGATCCACCGGCGGCGGTGTGAGATCGATGGATTGCGGGGTGCTGCTGGGCGGATTCGTGGGGGTTTCCTGATTCGGAGCCGCCTGTCCGTATGCCAGAGCCGCGGTGAGGAGACCTATAGCGATACATCGCAAACCCCGGCTCCGATGCCTGCCATCGTCAGGTGAGAACCTGCTACGCCAGATCTCAACCAATTTCGTCAAACTCCTCGCTGCGAAACAGGAAGGCAAGATAGACAGGCGCAAGTTCGCCCTTTTCTCCAGAGTAGAAGTCGCCCATTCAAGCTAGCACAAATCCGTGTGTAGAACTGTCAAGCGACTGCTCTTCGGATGCAGTTTACGCAACCGGTCGAACTAGATGCGAAAGGGCGCGGTCAACAACCGGAATGGCAGGGTGACGGCGAGACAGATAACCTCTAGCACACCGTTTATAGCAATGCCGACAATCCGAAACGGAAGCAGCAGAAGCCACACGATCGGATAAGCGACAAGCGCCAGCAATGCCAGCGGCCAGCACACCACGAACAGGATGCACCATAGCAGGAAGGCGAACATGACCACCTCTTTGTAGTTTGCCCATTTTACGCCGGCAACCCGATCACTTCCATCAGTCAACCTGGCGCCAGTTTCAGGCCTGCCATACGGCTGCTCAGGTCGAATTCCTCCCGCCCATTGGCCTCCAGCTTGACGGGCGTTTTCTGTTGCCCCTACCATCGAAGATTCACCCATGCCTGAATCCTCTTCTATATCGCTGAATCCGCGCGTGCGCTTTGCGCCTTCGCCGACGGGGTTTCTGCATGTGGGCAGCGCCCGCACTTTCATCTTCAATTGGCTCTATGCGCGCCACAATCACGGAACCGTGATTTTGCGCCTCGACGACACCGACGTCGAGCGCAACACCCAGGCCTCAGTGGAATCAATTTTTGAAGGTTTGAAGTGGCTCAACCTCGGGTGGGATGAGGTGTACAAGCAATCCGAAAGAATTGAACTGCACCGCAAAACTGCGTGGGCGATCTTTGAGAAAGGCTTGGCTTACCGCGACTTCACGCCAGCTCATGCCGGCGAGGCGGAAAAATCTGGCGCTCAGGGAACCTGGCTCTTTAATCCGGGCGCGCGCGAGATGCCGCGCCAGGAAAGTGACCGGCGTGCGGCAACCGGCGAACCGTTTGCATTGCGCTTTCGCGTACCGCGTGAGCTGGGGCAGATGGTTCGCTTTATCGATGCGGTGTACGGCGAGCAGATCAAAGCTGCCGATGATATCGAAGACTTCGCTCTGCTTCGCTCGGACGCGATGCCGACCTATCATCTGGCTTCGTGCGCAGATGACGCCGACCTGCATATTTCCCAAATCATTCGTGGGCAAGACCACCTCACAAATACGTTTAAGCATGTGCTGATCTTCGAAGCTGCGGGCTTCGTGCCGCCGCAGTTTGCTCATCTGCCACTGCTCGTGGCGCCCGATGGAACCAAGTTGTCGAAGCGTCGCCACGGGCCGGTAGTCAGTGTGACGACTTATCGCGACGCGGGATTTTTGCCGGAAGCATTCATCAATTTTTTATGTCTCTTGGGATGGTCGCCAAAAAACGACCGCGAAAATATGTCTCTGCGGGAATTGCGGGATGCGTTTTCGCTGGAGGGAATCAATCGTTCAAATGCGGTCGTTAATTTTAAAGAGCCTGCGGCTACAGCGGAAGAGATGTTTGACCCCAAAGCAGTGTGGCTGAACTCCGAGCAGATTCGCGGGCTGGCCGTCGAGGATTTGAGCGCGCGCCTGCTTCCGATTGTGCGTGGTGCGGGCTTCGACATTTCAGCAGAAAAGATGCTGCGCATCACGCCGCTGATTCGTGAGCGCATCAAGCTGTTGAATGACGTGTTGACGGCCGCGGACTTCTTCCTTGTAAAGGATCTGGCGCCCTACCATCCGGCAGAATTGATTCCGCAAAAGGGCGACGCGGCGATGGCGTTGAAGGTCTTGACCAAGGCGCGCCAAGTGTTGGCGACTGTCGAGTTTAAACATGATCCGCTGGATCATGCGCTGCGGGCTGCCGCCCAGGAAATGGGGCTGAAAGCCGGGCAGATGTTTCAGCCGATTCGCGTGGCGGTGTGCGGCAGAAAGAATGCGCCGCCGCTGTTTGAGACGCTGGAAGTACTGGGAAAAGACACTGTGCTACGGCGGATTGAGGATGCCGCCCAGAAGATCTAGGCGCGCCCAAGTAAACCTCGAACCGTTGCCAGTTCGGTGCGTTAAGATCAAAGGTGCATGAATCCACTGAATTCATCCAGTGCAGAAGAAAAAGCTGTGGCTAGCTCACCTCCCGCCGCTCCCTCAAATTTTCTTCGCGACATCATCGCCGAAGATGTCAAGTCGGGTAAGCACGGTGGCCGCGTGCAAACCCGCTTTCCTCCCGAGCCGAATGGTTATCTGCATATTGGCCATGCGAAAGCGATTTGCCTCGACTTCGGCCTTGCCGACGAGTTTGGCGGCCATACGAACTTGCGTTTCGACGACACCAACCCCGAGAAAGAAGACATCGAATACGTCGAGTCGATCAAGAACGATGTGAACTGGCTGGGGTTCCGTTGGGATGGCCTTTACTACGCGTCGGATTATTTCGGTCAGCTCTACGAGTGGGCGATCAAGTTAATCAAAGATGGAAACGCGTATGTAGATGATTCCTCCGCTGAGGAGATTCGCAAGAATCGCGGCACGCTAACCGAACCGGGAAAGGATAGTCCCTACCGCAACCGCTCAGTGGAAGAAAACTTGAATTTATTTGAACGCATGCGGGCTGGCGAATTTCCCGATGGCTCGCGGGTTCTACGCGCGAAGATCGACATGTCTTCGCCGAACCTGAACATGCGTGATCCAGTGATGTACCGCATTCTGCACGCCCGGCATCACCGCACCGGCGACAAGTGGCCGATTTATCCCATGTACGATTTCGCCCACGGGCAATCGGATTCGCTCGAGAAAGTCACGCACTCCATGTGCTCGCTCGAATTCGCCGACCATCAGCCGCTTTACAACTGGTTCATCGCGCAGCTTGGGATTTTTCCCTCCCGGCAGATCGAGTTCGACCGGCTCAGCCTGACCTACACGATGATGAGCAAGCGCAAGCTGCGCCGGCTTGTGGAGGAAGGACGCGTGACGGGCTGGCATGATCCGCGCATGCCGACGCTGAGCGGCATGCGCCGGCGCGGATATACGCCGGAGGCGATTCGCAATTTTGTGACGGCAGCCGGAGTGTCGCGCACCAATGGAATTGTTGAGCTGGCGATGCTGGAACACTTTGTCCGCGAAGATTTGAACAAGCGCGCTTTGCGCGTAATGGCCGTGCTGAAGCCGCTGAAAATCATTATCGACAACTATCCGGAGAATCAGGTTGAAGAGATGGACGCCGTGAATAATCCGGAGGATGCAAGCGCGGGCACACGCAAGGTGCCATTCTCGCGCGTTCTTTACATCGAGCAGGACGATTTTCGCGAAGATCCGCCGAAGGGATATTTTCGCTTGTCGCCGGGACGCGAAGTGCGGCTTCGCTATGGATATTTCATCACGGCGAAAAGCCTGGTGAAGAACGAAAAAGGCGAACTAATCGAAGTGCATTGCACCTACGATCCGGCAACACGCGGCGGCAACTCGCCCGATGGACGCAAGGTGAAGTCGACGATTCATTGGGTCTCAGCAGCCCACGCGGTCGATGCCGTGGTGCGAAATTACGAGACTTTGTTCAGCAAAGAAAATCCCGACGACGTAGCTCCCGGCCAGGATTTCACCGCTAACCTGAATCCGAATTCGCTGGAAGTAATTGCGGATGCGAAGTTGGAACCATCGCTGGCTTCGGCTGCGGTCGCGAACCGGTATCAGTTCGAACGCCTGGGATATTTCTGTGTCGATCCCGATTCGAAACCGGGCAAGCCAGTATTCAATCGCACCGTCGCGCTGAAGGATACGTGGGCGAAGGTGGAGAGGAAGCACAAGGGCTGAGCTCTCATGGAGAGAGCGAGCCAGGCGGAGAATGCTTCGGCGGTATGAAAAAGCAAAACCCCGAGCGCATCCTCCGCTCGGGGCTAGCATCTCTGCCTGTCAAGATCATTATCAAAACGCATCCATCGGAAGTCAAGATTACCTGAGGAGCCGGCCTGTCAGAGACTCCCCGTCAGCTTCCCTACCAACCAGGGCATGCCGTGGACCCGACGGGATTCGAACCCGCACCTTCATGCGTGACAGGCAGAGATGCTACCAATCACACCACAGGCCCGGCATTCAGGTTATGGTCCTGACTCGCGGCGAGCAATATCAATTCAAGCCACTTTGAACTTGGCTGCCCATTCCGGGAAACCGGGCCGACGGCCCATCACTTGCAAAAAAGAAAATCCTGACGGCGCGCGCTGCCAACCTCTTAACTCTCCGAATGCGGTTGGAATATTTCCTCAATTCGCTGTTGAAAAACCTTCGCAATCCGAAACGCCAGGGGCAAACTAGGATCATATTTGCCTGTTTCGATGGCATTGACGGTTTGCCGGGAAACCCCCAACCGCTCGGCAAGCTCGGCCTGCGACCACTGCCGCTCGGCGCGAAGAACTCGAAGACGATTCGTCATCGATTGGGTTGCGCACTTGCCGTGGCGATGAACTCGGCCAATTGTTCAGTAGTGGCGTGGCCGATCAGCCGTTTTTCGCCAATCTCAATGACCGGCACGGAGCGAATGCCTTTCCTCGTCAGGATTTGTGGCTTGAGCGTGACGTCTATGCGGTTCAGATGGAAGCCCATTTGCCGCTGCAAACTGTCAAGGCGCTGCTCCATGATCGGGCAAAAAGGGCAACCGACAAAACTGTAGTAGTTCAGTTCGAGAGCAGCGTGGCTCACTCCAGCGGGGAGCCTGTCTGCGAGGCTTGCGTATCCGATCCGCTGCGAAATGCGCGGAAATATCAGCCGCACATATGCCACTTTGATCAACGGCGCCGCGGCCAGCCAGGTTACAGCGGCAATAGCTTTCCCCGCATAGAGCAACAAAGCAGCGCCTGCGCCGTACGCTAGTAAAGGACGATAAAGGCTCGACATGGTGCAGGATTGCTTTCCCACCGCAAATTGCGGATTGGCCAAAGTGCTCATCGGTATTTGACCGAGTAAAAGATGTAGGCGCAGGCCCAGGTAAAGAGCATGAAGTCAATAACGTCATCCCACGCAGCCTTGTACCAGCCCATCCGATCCAGGCCTGCGAATGCCAGGCTGATTGCCAGAGCCGCTGCGAAGGCGATGAAAGCGGATTCGATGCTGATGCGCTTCTGCAACTCGTCCATCTTCCAGATTGTGCGAACCAGAGAGACGATAAAGCCCAACATTAAGGGAAGCGGCAGGAGACCGAAAAACCACAGCCCGGAACGATGAGGCTGATATCGGTTGAGTTGCTGATAGACTGCCTCGGCTAAAAACGCGGCAGCACCCCACAGGAAAATGGAGCGAGTGAATCGTCGAGCGACGCCAGGGAAATGCATGAGTCAAGAATGTAAAGTGTCTTTTTCATAATGTCAAGTAAACTTTACTGGCTCTGATTTATCCTGACTTGCTTGCTCCAAAAGCCTTCGGCATTCCGCTATCTGGTTGGGTTTCGCATATGGCGCTGCCGTTGCTCGTAGCGGTTCCTTTCGTCTGGATCATGAAGAACCGCCACTCAAATCTCGTCCTTCACAGCAAGCATAGTAAGCGACCCGCGTCATATGCTTTGGTCGCTAATGTGACTGCGTGTGAGCTTCCGTAAATGCTTTCTTTCGATTGGACGCCCTTAGACAAGGATGACACCGGATTCAGGTGGCGAGCTACAACCATCGCGAGACTCAGATAAGAAACGACATCAACAAGCGCGTGAGTGCTACGCTGCTTAAGTTGATACAGTCATCCTTCCTGATGTGGTGCCTCCGGCTCGCGTTGCGATATCGCGCGATCGCGCCTCTTCTCGTCACATTCGTTGCCGTTCAGGCAATTGGCCAGGCAGCTACCGGCACTCTGCGCGGCAGAGTCTCAGATTCGCGTGGCAATGCAGTCGATGGCGCTCAGCTGATGCTCTATGCCGGAGCTCAGACCGAAGTGAAGGCAACCGCAATCAGCGATCAGCTCGGTCAGTTCGAACTTGCTCACCTTGCACCTGCGAGCGATTATCGCCTGCGGGTTACCCACACTGGGTATGTCAGCATCGATGCTGCGGGCATTTCCCTGCAGGCAGCGGAAACCAAACAACTGCAGATCACGCTGGACTCGCGGCGAGCGCTGCCAAACGCGGTCACCGAGTCAAATACCGCGGGTGTGCGAGAGCAGGTGCGCACCCTGCCGGTACGCGGGCAGGCATCCGGCACTCTCGAGACGCTCGTCCCAGGTGCCGGCGCGACCGGGGGCACGTTCGGATCCTTCCCCATCAATGGCAGCCGCCAGCAGTTCAACACTTATATCGTCAGCGGCACGAATAACCTCGACCCCTTCCGCGCCGCAGAAGCCATCGGGCAGGGCGGGGCCTTCGGCGCTCCAGCGGTCCTGCTGCCGCTCGACGCCATCCGGGAAATCGACGTGCAAACCAATACTGGCGCCGAGTATGGCCCCTCAGGAGCGGCGGTGCTGACCACGATCAAAAGCGGCGGGCCGCACCTGCACGGGTCGCTGTTTGAATATTTCGATAACGACAAGCTGGTCGCCAACAACTTCTACAACAACGCCTTTGGGCGTCCGCGGCCAGAATTTCGGAACAACCAGTTCGGATTCACCTTGGGTGGACCGCTGCCGTATCGCAGCCATTTCTTCAGTTCCTATGAAGGACAACACGAGCGAGTCGGCGTTACCTTCGCGTCTCGCTTTCCCACGTCGGCGGAAATTGCCACAGCAACGTCGCTCGTTGAGGGGTCTGGCCGTCCGGTGAACGCGCTGGCCGCGCCGATTCTTGCGCTGTACCCCGCCTCGCTCGGCCAGGGACCCCTCAGTTTTTCCGACATCGGACGTAACGACGGCAACACTGTGACGCTGAAGACGGATCATGGTGAGAGAGGTCAGAACATTATCGCGGCCACGTACGCTTTCGGCGAAAACCGCCAGAGTTTCCCTCAGGGATCGTTCGGCTTGGGCGGAGGCTCACGGCTGCCGGCTTACGCTTCGCAATCTCACGATATCGTAGAGTTGTTTGCAATCCAGTGGCAACGGGCGCTGTCATCGCGATTGCTTAATTCTGCCCGCATCGGTTATTCGCGTTACCACGAAACAACGTTTCCCGGAGACATGGGCTTCAACGTCACAACAATCGGCTTGAACACCGGAGTTACTTCAGCCCGCGACTCCGGTCTGCCCGAAATCGATATCGCGCCCGGCGAATACGAAAATCTCGGCGCTCCTTCCTCGCTGCCGCGCGGCCGCGCCAGTGATGTGTACGATTTCTCGGATCTTATGGCTTGGACTCGCGGCGCGCACCAATTGAAGTTCGGCGGCGGCATAACACTGCTTCAGGAAAACGCCTTCACGGACACCGGCATGCGCGGACGGTTGGTTTTCGATGGCTCCCAGCTTGGCGACCAACTCACGGACGACTTTGGGATTGCCAGCCTGGCGGATCTGCTTGCCGGCCTGCCCGTTCCCGGCCTAACTACCATTGCGCGTGGCGACTCCCAACGATACTTGCGCCAGCATCGCTGGACGGCATTCATCGAAGACGGCTGGCAGCTTCGACCGACCCTCAAAATTACCCTTGGATTGCGCCACGACCAATTCTCTGTCCCTGCCGAGAAATACGGGAAGATGAGTAACTTCCTTCCGGATGCGGGGCTGGTTTTGGTCGGCACCCCCGGACTCGAGCATGAATATCAGCCGAACTTGAGCGATTTCGCGCCACGCGCCGCCTTCTCGCTCGGGTTAGGCGGCTCTCGCACGATCAGCGGCGGATGGGGAATGTATTTCGATGCCCAGTCGTTTGACGCATGGATGGACGAGAGCAATAACTCGAACTCGGTTCTCGCAGGTCCGATATTTAATCCTATCGGTTCCAGTGCAATCTTCACGATTACGCCAACGGCGCCGGTGCCATTTGGCCCGGGTATCCCGATCTTTGGCGCAGGACCGCAACCGCCCTTCGACGTTTTTGCTGTGAACACCGATTATCCTGATCCCCGCTACCAGGACTTTGATCTCGCATTCGAACAACGGCTAGGGGCGCAACAGTCATTGCGCATTGCGTATTACGGATCGCGCGGCACTGATTTGCCGGTAGTGATTGATATCAATCAGCCGACGCCCGGTAGTTCCGACCCGGTGAGCGAGCAGGCTCGCCGCCCGTTTGACTCTGCTTTTCCTCAGTATCGTGTGATCAACACGCTTTCCGATATCGCGGATTCGAACTACAACAGCCTCCAGGTCTCTGCCCAACGCTCGGCCGCCAACGTGACATTTAGGGCCAGCTATACATTTTCCAAATCGCTGGATGATGCCTCAGGCGCCGGCGGATTTTATCAAGGGCCGCCGGAAGACAGCCGCAACCTGCGCCGCGACTACGGCCCATCGACCTTCGACCTTCGTCATCGTTTTACAATCACCTACGCCTGGCGCATACCAGCGCCCGCCGGTCTGACCGGCTGGCTGCACGCGCTCGCCTCCAACTGGCAAGTGAATGGCATTACCACTTTGCAAACTGGCGGTCCGATCAACATCACTTTGCCATTCGATAATTCTGGGACGGGCGAATTTAAGGACCGCCCGAATTTGGTCGGTAATCCGCATGTGCCCTTCAATCCACTGGGGCCATATCTGAATCCGGCGGCTTTCGCGCAGCCTCTGCCTGGCACTTACGGCAACCTGGGGAGAAATGCCTTCAGCGGGCCGGGGCTGAATGACTTTGATATGTCATTTGTCAAATCGCAGCAGATTTCGCGTGATTGGCTGTTGCGCCTGCGCGCTGAATTCTTCAACATATGGAACCATCCAAACTTTGCCAGCCCATCCACGACCTTCGGTTCCGGCTTTCAGTTGACGAGCACTCCAGATTCGTTTAATCCGTATTTCGGCAACGGCAGTCCACGCAACGTGCAGCTCGTCGCTGAGCTGGAGTTCTAACCCTGCGACAGCGAGCCCAGCGAGTCGAGGGACCTCGCTCTTTCTCTGGCGGAGAGTGAGGGATTCGAACCCCCGATACGGTTTCCCGTATGCCGGTTTTCAAGACCGGTGCCATCAACCACTCGGCCAACTCTCCGCAATTACTACGGCTTTACTAGACATAGTTTACAACATCGCCGGAAAGCGCCATTCCACCTATTTCAGTCCGAATGCGCGGGAATGGAACTCGATGACCTCATCGAAATGCGAGAGAAAATAAGCAAGGCTGTGATCGCCCGGATAAGGGCGATACTCATGCTTCACGCCTTCTTCTTCCAGTTGCTTGTGCAGCGCGGCCGCTCCTTTTTCGAAGCCGTAATTATCTTCCTGCCCGCAGTTGAAATAAATCGCGAGCCCATGCAGAGCTTCGGAATGTTTTCGGGCGAGAACGAAGGGATCGTCCTCGTTCCAATGCCGCACATTGATCGGGTCTCCGAAGACCGTCCCCAATAGCTTTCCGAGCGAACTGCCCGAATGAAGCGCCTTATCGAGTTCTTGTGGAGATTCAGTCATCAATGCCGCGCTCTGCGCGCTGACAGCCGAGAACAGATCGGGATAAGCGAATGCGAACCGCAGCGCCCCATAACCACCCATCGAAATTCCACTGACCGCACGATGGCTGCGGCCGCGCGCCACGCGATATTTCGCCTCGATCAGCGGCATAAATTCCCGCAGGAAGAAATCGCTGTAGCGCACCGAGCCGTCGGCGGAATTGATGTAGAAAGTCCGCCCGCCCTCGGGAGCGGCGATGAGAAATTCTCCAATCTTGTGCTGCTGCCGAAGATCGTCGATCAGGGTCCAGCCGCCGCTGTTGAATAGCGTGCGCTCGTTGTCACCGAGCCCATGCAGAAAATAAAGCACGGGATAAGTCAAGGCGGGTTGCTCGCGAGTCCCGCCATCATAGCTTGGCGGAAGATACACGCAGTAATGCACTGCATGCTTCAATATCCGGCTCTCCACGGCGTTGCAGTCGATTCGGCTTTGCCCCCACAGCGCAACGGAAACTGTGGACACTAGGATCAGGAGGATGGTTCGGACATTTTGACGCATTGATTAAGGTTTACTCGTAGCGCAGCGCCTGCACAGGATCCAGCCGTGCGGCCCGCCCCGCGGGATAAAGGCCAGCCGCAAGGCTTACGATGAACGCAAATAGAATTGCCGCGCCCACCAGCCACACGGGCACCGCCCAGAAATGCTCCGGCGGCAGAGACTGGCGCTTCAGATAAACGTTCGTTCCCAGGTTGATGACCTGCCCAATTGCCCAGCCCAGCACGACGCCTACAATTCCGCCGAGAATGCCCATCGCTCCCGCTTCAGCAAAAAAAAGCTTTTTCACATCGCCGTCGCTTGCGCCGATCGCCTTCATGATGCCAATTTCCCGCCGCCGCTCCAGAATCGCCATCACCAGCGTGTTCACAATCCCAATAGAGGCGACGGCCAGAGCCAGGCTGCCGAAAATTCCCAGGAACAAATCGAGCACCGCGAAGAACTGTTGCAGGCTGCGCGTGGCGTCGAGGATGGAAAACGTGTTGAATCCCATCTTCTTGATTGCATCTTCGATCCCGCGAATCTTTGCCGGATCCTGCACCCGCACGCTGACAGATGAATACACCGCCTGGTCGCCGGCTGCGGCCGAGATTTCGCGAAGATCGGTCGGCAACATAATATGTAGGTTCTCTGCCAGTTTCAGTGGCACAAACACTCGAGCCCGCGTCGGCCCGCGCATGCTCTCAGGATCGAGATCGGAGACGCCGACGATCTTCAGCTTTAGCTCACGCGAAACCACCGAATAGGCCGCACTTGTCAGATTCTCGTCTTGCGAAGCGGAGCCGTTATTGGAGGCCGTGTTATTGGAAGCCGCGGTTGCCGCCTCCCGCTGCGCATAGCGGAGCGTCAGTTCTTTCCCTAGAAGCGGCCCGGCCAACTCTCTCGCGTTCGTTTCGTCCAATCCCGGCTTCGGCGTTCGCCCCAGCAATTCTTCGGCGAACGCCTTCTGGATCACGGCCTCGTGCGCCGTTTCATTGGAAAAAAACTGGCCTTGCAGCGTCTCGAACGCGTCAGTTGACTTTGCCGACCAAGGCAGCGCCGCCACCATAGTCAAATGCGGTTTATCTTCATAGAGCAACGTCGTTGGGAAGCGTATATCCGGATAAACTTCCGTCACGTTCGGCAGCTTCTCGATTTCCAGCCGCGCGTCTTCATCCAGAAGTTTGCTCTCCCCCGGGGGCGGAGCATTGCCATTTTCTTCGTGGCCAAAATTGCGCAGATCACGCCGCGACGTGACCACAACTGTGTCAAACAACCCAGATTTCATCAATCGGCGCGATGCCATCTGCTGCAGCCCGATGCCCAGCGAAAGCATCGCTACCAGCGACGCCACTCCAACCGAAATGCCGATCGTGGTCAGCGAATTTCGTAAGACAGATTCGCGTAGATTACGTACGGCCAGTTCAGTGAGATCAGGCAGTTTCATTCACGCTCTACCTCGATTCCCACGCGATCTGTGGCCTCTTTGAATGCAGCCGACGAATTCACTTCGTCGCCAACCAGTTTGCCGTCGGCCAGGAAGATAAAGCGCTGCGCGTAGCGCTCTGCCAGCGCCCGTTCATGCGTTACCATCACTACGGTCATCCCCAAGTGCTGATTGAATTCACGCACCAGGTTCATGATTTCGACACCGGTATGGCTGTCGAGATTTCCCGTAGGTTCATCGGCAAGCAACAACTGGGGTCGATTAATCAGCGCCCGCGCCAGCGCAGCTCGTTGCTGTTCGCCCCCAGAAAGCTCGCTGGGCTTGTGATTCATGCGCGCCTGCAACCCGACCCTGGCCAGCGCCTCCCGCGCCATTGCGTCGCGTTTTCCCCGGTCGATCTCAGCGAAACGCATGGGTAATTCCACATTTTCGATGACGCTCATGCTCACGATCAGATTGAACGATTGAAACACCATTCCCACGGTTCGCAGACGATGATGAGCAAGTTCTTCGCGGGACAATTTCGCAAGGTCTCTTCCTTGAACGATTACGCTGCCGGAGGTCGGCCGATCGAGCCCTGCAATCAGATTCAGGACGGAGGATTTTCCCGACCCCGAACTTCCCAGCAACGCAACAAACTCGCCGGCTCTGACGCTAAGAGTTACTCCATCCACCGCTCGAATGACCGTTTCGCCCATGCGGTAATGGCGGCAAAGTTGTTCAGCGCGGATCACTTCGGCCTTCGCCGTTGAAGTTATTGCATTTGTAGACGGCATTTCCGTCGGCTGATTCTGGAGTGTTCCCATTCTCCTAGCGCACCTCGCCTCGTAAAACACCCAGCGCATCCGCCTTCACATTGCTGTCGCGGCCGTTCGATCCACCGTTGGCATCGGCTTCCACTTTGTCACCCTCGCCCGGCGCGAGAAACAGATTTTCCTCCACTCCGTGCTGGCGCGTGTACAGATCGTAGTAACGTCCACGCGCAGCATAAAGTTCCTCGTGCGTGCCGCGTTCGAGGATTTGCCCTTGTTCCATCACCAGGATCTGATCGGCTCTGCGGATGGTCGAAAGCCGGTGCGCAATCACAAACGTCGTTCGGCCCTGCATCAGATAGGCAAGCCCCTGCTGAATCATATGTTCCGATTCCGAGTCGAGGCTCGACGTCGCTTCATCAAGAATTAAGATGCGTGGTTCGGCCAGGATGGCTCGCGCAATCGAAATTCTCTGGCGCTGCCCTCCCGAAAGCTTTATCCCGCGCTCACCCACTACTGTGTCGTATTTGTCGGCAAACCCCTCAGCGAACTGATCCACACATGCGATGCGGCAGGCGCGCAGGAATTCCTCCTCGCTGGCGGAAGGACGGGAAAACATGACATTCTCCCGAATCGTTCCATCGAACAGGAAAGACTCCTGCAACACTACTCCCAGTCGCGTTCTATAGGAGTCGAGCCGGACTTGGCTCAAGTCTTTGCCGTCCACCAGGATTTCGCCCTTTGTGGGAATGTAAAAAGCGGAGATCAGACCGATGGTCGTCGATTTTCCCGATCCCGAGGAACCAACCAGCGCGGTCACCGCTCCAGGCTTGGCGCGAAAAGAAATATCGCGCAGCACTTCGTGAATTCCGTCATAACTGAAACTCACAGAATTGAATTCGACGTCACCGTAAATATCATCCAGCACGATGCCGCGCCGCGGATCCTGATCTTCCGGCCGCTCGCGCATAATCTCCTGCGTTCGTTCAAGCCCCGCGAGCGCTTCGGTGAGCTGCGTCCCGATCGACACGATCTGCATAATCGGCGCGACCAGAAATCCCAGCAATAGAGTGAACGAGAAAAATCCCCCCACCGTCAGCGTGCCGGCGGCAATCTGATGGGCGCCCACATACATAGTGACCGCTCCCACGCATCCCAGCAGCACGCTCGCGGAAAGGCTCATGACCGACGTTGCTGTAAGCGTGCGCATCACATTTTCCAGCAATCGCCGCACTCCGCCAGCGAACACCTTTTCTTCTCGTTCCTCTGCGTGATATCCCTTGATTACACGGACTCCACCCAAGGATTCCGTGAGCCGCCCCGTAACCTCCGCGTTGATCTTGCTGCGCTCGCGAAAAATCGGGCGGATCGTCGCGAATGCCTTGTTCAAAGCGACCGCAAAGCATAGCAGCGAGCCTACCGCGATCAGGGTCATTTGCGGGCTGGTGCGGAATAGCAGCACGAGCGCTATCGCAGAAGTAAGCAGTCCGCCGGCGAAATCCACGAGTCCAGTACCCAGCAGGTTACGCACCCCTTCTACGTCGCTCATGATGCGCGCCACCAGATTCCCCGTTTTGTTGGCGTCGTAAAACGCAACCGGCAGACGCGAGATGTGCACCTGCACCTGTTCGCGCAATTCGGCGATCAGCCGCTGCGCCGCCTTCGATAGCAATTGGGTGAGGGAAAACGATGTAATTCCCTGCACTACGGTAGCAGCCAGCACCAGCAGCACGAGGGGCCGCAGTTGGTCCATGTGGCGCTTGGTGATGACGGTATCGATCAGAAACTTGCTGGAGTAAGGCAGCACCAGCGAAGCCACCCGGTTAACCGCCATCAGGCCAAGGCCCAGTGCCAGCAGCCCGCGCCGTGGACGCATCAGCTCCCACACCTCGGGCAGCACAGACCTGAGCCGTTCCACCTTCGCAGGCTTCGCTTGTTCTTTAGGTTTCGCTGGTTGTGAGTGATCGGAACTCAATCTGTAATTGGACTCCGCAGCAATTCAATTCGCTTCATTATTCCTGCATTGTGACACGTCTGAGCCGCACGTTGTATCCTCGGGTCGTGCCCGGTTCGGCCGCCAAGCCGGAGCGCTCTCCCACCCTGGGCCTGTTGCTCGGCCTCATCATCACGCTTGCGGCCGTTCTCGCCTGCTCAGCTTATATTACGTGGCAGATCGCCGGATTACGCCGTTTACAGTCCGAATTGATCGATCGCAACCGCAAGGATTCTCTGCAGCTTCTCCGAATTCAGAATGACCTTAACCTGCTCGCCATCGCTATGCGCGACATGCTAGAAAACAATCGGCCGTATCCTCTTAAGGCGTGGGCGGCGCAGTTCCAGCGAATCCACAGCGATCTCGATGATGCCATGCGCCTTGAGGCGGAGTTTGCTCCTGTCACGCGCGCGGCCGACCAGGTTGCTGCACTGGATAATTCCCTCAACAAGTTCTGGGAAGCCTCCGACGGGGTTTTTGCCCTGGCCACCGCGGGCAAAGAAGCAGACGCGAGGCATCTGGTCGAACCGTCTCTTCACGCCCGGCAGGCAGAACTCAGCGAGACCGTTGCCCGTCTCTTGCTGCAAAATACTGAGAACCAACAGCAGGCAGCGCGCCGTGTTGTCGCAATCTATCAACGGGTGCAGCGGCAGGTTTATATATTCCTGACCGCAACGCTCGCAGCCATACTCCTCACCGGCTTTTCGATGATCCGCTGGAACCGGCGCCTGTTCACGCGCATGACCCGGCTTTCAGAACGCCGCAGCGAACTCGCGCAAAAATTGATCTCAACCCAGGAATCTACCTTGCGCTATATTTCGCGCGAGTTGCACGACGAATTCGGCCAGATTCTTACTGCCATCGGTTCCATGCTTGGCCGCGCCGGCTCTCACGCTCCCGAAGGCTCATCTTTGCGCACGGATTTGAATGAGGTTCGCCAGATCGCGCAAGACACGCTCGACCGCGTCCGTAGCCTGTCGCAAGCCCTGCATCCCGTGATGCTCGATGAAGCCGGATTGGAATCGACGCTCGATTGGTACGTTCCTACCGTGGAAAGACAGACCGGAATTGCCATATCCTATGTAAAGCAGGGTGCGCCCTTCGCTATCGAAAGCAGTGCCGGTGTGCACATTTACCGCGTCTTGCAGGAAGCGCTGAACAATGTGGCTCGCCACTCGGGCGCGAAGCAGGCCCGGGTGCGATTGCGCTTTCTTTCGGCGTCCCTTGAGTTGGAGGTGGAAGACCACGGCGTAGGGTTCAATAGTCGCGTGGCAAAAGCTGGACTCGGACTCGTGGCCATGCGCGAACGCGCAGAATTAATGGGTGGGCGATTGGAATTATCAACTCCGCAAGGGGGAGGAACCTTGTTGCGCCTGACTGTTCCTCGTGAAAGGATGGAATCATCGCGCAATCGCTGACGAACAGTATCAGAAAAATCACCGTCCTGCTGGTCGATGATCATACCTTGGTCCGCCGCGGATTCCGCCGTCTGTTGGAAGACGAACCTGACATCACCGTCCTCGGCGAGGCCGGAGACGGCGAAGAAGCCGTTAAACTTGCCCGCGAATTGAAGCCCCAGGTCATCGTCATGGATTCCGCTATGCCAAAACTAAATGGCCTGGATGCGACCCGGCAAATTCTCCATCAGCAGCCCGAAACTTCCGTGCTCATGCTAAGCATGCACTCCGAGAACACCTGGGTGCGGCAGGCCATTGCTGCCGGAGCCAGAGGCTACATTCTCAAGAACGCTGTCAACCTCGAACTCGGCACGGCAATCCGTCGCGTCGCCTCCGGCCAAACTATTTTCGATCCCCATGTTGAGCCGCATTCCGCGCTCAAAGGCGAGCGCAACGGCGGCCTCACGCCGCGCGAGCTCGAAATTCTCCAGCTGATCGTCG
Organism: Candidatus Sulfotelmatobacter sp.; assembly: GCA_030039165.1. Classification (GTDB taxonomy): domain Bacteria; phylum Acidobacteriota; class Terriglobia; order Terriglobales; family Acidobacteriaceae; genus Sulfotelmatobacter. Next base: position 13,611 of record JASHQM010000048.1, on the reverse strand, counting down.
ACGGCAAATCGAACAAGGAAATCGCCGCCCAACTCGACCTCAGCACCAACACTGTGGCCGTTCACCGCGCCAACATCATGAACGCCCTCGGCATTCACAAGACGGCCGAGCTAGTGGTCTACGCCATTCGCTCCGGGCTGGTAAACGTTCCGTGAATCCACATTGCGCTGTTTGTGAGCGGGTCAATAGCTCTAGCCGCCGGCTTTATGGTCGCGCGACCGTCCCCGCCGCTGTTACATCAACCTCGACCGTTCCACTCACTCGCAGGAAAAACGTGCTCGGATTTTTCATTCCCCAACTCGCATAAGGGACCGAAAAGTGCATGTTCGCCGTCCAGCTTTCCGCGGAAACATCGACTTTCGCCGGAACCGTCATCTGGTGATCGGTTCCGTGAATGGAGAAAATTCCATGCACTCGCACAACAGGGTCCGTTACGGCTCCTTCCAGGTGATCGGGGCGAAACACAATCTCGGGATATTGTTCGCTCTCCAGTACCTCTCTGTGCATTTTTCGGTCCCGCATGCTATTACCGCTCTGTCCGCTCTTCGCATTGACTACAATCTCGCCGGATAGCTTGTTCGACCCCGGATCGAACCGCAGTTCGCCGCGTTCAACCTGAAAACTTCCGCGAATGGTGTGCAACACATCCGGCAAAGTAAAGTCGACAGAAGTGTGCTGAGGATCCAATCGCAGAGCAAGTTCCTGCGCCGTCGCACCAGCGGGAAACATCAGCAGAAGTAGAGCAATAGGCAAGCGGAAAGGGCCGGCCGGATTCCGAAGCGGCCTCATGCTCTCAGCAGTCCCCATCCCAGTGTCAGACCGTCGAACGCGGCCTCATAGGGCGAAATCGCTCCCACATGAAGCGCTAGCAATCTGCGGAATACTTCAGGACGATCGAGGAATGCGCTAAGCGTGCGGCGTTGCAGCCATGGACGCCCGTCCAGCATCAGCATCAATCGAGCCATCATCAGCGGTCTCCATGCCAGCCGACGATGCGCAGCTTCATAATCCCCGAGGTTCCCTGTCACCAGGCAATCCGCCAATGCCACGGCTTGACGAAACGCCAGCCCGATGCCTTCCCCCGTAATCGGATCAACCGTTCCCGAAGCATCGCCGACCAGAGCGATATTGCCGCGCCAAACGCGAGCCAGCTTCCGGTTGCAAGAAATCGCGCCCCGTTCCGTCGAAGTGGCTTCTGCGCGGAGAAGCCTTTCATGCAGTTCGGGAAATTCCTGTAAACCCTCATCCAACCGCAACTCCGGATCATGCGAAGCCACTGCCACGCAAACTTCTTCATCATTCACCGGTGATGTGTACGCCTGGCTGCGCTTGCCCCAGTAAATTTCCATGCGGTCAGTCCATGGCCGCGCGCAATAATGCCGCCGAAAAGCATAGCGAAACCGGCTGTGCCTCTGCTTATCAAGATTTGCCCAGCGACGCACGCGGGAATTAACACCATCTGCTCCCACGATCCATTCGGAATGAAAAGTTCGGTTTCCCAGACGCACTTCGTTGCCGCGAATTCCAGTCACCACGGTCTGCCACAGCAGTTCTACTCCCATCGCGGCCGCGCGCTCGGCCATGATGCGGTGTAAAGTGGTTCGCCGGATCGACAGGCCGTTAGCGGAGGGAAATGCTGCTTCCATTGCCAGCCCCGCACCTAGAAAGCGTACTCCGCCGAGCAAACTCGCTTCCCCCGCTGGGATCGACAATCCCAATCGCTCAAATGCCAACAGCGCATCGGGCATGAGCGCCTCTCCGCACGCCTTATCAATCGGTGGCCGGCTCCCGTCCGCCACCGTTACCCGGAAACCCTTTTGGCGCGTGGCAATTGCCGCAGCCAGCCCGGCTGGCCCGCCTCCAATCACGAACACATCCGTCGCACTCATCGCGATATTACCATCGCAGCAGCACAAGCTCAGAGCAGAATCCTGGACCCATGGCCGCCAACAAACCCAGCGTGCCCAGCTCCGGGCGCCGGTTTCTCATCACATCCTCCAACACAACCAGCACCGACGCCGAAGACAAATTCCCGACTTTGCGCAGGCATTCCCATGAGGCGTTGAGCTCCCCATTATTCAATCCCAGTGCCGCCGCCGAAGCTTCTAGAATTTTTGGCCCGCCTGTATGCAACACCCAGGTCTTGAGATCGCTTCGCCGATATCCATGATCGGCCAGGAATACGTCGACGTCTCCTCCCAACTTTTCTCGAATCAGGTTTGGGACGTCGGTCGAGAGCACAATCTTGAAGCCTTTTTCCGAGATATTCCAGCCCATCATCTCTTCCGTGCCTGGATAAAAAATCGAGCGCGTAGCCAAAATTTCAGGCCCACGGGGCTCCGAATCAGAACTTGGAACTTCGCTCGTAAATTCGTCTCCGATCACGATCGCAGCCGCGGCTCCATCGGCAAACAGTCCCGACGAAATCAGATTCGCCACCGAAAGATCTTCCCGCTGCAGCGTGAGTGAGCATAGTTCCACCGAAACCAGCGCCGCCGCTTGCTTTCGGTAAGCTTGCACATAGTCGGCTGCCCGCGCGATGCCTGCAGCTCCAGCCACGCATCCCAAGCCAAAAATGGGCGTGCGCCTGATATTCTCAGGCAGCCCCATGTGATTGATCAGCAGGGCATCGATCGAGGGGCTGGCGATCCCGGTGACAGTCGTAAAAAACAACGCGCCTAAGTCCTTCGTCGAGATTCCCGCACGATTCAAAGCCCGGCACAGGGCCTGCTCGCCTAACTCCTGTGCCACCTTGATCCAGATGTCGTTGGCTTGTCCCCACGTTTTGATGTCGTAGTACCGCTCCGTAGGAATTGCCAGATAGCGGCCCTCGACCGTCACATTGCGATGCAGGCGGGCAAGCAATTGAGGATTGTCGAGCCTATCACCCCAATACTCCTGCAGCTGCTCGAGAAGAAACTTTTGCGGGTAATAATATTTCGGAAACGCGCTTGCCGCGCCTGCGATCCTCATGGCTCTAATTTTCCGGACTGATAGTAGCGGATCGGGCCCAACACCGCTTGGGAACCGGGAGCTATTTTGCTATTGTCGCAGAGTTGGAAGTCCCTTTTGTAATCTGGTTGTCACAAGATTGTAAAACGGCAGATGCCGGACGGAATGCGCCACTCTAGCCAGAAATCGCCTGCATTCGCAGCGCTATTCCAGCGTTATTTCAGCGTTATTTGAGCACTGCAATCCAGCTCGCCGTGTTTCCCACTTTGTAATTCGTCAGAATCGTCAAAGTGCCGCTACTGATGGTGAATGACTGAATATAGGCGGTGGACGCCTGGTTGGCCAGGAACATGTAATTCCCATTCGGATCCACTGCCAGAAAGCTGGGATCGTTATTGGCGCCGAATGCATTGTTCGTCGTTGAGGTCGTCAGCGCGACAGGAAGCCCGGTGCTGGAGCTGATCGCGTAGGCGGTGACGTTGCTCGAACCTTCATTTGCCACGTAAAGATAATCGCCCGAGGCGTCGAATGCCATCGAAACCGGCGAGGAGTAGTTGTTATTGATCGGAGAGCCGGCAACCTCGGTCAGCCCTCCCGACGAGCTGATGGAAAAAATAGAAATCGAATTCGACGACGTATTGGCCGCGTAAAGGTAGCTTCCACTGGAGTTCACCGCCAGCCCGAAGGGATTGAGACCATCACTGGCGGTCAAGCTCGCGCGGCTAAGCTGCCCCTTATTTACGCTGTAGCCGACCAGTTCGCCGCTTATAGTTGATCCAACCGTACTCACGTAAAGAAAATTGCCCGTTGGCGTTATCACCATGTTCAGTGGTGGCACGCCGATCGGAAAAGGAGAATTGGGCACCTGCGTTAGAGACCCCAACGTGCCGGAACTGCCCGTGTTAATCGAGAAAACTGAGATGTTGTAGGAGCCGGCATTCAGCACATAAAGGTAAGCGCCGGCGGGATCCATGACCAGAACTTGCGGCACCGAAGCGCTGCTGCCCAGCGGGGTTCGCGGGAAGATTTCAGTCAGGCCTCCCTGGCTGTTGATGGAGAAGAGCGAAATATCGTTTTCCCCGTTTGCGCCTTCCCCGGGATTCGCCACATATAGAAATTGCCCCGAAGGATGAATAACGATGGAATGCGCTCCATCGCCCACCGAATATGGACTCCCCACCAGTTCTGTGAGCACGCCTGAGTTGGGATCTTCGCGAAAGGCCGCCAACTGGTTAGCCACCGGAATCGTCGCGTAAACGTAATGGCTGGCCGTTGCTCCGCAACTAAGGCTGGCTACAATACCGGCGAAAGCCAACACGAACATCACAGCTTTCTGAAACATCCCTGGCTCCTGAGAGAACAAAAAGAACAACAATATTAAACGTGAGAGTGAGCACTCAGCAAACCGCACATAAGGCTCGCCTGGGAAAGCCTCTAGTCTACGCCTTATCATTACCGGCGAGCGCAACGGGAAATCTGCTCTTTGTATGAAAGCGGAAACTCGGGCCTGATGCCAGCTGCGATTCTCCTGAGATCTTTGCTGCTGGTCCCTGCGATGCCTGTAGGGTAACTCAGGTTGCACCGCCGGCATTAATCGCCATGTGCTGGGCTGGGTGCAGCCGTGCCGGTCCCGGCTACAGATGCTTCCTCATCTCTACTCAACGCCATCCGCAAACGGTCAAGGTATACGTAAACCACGGGTGTGGTAAACAGCGTCAACGCCTGACTCACGATCAGCCCGCCCACGATCGTAATGCCGAGGGGACGATGCAATTCCGATCCGGTTCCCGTGCCCAGCGCGAGCGGTAATCCTCCGAGCAAAGCCGCCATAGTCGTCATCATGATCGGCCGGAAGCGCAAAACGCAGGCGTCATAGATTGCCTCTACCGGCTTCTTTCCCTGCGCGCGCTCCACTTCCAGTGCCACGTCGATCATCATGATGGCGTTTTTCTTCACCAAACCAATCAGCAGAATAATGCCGATCGTTCCGATCACATTCAGCTCGTTGTGGGTCAGCATCAAGGCCAGCAATGCACCCACGCCCGCTGACGGAATAGTCGAAAGAATGGTGATGGGATGAATGTAACTTTCGTACAACATGCCCAATACGATGTACACGGCAATGAGCGCCGTGATGATCAAAATCAATTCGTTCGAAAGCGACTCCATAAATGCGGCCGCGGTGCCCTGGAAGCTTGCCTGAATGGTCGCCGGGAAATTGATTGAACGCTCCGCATTTTCGATGGCTACGGTCGCTTGCCCCAGCGACACTCCCGGCGCCAGGTTGAATGAGATCGTTACCGAAGGCGTCTGCCCCTGATGGTTTACTTCCAGGGGCGTGTTCGACGGCTCATAGTGCGTGAACGCCGCCAGCGGCACGGGTGTTCCGATGGTGGAATGCAGATAGATATTCTGCAACGCTTCCGGGGTCTGCTGAAACTGCGGTGCGACCTCCATCACTACGTGATACTGGTTGAGCGGTCGGTACATGGTAGAAACCTGGCGTTGGCCGAATGCGTCGTAAAGGGCGTTATCCAGCGTTTCGGCAGTGATTCCCATGCGGCTCGCCGTGTCGCGGTCAATCACCAGCTTGGCCTGAAGGCCCTGATCCTGCTGGTCCGAATTCTGGTCCCGCAACTCGGGCAGGGTGCGAAGCTTTTCGAGCAAGCGCGGCGCCCATGTATTCAGATCGTCGAGGTTTGGGCTCTGCAGCGTGTATTGATACTGTGCATTGCCATATCTGCCGCCGATCGTCAGATCCTGGTACGACTGCATGATCAGCGTGGCGCCGGGCACGACGGCAAGTTTTTCGCGCAAACGATTGATCACATCGTCGGCGGTCACATATCGGCAGATTTCCCAGAAGTGCTGCTTTTTGCACGGGCCGCGCTGCTCCAGTGGCTTCAGCATCATGAAGAAGCGGCCTTGATTTAAAGGCGAGCCGCCGCCTGCGAACGCAGAGGCCGTTTCTACGGCGGGATCTTTCATCACGATGCTCACATACTGATGCATCTTGCTGCTCATGGACTGAAATGAGATATCCTGCGCTGCAACCACGGTTCCTCCGATTCGTCCCGTGTCTTGCTGAGGGAAGAACCCCTTGGGCACCTTGATGTAAAGGAACACGCTCAACATCGCGATGAGGATCGTCACTGTCAACGTTAGGGGCTGGTGAGCCAGGACCCACCTCAAACTATACGTATAGGTGCGGAGCAACCGGTCGAAGCACCATTCGCTGGTGCGGTAGAAGAGGTTGTGTTTTTTCTCCTTCTCTTCCGCACGCAGGAATTTTGCGCACATTGTCGGAGTGACGGTCAGCGATACCGCAAGCGATACGCCAATGGCGACACTGAGCGTGACCGCAAACTCCCGGAACAATCTTCCTACCACCCCGCCCATCATCAACAACGGAATGAAAACCGCGACCAGCGATACGCTCATGGAGACCACCGTGAATCCGATTTCGGCCGCTCCCTTGAAAGTTGCCTCCACAGCATCCATTCCGTGTTCTACGTAACGGTTAATATTCTCCAGGACGACGATGGCATCATCGACCACGAAGCCGGTTGAAATGGCCAGCGCCATCAGCGAAAGATTGTCCAGGCTATATCCCAGTAAATACATGGCCCCGAAGGTCCCAATCAGCGACATTGGCACAGCCACACTCGGGATAACGGTGGCTCGCACGGTTCGCAGGAACAAGAACACGACCAGGATGACAAGGCAAATTGAAATCAATAGGGTGGATTCTATGTCTTTCACCGAAGCGCGTACCACCACCGTGCGATCGAGAGCAACAGCCAGCTTGATGGCGGGAGAAATTGAGGATTGCAGGTAGGGAAGAATCGCACGCACGCGATCTACGGTGTCAAGAACGTTGGCATCAGGCTGGCGGAATACCGGGATCAATATGCCTGGCTTGCCATTAGCCAGGCCCATATTGCGTACATCCGCAACAGAATCGAGCACGTCTCCCACATCGCCGACCCGCACTGCGCCGCCGTTATTGTAGGAGACGATCAGCGGCCGATACTGATCGGCGGTAAAAAGCTGATCATTGTCACTGAATGAATACGACCTTGTGGCGCTCGAGACCTGCCCTTTGGCCGTATTCGAATTGACGAAAAACAGGGCGTTCCGAACTGCGTCGAGGCCAACCCCGAGCTTGTTAAGCAACATGGGATTTACCTCGACCCTGACCGCAGGCTGCGCGGAGCCCCAAACGAAAACCTGCCCAACTCCCTTTACCTGTGACAGTTTCTGGGAAAGAATCGAGTCGGCCACGTCGTACAACTGCGGCACCGGGACAGTGTCGGAGGACAAGGCGAGTATCAGGATGGGAGAATCCGATGGATTCACCTTGCGCCAGGTCGGGTTCGAGGGCAGGTTTGGCGGCAACTGGCTGCGCGCCGCATTGATGGCCGCCTGCACATCGCGGCCGGCGGCATCGATGTTGCGGTTCAGATCAAACTGGATTGCAATGCTGGTGGAACCCAGCTGACTGGATGAAGTCATCTGGTTTATCGCCGCAATGCGTCCGAACTGCCGCTCCAGCGGCGTAGCCACCGCCGATGCCATCGTCTGCGGATCGGCTCCCGGCAACTGCGCGCCGATGCTGATCACGGGAAAATCCACCCTTGGCAACGACGCCACCGGCAGAAGATTAAACGCGAGAATTCCCGACAGCAGCACAGCCGCCGCGAGCAGCGAGGTCCCAATGGGTCGCCGTATAAATGGAGCTGAAATGCTCATTCAGGGACTCTCATTACCTCGGTCTATGCGATCTCATTCCGAACCGCTCCGCAGGAGTAGTGAAGAACCTGCTTTTTATCCGAGGGCAACATCGCGTGGCTAATCTCCCATCCCTTCCTGCGGAATCGGGTTTCCGATCTTGTACTTTTCAAACCGGTGGGCCAGCCGGTCGAACCACAAATACACGACCGGGGTTGTATAAAGCGTTAACAATTGGCTGAGTAACAGTCCGCCAACAATCGTGATCCCCAACGGCCGCCGCAGTTCCGCTCCGGTTCCGGATCCCAGCGCCAGAGGCAGACCACCCAGCAGCGCTGCCATGGTCGTCATCATGATCGGGCGGAAGCGGAGCAGGCACGCCTGGAAAATTGCCTCTTCCGGAGGCTTATGCTCTACACGCTCTGCTTCCAGCGCGAAGTCGATCATCATGATGGCGTTCTTCTTGACGATTCCGATCAGGAGAATGATTCCAATCAGCGCCACCACTGTCAGATCGTTGCGCGTGAGTTGCAGCGCCAGAATCGCGCCCACGCCCGCGGAAGGCAAAGTCGAAAGAATCGTAATGGGGTGAATATAACTCTCGTACAAAACTCCCAGCACGATATAAACCGTGATGATCGCTGCCAGAATTAAAAACGGCTCGGTTGAAAGCGAATTCTGAAAGGCTGCCGCTGTTCCCTGAAACGAAGCATGAATGCTGGGCGGAAGTTGAATCTCCTTCTCCGCCTGTTGAATTGCTGTCGTCGCCTCGCCCAGCGACGCGCCGGGGGCAAGGTTGAATGAGAGCGTAACCACCGGGAACTGTCCCTGATGATTCACCGCCAGCGGGGTTCTCATCGAACGCATCTGGGTGAACGCGGTGATCGGAACGGGAGGCCCGCTGGTGGTCGACGTGGCCGCATTCGCGGTGGGCGCGCCGCTGGCTGCCGCCGTACTGGTAGGGCGGATATAAATGTTGTCGATTGCATCCGGCGACTTGGCAAAGCTGGGCAGTACCTCCAGCACCACGTGGTATTGGTTCAATTGCGTAAAGATGATCGACACCAGCCGCTGACCAAACGCGTCATAAAGCGTATTGTCAATCGCCGAAGGCAGTATGCCCATCCGCGAAGCCGTATCGCGATCAATCACGATATTTGTGCGCAAACCGCCATTCAGCTGATCGGTTGCCACGTCGCGCAGTACCGGCGAAGCCCGCATCTTTTCCACTAGCTTCGGCGTCCACTGCGCCAACTCGTTGGCATCTGCATCTTCAATCGAGTATTGAAACTGCGTGCGGCTCACGCGATCTTCCACGGTCAAATCCTGCACCGGCTGCATGTAGAGCGTGATGCCCTCCACCTTTGCCAGCTCGGGTTGCAAACGTCGGATAATGGCCGAAGCATCATCATCGCGCTCATCGCGCGGCTTCAGATTGATCTGAATGCGTCCGCTGTTCAGCGTCGTGTTGGTACCGTCGACGCCGATAAACGATGACAGGCTCTCGACATCTTTATCCTTCAGAATCACCTTCGCCAGTTCCTGCTGGCGATGCTCCATTGCATCAAACGAAACATCGTCAGGCGCTTCGGAAATTCCCAGGATCACTCCCGTATCCTGCACTGGAAAGAACCCCTTGGGCACGATCACGTACATCACAAGCGTGAGAACCAGCGTTCCGAACGTTACCAGCAGCGTCGCCGTCTGGTGCTTTAAGACCCATTTCACCGTGCGCCCGTAAAACGCAATCACCCGGTTGTAAAAATCCTCGGTGATCTGATAAAACCGCCCCTGCTCGCCTTCCGCCCGATGCTTCAGCAGCTTAGCGCACATCATCGGCGTCAAGCTCAGTGATACGCCCGCCGAGACCAGAATGGTCACCGCCAATGTAACCGCAAATTCGCGAAACAGCCGGCCAACAATATCTCCCATGAACAACAAGGGAATCAGGACCGCAATCAGCGATACCGTCAACGAAACAATGGTGAAACCAATCTGCCCCGATCCTTTCAGCGCCGCCTCCAGCGGCGAATCTCCCGCCTCGAGAAAGCGATCAATGTTCTCGATCATGACGATCGCATCGTCAACCACGAATCCAGTCGAGATCGTTAACGCCATTAACGTGAGATTGTTCAGGCTGTAACCCAGCAGGTACATCACCCCGAAGGTACCGATGATCGAGAGTGGAACCGCGGCGCTGGGAATCACCGTGGCCCGCAGATTCCGCAGGAAGAAAAAAATCACGATGACCACCAGCACAATGGTCAACGCCAGCTCGAACTCGACATCCCTTACCGAGGCGCGAATCGTCGTTGTGCGGTCGGTGAGAATCTGCACTTTGACCGCCGAGGGCAGCGAAGCCTGCAACTGCGGCAGCAGCTTCTTGATGCGGTCGACAACACTGATGATGTTCGCCCCCGGCTGGCGCTGAATATTCACGATCACGGCCGGGGTCAGATTCATCCACGCTGCCAGCAGATTGTTCTCCGTGCCGTCAAAAACGTTGGCTACATCGCTCAACCGCACAGGCGCGCCGTTTTTGTAGGCGACCACGATCGGCTTGTACTGGTCGGCGGTGAGCAATTGATCGTTGTCACCTAGGGTGTACGACTGCCGCTGCCCGTCGATCACCCCCTTGGCCTGATCAACATTAGCTTCGGCCAGCGCGTTGCGAACGTCTTCGAGACTTAATCCATACGACGCCAAGGCCGTCGGATTCACCTGCACTCTTACCGCCGGCTTCTGCCCGCCGCTGATCGAAACCAATCCTACGCCCGGCAGTTGCGAAATCTTCTGCGCCAGAGCGGTGTCAGCAAGGTCTTCGACTTTTGACAGCGGCAACGAGTCCGAACTCATCGCCAGCGTGAGAATTGGCGCGTCGGCGGGATTTACTTTGTTATAAATCGGCGGATTCGGCAGGTCCGCCGGAAGGTATGTCTGCGCGGCGTTCACCGCGGCCTGTACCTGCTGCTCCTCCACGTCGATGTTCTGATCGAGCGCGAATTGCAGCGTGATCACCGAGCTGCCAAAAGAACTCGTCGATGTCATCTGGCTCAGGCCCGGGACTTGCCCAAACTGGCGCTCCAGCGGAGACGTCACCGACGATGCCATCACGTCCGGATCTGCTCCGGGATAAAACGTCACTACCTGGATTGTCGGGTAATCGACTTCGGGGAGCGCCGAAACCGGCAGTTGCAGGAACGCAACCCAGCCCACCAGCACCACGCCAACCATCAGCAGGGTGGTCGCTATGGGCCGAAGAATAAATATTCGTGAGGGGCTCATCGCGCCGCGTTTCCCGACGCCGAACCGGAACCCGAGCCAGGCGATGAGGAATCGCCCGAGGAACTCTCCGCATTTTGTCGGCCGGACGCAGCACCAGCATTCCGCGGTTCAATCTTGCTGCCGGTTTGCAGCTTATCCTGTCCGTCAGTAACCACCGTGTCGCCAGGATTTACTCCCGCGGTTACGATAGAAATATTTCCCTGCGTAAGCGATACTGTCACCGGCTGCGCCGCTACCGTGTTATCCGTTTTCGCCTGATAAACGAACGTGCCGTCCGGACCGCGTAGAACTGCCGCCGCCGGCACTACTGTGCTGTTCTTCCTAGTCTCCAGCAGCAGGTCGGCGTTCACAAACTGGTTCGGCCAGAGTTGATTGTCCCTATTATCAAAAACTGCTTTCAGCTTCGCCGTGCCCGTGGTCTGATCGATTTCGTTGTCGATCGTCATGAGCTTGCCCGTACCCAGCTTCGTCTGGTTGTCGCGACTATAAGCCTCGACCTGCAGCGTTGCATTCTTCATGTGCGCTGCTACCGTAGGCAACTCGTCTTCCGGCAGCGTGAAGATCACCGCAATCGGCTGCAACTGCGTCAGCACCAACATGGCATTCGTATCGGTCGCGTGCACAATGTTTCCCGGATCAACCTGCCGCAGGCCCACGCGTCCCGTAAATGGCGCAGTGATGTTGCAATAGACGATTTGCAGCTTGGCATTGTCAATCTGCGCCTGATCGGTGCGTACCTGGCCCTCGAGTTGATCGGTTGTCGCCTGCTGCGTATCCACCTGCTGCTGTGAAATACTGCCGGAGGGAATCAGGGTTCTATACCGGTCGAGATTCAGCTTGGCATCGCGCAATGACGCCTGGTCCTTGAACAGCTGCGCTTCCATCTGTTCCAGCTGTACCTGATACGGACGCGGATCGATCACAATCAGCAGATCGCCTTCTTTCACGACCTGCCCTTCTTGAAAGTTCACGCGCATGATCTGCCCATCTACGCGGCTCTTGATATTTGCCGTATAGAACGCGGTCACAGACCCCAGGCCGACCAGATAAACCGGCACATCCTGCTTCACGACAGGTGCAATCGCCACCGAAACCGGCCGCAGCCCCGCCGCGTGTGCTCTGTCCCGCGAATCGCCGGTGTTACAGCCCAACCAAGACGCGGATATGCTCGCAACAAGCAAAGCAGCCAGAGATCGGAATCTCAAACCTGCCCACCCACTTTTCCACCAAGATTTCATCCCAGTTCTATCCACGCTCTTATCGGTGTGCCCTTTCACAGGTTCGGCGGACAAACTGCCTCTCGTTAGACGTTCTCAAGTTCGATTCGCTGGCCCTACCGGGAAGGAAAAATGATCTTCTATCGCTTCGGCCGTCTGCATAGCCGAGCAAGCAGCAAACCAGCCATTTAATAGTAGAACCGTTCCAATCCAGCATCAACTCTGGCCGGGGGACAGGTCAAGATTACGGGTATGTTTTTACAAATCTTTACTGGCCCGCCGATACAAATCTTTACCAGCCGCCGCGTCAGGAATTGGAAAATCATTTCGGGCTTTGATCCCTGAATTCTGCTGCCGGATGCCTGCTCTCATACGCGGTGATCTCGGCCTCATGCTGTAACGTTAGCCCGATATCGTCCAGCCCGCTGAGCAGGCAATGCCGCACAAATTTATCGATCGAAAACTTGGCGCGAAATCCCCGGTCGTCGCGCACCTCGCAGTTTTCTAAGTCGATTGTGAGCTCGTAAGCAGCGATTTTGGACGCCTGCCGCATCAACTCAGCCGTTTCTTCCTCACTCAGGTTTACCGTTAAGAACCCATTCTTCGCGCTGTTATTGGCAAAAATATCGGCGAACGACGACGAAATCACCGCCCGAAATCCAAAGTCGCTCAGCGCCCACACTGCATGTTCCCGCGACGAGCCGCACCCAAAATTCTTCCCCGCGACTAGAATGCTCGCGCCCGTGAATCGCGGATCATCAAGCACGAACTCACCGGTCTTCTTCCCATCCGCCGCAAACCGCCAGTCATAAAACAAAAACTCCCCGAAGCCAGTCTTCTCGATCCGCTTCAAAAACTGCTTCGGAATGATCTGGTCGGTATCGATATTTACTCGATCCAGCGGCGCGACAAGTCCGCGAAGCACCCGAAATGGTTTCATAGTCTTCCGCCCAGCCCTGTGGCGTCATCCCGAACGCCCGCGTTTTCACCGGCGGGCGGAGGGATCTCGCGTGGAGTACCAGCTATTCTCGCGCCCAGCCTCACCGAAACCTCCATTCCCTCACATCCGTGAAATGCCCCGCAATCGCCGCCGCCGCCGCCATCATCGGACTCACCAGATGCGTCCGCCCACCGCGTCCTTGCCGGCCCTCAAAATTCCGGTTGCTGGTTGACGCGCATCTCTCCCCCGGCTGCAAAATGTCCGGATTCATCCCCAAACACATCGAGCATCCCGACTCTCTCCATTCAAACCCGGCATCCAGGAAAACTCTGTCCAATCCCTCAGCTTCGGCCGCGCGCTTCACCGTCTGCGATCCCGGCACCACCATCGCCCGCACGCTTCCAGCGACACGATGCCCTCGCGCCACTTTCGCCGCAGCCCGTAAATCCTCAATCCGCGAGTTCGTGCACGACCCGATAAACACCC
>JASHQM010000004.1 GCA_030039165.1 Candidatus Sulfotelmatobacter sp. | reverse complement strand
CACACCGCCCGATGTTGCCTGCGCACGGCCGGAGTCGAGATCACGTTTGAGCCGTTTCAAATCAGCGCCCAATTCCGCTGCACTCTGGCAGCGAACCTCGCGGTCTTTCTCTAGCGCCTTGTTGATGATTTCTTCCAACTTGGCAGGAACCTGAGGGTTGAGCCGTACTGCCGAGGTCTGCACGCGGTTGAGGATCGAATCGAAGGTTAATCCGGAAGTATCACCCAGAAATGGCAGAGAACCAGTAGCCATTTCGTAGAGCACGACTCCAAAGGAAAACAAGTCGGTGCGCTTGTCGAGATCCTTCCCCTTCACTTGCTCGGGCGACATATAGGCGATGGTGCCTACCGCCGTGCCGGGACTCGTAAGATGTTGATCGTCGTCCATCGTGGCCAGCGAATGGACCTGGCTCGAGGAGCTCGACTCGGGAAGCACCTTCGCCAGGCCGAAATCAAGGATTTTTGCGTGTCCACGCTTGCTCACAAAAATATTGGCCGGTTTAATATCGCGGTGGATGATGCCCTCGTCGTGTGCGGCGTCGAGAGCGTCGGCGATCTCGATGCCGAGCGCCAGTACGGTTTCAATCTCCATCGGGCGGCCGCCAATGCGATGCTTCAGCGTGGTGCCATCGAGAAATTCCATGGCGATGAAGGCTTGGCCGTTCTCTTCGCCGATGTCGTAAATCGTGCAAATGTTGGGATGGTTCAGAGCTGAGGCGGCTTTGGCTTCGCGGCGGAAGCGTGCGAGATTTTGCGGGTCTCTGGCGACATCGTCGGGCAGAAACTTGAGGGCAACGAAGCGGCCGAGACGCGTGTCTTCAGCCTTGTAGACGACTCCCATGCCCCCGCCGCCAAGCTTTTCCAGAATGCGATAGTGGGAGATGGTTTGACCGAGCATCGCTAGGACTACAGACTGCCCCGATTGGCAATCTTAGGTGCGTGGGGGATGCGAGTCAAATCACCGGCGGCCGTGGCGTGATGCTTGCCGGTCCTGGAAACCGACGTGTTGAGGCGCTTGCCGTCACCGATGGGTTATTTCTCTGGCGCCAATGTCTTGACCGAAGCTGCAGAGGAGACGCGGCTGACGTACCCGATAGCGCCGGAAGTTGCGGCTACGTACGCGATTAGAGCCGACTCCGAGTCGAAGGCTCGCGGCATGGCTCCCTGCCCCGTAAAGATTGCCTTGCGCCATTGCGCGCGGAATTCTTCGGGGGTTTCCCGGCAGTAGTTCTTCACGAAAACTTCATGGGCCGGCCCACCTTTTAGAATGACCGGCACGGCGTGTGATCCATCGGCGAATCTGGTTTTCTCTCCCGTGAATATAGCACGCAGGTCGGAGGCGGAAATAGCTGAAACTTGCACGTCTCTGTTGGCCACAAAGATGACGTCTTGTGCGTTGGCTGCACCGGCGCACGCCAGAAAAGCCAGCATCGCGACCAACCGACAATTTCGAGTTGCGACTCGCATAAGTTCGCTGATGCCTTAGAAGCTGAATCCTATCTTCGCCGCCAGGATGTTCGAGTTGGTCTGAAGTCCGTTGGGATTTGTGCTTTGGTAATAGCCAAGGCCCGTGCCGTGGAGGAAATGATCTTCGATCTTGGCGTAGAAGTAAGAGTTGAAGTCGTACCGCTCCGACAACACGAAATCTTTCGAATAGTTCGCGGGCAGCGATGTGTCCAGCGCCTTATTGATGTAATGGCTGTAATAACTGCCCGCCTGGAAGCGTTTCGTAAGGCGATAGCTGCCCATCACATACCAGGCGCGAGCATCCGTAGGAAAATATATCTGCTGTTGACCTAGGGTCAGAAACTCGTTGTAGGGAGCTTTGTCGTATTCTGTGCCGAGGTAGAATTTTCCTCGTGTGAACTGGGCATATGAAGCGCTCATAAAGAATGTGGGAACCAGTAGACTTCCGCCCGGCGCCGTTCCGCTCAGGCCCAGCACCATGGGACTGTAACCAACCAGCAATCCCTTCAAGGGCGTTTCCCAGCGCAGATCGCCGCCGTAAGTTTTTCCGCTGGGCTCGTTCGTGAACGTGAGGCCGGCATCGGAGATCTGCTTGATGTAGCCTTCGTCCAGCGGAAGATACGAGTAGCCGGCGTAGCCGACATAGCGCAGCTTTCCGCTCCGTTTGCCTAGAGGTATATAGCCGTATGCTTCGCCCCCGAGGTGCGACAGAAAGAAACCTTCGTTGTCAACGGGATAGGAACATTGCGGCAGCAGAGTCCAAAGGAAAATCGCATCCACATCCTGGGAATCGTTGAATAATCCCATCACAGTCTTCACTTTGCCGCCGCGAAAGCCCAGATAATCGTTGATGCGATAGTCTCCCGAGGCCCAATCGACGCGAATGTTTGGCCCACCGAGCTGACCTAGCTGGAACATGTGTAACTGAATGCCAACCCGGAGGTTATCGCTGATCGTATCGGAAACGCTGAAAACCCCCTCAGTCCATTGCAGGCTGCCCGAGCTGGTTTGCATGGTCAGGTAATTGTTGTGGGAGCTAAACACAAAGCCCTGTGTGACGAAACCGTGGAACTGAATACCGGCAAAGTCCTGGGCCGGGAGGCTGGCGACAGCAGTAAAGACGATGATGATCGATGCCAGGAGCCGCATTAGGTTTTCCCCTGTCTATATCGGCGGTTTCTGCCATCACCTTGAGAGCGTCCGGTAAATCTGAACTGCAGGGGGTCTGCCGAATCCGCGCACGCTGGTAAACTGGCGTGGTTGCGGCAACCTACTCAAATGCGCGTGCGCGTTCTGTTTTTCGGCATATTGAAAGACGTTGCAGGAAGGAACGATACCGAATTTGACTTATCGGAGGGCGCCAGTGTGCAGGATGTTTTGGCCCGTTGTGTGACCGCTTTTCCCCGAATGGAGAAGTTGTTGAATTCTTCGGCAGTCGCTGTAAATCAGCGGTATTCGGATAGAGAGACGCCGCTCCATGGCCACGACGAAGTCGCTCTTCTGCCGCCGGTAAGCGGTGGAACACAAAACGTCAACCAGAATGCGAGTTTAAAAAGACCGCCCGACCTATCCGGCCCGCCCGCAAGCAGGGCGATAATCGTCCGTGATCGCATTGATACTGCGGGAGTGCTCGGCCGCATCAAGCGCGGCGAAGATGGGGCGGCGGTTGTGTTTGAAGGCGTAGTGCGCAATCAAACCCACGGACGCAAGACGCTCTATCTCGACTACGAAGCTTATGAGGAAATGGCGCTCCAGCAAATGAAGCAGCTCGCCGATCAGGCTCTGCAGCGATTTGCTATTCGCGATGTTGCAATGGTGCATCGGTTGGGAAGACTCGAAATCGGCGACGCCAGCGTTCTCGTAGTTGTGGCTTCGGCTCATCGCGGTGCTGCCTTTGAAGCCTGCCGCTGGTTGATCGATACGCTGAAGCGCACGGTACCGATCTGGAAGAAAGAATATTTCGCGGATGGCGCGGTCTGGGCAGATGGTGAACCCTTTCCCGACGAAATTCTCCATGGAAGCGCCGGGAGTCGAGGCAGCCCCGGCAAAACCGACGCATCTAAGTGAGCGGCTGAGTTTGTGCGTGTTTGGCTTCAGGCGGTGCCAACAAGACTCGCGCAACGTATACTTCTTCTTCCGCATGAGAAAATTTGCCTGCATTGTGATCTTGTCGCTGTTTCCCTGTGCTCACGCGCAGCAGAAGCCGCCGCAGAATCAACCGACCAACGAGCCGGCGGAAACGCTCAAAGTCGATGTAAAGCTGGTCAATGTTTACGTCACCGTCACGGACGCGCACGGCGCACCGGTCGCCGGACTGAAAAAGGAGAACTTCGCAATCCAGGAAGACGGTAAAGATCAAAAAATCTCGGTGTTCGATAAAGAATCCGCGGTTCCGTTGTCGATCGCGCTTGCCATCGATACCAGCTTGAGCACGCGGCATGACCTGCCGCTGGAGCAGGCTTCGGCCAAGCGCTTTGCCCACGACATCATGCGACCCGTGGATGGGCTGTCGGTATTCGGATTCAGTGAAAACGTAAATCAGTCGGTCGGCTACACTGCCGATTTGCATCGCATCGATGAGGGCATTGAGCACATCCGCCTGGGCGCGGCCACGGCGCTCTACGATGCCGTTTACCTGGCTTCGCGGTCGCTCGACCGCAGACAAGGACGCAAAGTGATGGTGCTGATCACTGACGGCGGCGACACGGTCAGCAAGATCGATTACCAAGAAGCGGAGCGTGCCGCCGAAGAAGCGGAAGCCATTGTGTATAGCATCATCGTGGTACCCATTCCCAACAGCGCGGGGCGCGAAACCGGCGGTGAACACGCTTTGATTCAATTGTCGGAAGATACAGGCGGCAAATACTATTACGCGAACTCAGTGGGGGAATTGGACCAGGCGTTCCACCAGATCAGTGACGAACTACGCACGCAGTATCTGCTTGCGTATTATCCCTCGGAACGTACGTCGATGTCGCAGTTTCGCCGCATTCGGGTGCGTGTTGTGGGGCCGGGAGACGCGTCTTCTTACCATGTCCGGCATCGCGCGGGTTATTACACGGGTAAATCAGAGTTTTGAGCCCGGGTTGTAATTGAGGTGGGCGGCAAGAGTGGGGGAGCGAGTCGACCGAGAAACATAGCCGTCGAGTTTGATATTCTCTGAAATTCGTTCATTCATGAAAGATTCGGCTCCGATACGGGGAATTGGAAAGGCTCTGTGATTATTCGCAATCAAAAATATAGGATTTTCAGCTTTCGGGCAGCTCTCAGGTACCTTGTGATAGTCGCGGCGGCAGCTTCGTTTCCGGCGCCAGTGCGCGTGCCCGCTCAGACGGTTGCGACCGGCAACATCGTTGGTGTGGTTGGTGATTCCAAGGGGAATGTAATCGCGGGAGCCAAGGTGGAAATCGGCCACAAGAGCACCAGTTCGACTTTATACGTGAAAACCTCGTCCGCGGGTTTCTATTCGACGGGCCCCATGCAACCGGGAGAATATGCGCTCCGTGTCGAAGCCAAAGGATTCGCCCCCGCCCGCTTTACTGCGACGGTGCACGTCGGGAGCACAGTCACGGCGAACGTTACCATGCAGTCGCCGCCAGAGAAGCCGCCGTTTCAGGGAGGCACTCCCGTCAACCTGGAGCAGTCGAGTGTACAAAGCGTGCAGGACGCCGAACTGGTCGAGCATCTGCCGATCAGTGGAAGGAATATGTTCGACCTCGGCCAGCTCGAGCCGAATGTGCAGATACAGGACGCCGCAGTTTTAGATTCCAGTAAGAACGGGATCAACGCAATTTCGCTGCTGAATCATTCCAGCCGCCAGACGCAGATCAGGGTCGATGGCCTCGATATTGGGGATGAGATTGTCGGAGCATCCACGCAGAACATTCCTCCCAGCGCGATTCGCGAATTTCAAATTGCACAATCGACGCTCGACCTTTCCACCGGGCTGACCTCATCGGGAGCGGTGAATATAATTACGCGGTCAGGAAGCGAGGATCTGCACGGCGCATTCTTCGGAATTTTTCGTGGCGATCAAGGTGCGGCGTCTTTGCCGGCATCGCCTCATACCAAGTTTCAGCAAGAGCAATTTGGCGGCAACGCCGGCGGCGCTGTCATAAAGGACAAAGTCTTCTGGTTCGCCGACGCCGAGAGGACGCAACAGAATCTCACCGCCGCCGAACCTTTTGTATTTCCCTTTGATGCTTTTAATGCTTTCCTCAATGAACCTTACCGTGACTTCTCAGCGGATGCTCGTGTCGACTGGAATATGCGGCGCAGCACGCGTGTGTTTGCGCGGCTCAATTTTTTCCAGAATACAGATACGCGGCCTTTTAGCTCCTTCAGCTCCACGCAAGAGATGGCAAGCGACATCAATACGATGACCGGCGCTGCCGGAGTTGACTTCGGCACGGGCATCTACACACATAGCTTGCGCTTCGAATACCTGAAGTTGCGCAATCACGTGGATGATGCGACGGGCAGTCTCACGGGAATCGAGAATCCAATTCCCGGGGTGGGCATCAACATCGGAGCCTACGTCGCGGGCAATTGCGCTCTCAGCGGGGGAGGAACCTATTGTGGGGGCCCGAGTTGGCTGGGGCCGCAGCAGAACGCGCAATCGGACGCGATGGGGCGCTACGACGGCAGCCGCGTATGGGTCTCGCATTACGTCCGCTATGGCGTGTCTTTCAATCGGATCGAAGGCGCGCACCTTCAGGCGTATTCCATTGCGCCGCAAGTTGGCACGGCGTGGGTCATCAATTCCGCGTCGCCCGATCCGACTTCGTATCCGGCCGATTATGTAAGTCTGGGCAATGCCATTGGAGCCTATACCAATCAGAACGCGTTTGGCCTGCGCGATGGAGGATTGAACCCCGACAACCGGATCGAAGCATATGTAGCCGATGCATGGAAGGCGACCCCGAAACTAACCCTCACCTACGGCCTGCATTATGGTTACGATACAGGACGCACGGACAGCAATTTGGGATCACTGCCATCACTCAATGAGTGGGGCGCCGGGTATGCGGGCGCGATTCGCAATCCGAAGACAGATTTTGCCCCGCAGTTCGGATTTGCGTGGGACGCAAGCGGAAACGGGAGATCAGTCATCCGTCTCGGAGCCGGTTTGTATTACGCGAATACCTTGTGGAGCAACACATTGTTCGATGCTCCCGCTCGGCTTGCGAATGGCATTTATGCCAATACTCCCGAAGTCTGCTCAGGAGCCGTGCCGCAGCCTTTTACCTGGCCGGCGACGCTGGCGCCCGGTTCCACAATTGCCGGCGGCGCCGCTACCGCCCTGAATTCCACGACTGCGCTGGCGAATTTCTGCGGCGGCACGATCTCTGCCGTGGCGCCCGGCATTCTCGCTTTGAGCAACGCGTTTCAGGCGACGGCCGCGAACGTGACTCCGTCACAGCCGAATAACGCTTTTGTTGGCGCGGCGCTGAAAGCGGTGAACCCCAGCTCCGATCTGCTTTACCCGGGCTATCTTACTCCCCGGTCCTATCAAGTGAACTTCGGGCTTGAGCAGGAGCTCAGTCCTGGCGCCGTGCTCAGCATCGATTATGTGCGCAATATCGGGGAACATTTTCTGATCGGCGAAGATATCAATCATAGCGGCGCGGCGCGCAGTTTCAATCAGGCGAACGCCGTCGCCGCGCGCGACGCCGCACAGCTGGCGAACGGATGTCCTGCGGGCCTGGCGCAGGCTTCATGCATGATCGCGAAACTTGGCCAGCAGGGAGCGCAACTGGCATATTCGAAGGCCGGACTGGATTCGAATTTGCAGGCTGCCGGCGGCGACCCTTGCTCCTACTGCGCGTTTCCCGGCACCAACCCGATCAGCGGCAATCTTGGAAGCGTGGGCGCTCTCGACATGCTTTTTCCGGATGGGCGCTCACTCTACAGCGGTTTCCAGCTAAAGCTTGTGCAGAAGCTCAATCAGCCATGGCGCGGCGTGAAGGGAGCGAGTTTCCAGGTTTCGCTCACCTACGCAAAATTCCTCAGCCAGGCGCAGGATCAAGGAGTAGTCAATCTGGCAACCGATAATGACAACCCTACCCGCTTCACCGGCCCCGACGCCATGGACCGCAAATTTCAGATTTCCTACGGCGGAAGCTTTGATCTGCCGATCAAAACCAAGCTGAGTCTCGTAGGACATTTCCTTAGTCCGCTGGCGCAGAACCTGCTGTTGCCCGAAATGACCAATGGCGGTGAGATCTACGCGACAGATTGGCTTGGATCGGGCCTGGGCGCTGAAAACCACCCCGAACCATTGCCGGAAACAAATATCGGCCAGTATCAGCGCGGCACTACCGATAACACATTACCGGCCGTGATCAGTGCTTACAATCACAGCTTCGCGGGAAGGTTTACGCCGGCGGGCGCTTGCTTGATTGGCAACAGCGCTCCCAATGATCCCTTCTCCTGCCCAGGTCTGGTTTCCGGCTCACCAGTCATGACTACGGCAGATATGGCGGCGCTTGGTTGGGTAATGCCTACGCTCAATGGGGTTGCACCCGAGGCGGTAGGAATTCCATGGCTTAAAACGCTTGATGCGCGTTTATCATGGCCCTTCACTTTAAAAGACCGCATCACGCTCGAGCCGAGCGCGACCGTCTTCAACGTATTCAACTTCTGGAACGCATCTCTCCCCGGCAACCTGCCGAGCCCGGCATTGTACCCGGGCTCGAATGGGATACTGGCGCCGAATTCTGTTGGCGGCATTGTTCCGGGATCGGATCTGACTCCTTTTCGTGCAACTTTCCAGTCGGGAACGTTCGCCCAGGGAACTCCACGCAGTTTTCAGTTCGGGCTGCGAGTGAGCTTCTAGGCGGGTAGTCCGCTTTCATCGGGCAATTTTTGGGCTGAATATCCGTTGTTGAGCGCGGAACTCATGCCACTGCGCGGCGTGTACAATGTCAGCATGCCCTTTCACCCGCAAGGAAATCACAATGCCAGCAAGCGCGGGCGAATACCTCCTCCGGAAGAGACGCACGAAGAAGCCAACTTTCTGAAATCGCTTGGCGAAAAGCAAAGACAGGTCAGCATCAAGCTGATGGATGGACAGGTCGTGAGCGGCTGGGTGGAGTACTACGACAAGAACATGCTGCGGCTGACCCGCGAGGGCGCGCCCAATCTATTTATATACAAGCACGAAATCATGTACATCGCCGAAGAGGGCGGAAAGAAGAAGTGAGCTTCATCTCCGGTATGTCAGCAATCGCGCGAGAGGCGGGCGCTTTGCTGATGCATCACTTCCATGAACATCTGAAGATTGAATACAAGGGCGAGGCCGATCTGGTCACCGCAGCCGATCGTGCATCGGAGAAACTGATTCGCGAACGCATCCGGCAGGGTTGGCCTACGCATGATGTTCTCGGCGAAGAACAGGGCCTTAGCGATTCCGGGAGCGAGTACCGCTGGTATGTCGATCCGCTGGATGGCACGACTAATTTCGCGCATGGGTTTCCAGTGTTCTGTGTGTCGATGGCCATTGAGCGCCGCCTGCCGGATTCGTCGCAGCGCATTGCCGCGGTGATTTACGATCCCACTCGCGACGAGCTGTTTTCGGCCGAGAAGGGCAAAGGCGCACAACTGAACGGCAAGGCGATACACGTTTCGAAGACGCCTGTGCTGAAGGAAAGCCTTGTGGCTACTGGATTTCCCAGCCATAAGCGGCACAAAAATCCCAATATTTTCTTCTATCATCAGATCACGCTGCATTCGCACGGCGTGCGGCGCGCGGGCTCAGCGGCGCTCGATTTATGCAGCGTGGCAGCGGGGCGTTTCGACGGATTCTGGGAGTTCAATCTCAATCCCTGGGACACGGCCGCGGGGGTGCTGATCATCGAAGAGGCGGGAGGCAAGGTGACGCGCTTTGATGGCTCTCCGTTTGCATTAAACAGTAAAGAGACGTTGGCCTCGAACGGCGTCATTCATGACGAACTGATCCGCGAATTCGGCGACATTTTCGCGGGGCGTGGATTGGAGGCATTGCCGGATCCAAGAGAATATCAACGCTAGTTTCCTCGCTTTCCGAAAATCAAATCGCCACAGACTCCGCTAAAATAGAGGAATAATGCGCCGCATTTACCTCGACAATAACGCCACAACCCCGGTTCTGCCGGAGGCGCTGGAGGCCATGCGCCCGTATTTCAGTGAGTGCTTCGGCAATGCTTCGTCGATTCATCATAATGGCCAGGAGACGCGGGCGGCCGTTGAGCGGGCGCGTGAGTCGGTGGCGGCATTGCTCGGCTGCCAGGCTTCGGAAGTTGTTTTTACCAGCGGCGGCACTGAGAGCGACAATCTGGCGATTGCCGGACTGGTAGCTGCTGGCGACCACATTATTGCTTCCGCCATCGAGCATCACGCTGTGCTGCATGCATGCAAGCATCTGGAAGAAATCGGATGCGAGGTGACGCTTGTGCCGGTCGATGGCCGGTGCGTGGTTGACCCAGGCGATGTACGCAGGGCGCTGCGTCCCAACACAAAACTGATTTCGATCATGATGGCCAACAACGAAACCGGGACGCTTCAGCCCGTCGAAGAAATTGGGAAGATTGCCGCCGAGGCTGACATCTATTTTCATACTGATGGTGTGCAGGCGGCCGGCAAGGTAGCGATCGAGGTAAGCAGAATTGGCTGCGATGTGCTCTCGATTTCCGGGCACAAGATGCACGCGCCGCAAGGGGTTGGTGCACTTTATGTGCGGAAGGGCACGCCGCTCCGGCCACTATTCTACGGCGGACGCCATGAACGCTCACGGCGCGCGGGCACGGAGAACGTCCCAGGGATTGTGGGGTTGGGAAGAGCTGCCGAACTGGCAATGCAGGGCTTCGCGCGCGGAGACGACAGGAAAATGTCGGCGCTCCGCGACCGCTTGCAGCAGGGAATTCTCGCTCAGGTCCACGATGCCGCTGTGAACGGCGCAGGAGCCTGCCGGACCCCTAACACGACCAATCTGCATTTCGATCACATCGATGGCGAGGCAATGGTGATTGCGCTTGATCTGAAGGGGCTGGCGGTATCTACGGGGGCGGCATGTGCCTCGGGCGCGATCGAGCCTTCGCACGTATTAGTTGCGATGGGATTGCGGCCGGGGCAGGCGCGGGGAAGTATCCGCGTCAGTTTGGGGAAGCAGAACACAAACGAGGATATTGATATTGCGCTAGCACTGATTCCAGAGGCGGTTGCTCGGTTGAGGGAATTAAGTCCATCGTACAGCAGGTGATCGAAGAAGCCAGAGCTGGGAGGCAGAAGCCAGGAACTGCATGAATACGCGCACTATCGCTGTAGCCATGTCGGGCGGTGTGGATTCTTCCACCGTCGCGGCCCTGCTGCGTTCCGAGGGGCACAATGTCATCGGACTGACGATGCAACTGTGGAATCAGCGTCGCCTTGCAGGGCGGGAAGGCATACCCGAGCAGGTCACTGGCCGCTGTTGCTCGCTCGATGACGTTTACGACGCCCGCAGCGTAGCGCAGCATCTTGGCATCCCGTATTACGTGGTCAATCACGAAGAGCGATTCGAGCGCGATGTGGTGCGTCCGTTTGTCGCCGAGTATCTTTCGGGCCGCACGCCGATACCATGCAGCCTCTGCAACAATCACCTGAAGTTCGATCAGCTGCATGTGGTAGCGCGGCAGATTGGCGCCGATTATGTTGCCACCGGTCATTATGCCTGTGTCGAGTATGACGATACCTGTGGGCGATGGCTGTTGAAGCGGCCTGCGGATCACAGCAAGGATCAGACTTATTTTCTTTTCGGTCTCACGCAAGAACAGTTAAGCCGTACTGTATTCCCGCTGGGCGGCCTGACCAAGCCTGAAGTTCGCGAACTGGCCCGCAAGCATGGATTGGCGCTCGCTGAGAAACCGGACTCGCAGGAAATCTGTTTCGTTCCCGGCGGGGATTACAAGCGATTTATCGACGCATATCTCGCCGAGCAGGGCGAGTGCTTGCCCGATACCGCTGGAGAACTTGTATCGACCTGCGGCGAAGTAATCGGCGAGCACAATGGCATTCACAACTTCACTGTCGGCCAACGCAAGGGACTTGGGGTGGCTACCGGGTCTCCGCTTTACGTCATTCAGATCAACGGGGCAGACAAACAGGTTGTGGTCGGCAGCGACGAGCATCTTTATTCTCGGACGCTGCGCGCTCATCGACTGAATTTGATCTCTGTTGAGGATCTGCGCGAACCGATGCGGGTTGCGGTGAAGATACGGCATCGACACGAGCCGGCAGCCGCCGTGATTGAAAAGAGCGGCGACGATGGGATTCTTGCAACCTTCGATCAGCCGCAGCGCGCCATTACGCCGGGACAGGCTGCAGTTTTCTATGATGGCGACACTGTGGTCGGCGGAGGATGGATTCAGTGAGACAATCCCACCCCTCAGGCCAAATCAGGAATTGTCCACAAAAGCGCCAGGGCCAAGGCTACTGCGATCCCCAGTGAAACTTCTACGAAGCGATGCGAAGCTACGATCCATGGGGAACGTGGATGTGGGATCAGCAGGATAATGCTTAGCGTAATCGCTGCAAACCGGTAAGCACCGCGAAATCTTAGAACCGCGCAGAGTACGCTAACCAAGAACATGGCAACGGCGTAAACCACGATCTGCGACGGAAAATAGGACGCGACGAGCGCTGCGATTACCGCACCTAAAGCCGTGCCCGCGAACCGCTGCCAGGCGACCTTCTTTGGATGCACCGTGGACTCAATAATGACGATGGCCGAAATCGGCGCCCAATAGGACTCTGGAAGCTTCAGCATGCGAGCCAGCAGGAGCGATACTACGGCTGCCGTGGTGGTGCGGGCCGCATGGAAGAGGGTGCCGAGCGTCAGCTTGCTGGGGGTCATGATCAGCGGCGAAAAGTATCCTGCTGATCCGCCTGCAGCGAATCCAAAAACTCCTTGCCCGATTTCTTCAACTTTTCTTCCAGCCGCGCTGTGCAGTCACAGCCATTGCAGGCCCAGGGCTCGGAGCCGTTCTCATCCCGGCATTTGCGGCGGTCGTGGGCATCCTGCACACGCGTGAGATCGAAATACTCTTCCCAGTAGGACCGCTCTTCCTGCAAGGGAATAGGGCAATAACAAATCTCCACCCAGCGTATGGTTTGGTCCTCGCATAGGCGGGCTTCCTTCATGTTGCGCAGATACTCGCCCTCGGCAACCGAACCGTGTCCCAGCGTTTTGTTTTGGATGGCGGGGAGCAGGTCCTTCTGCCTGCCGGCTTTCACGCGAGCGCG
>JASHQM010000047.1 GCA_030039165.1 Candidatus Sulfotelmatobacter sp. | reverse complement strand
TATGCCCAAACGGGAAACCCGTCAACGCGGGATTTTTAATCCTTTCGATTAATACTTTCGATGGATGAAAAAATTGAACCCAGAGTCGATGCGTATTCTGCATGATTTCTCCAGTTTTCCTGAATATGCAAACGGAGGCCTTCATGGACCTGCCTTCATGTTGAACTTTAGTAATGAAGCCGCCTAAAACCTCTCCTTTATCTAGTCTCCTATTTCAGTCGATTTACCAAATGCAGGCCTCTTCATGTCCCTTCATCAACTGTTTCAGGGCACGTCCGCTCAGTTGCAGACTGAGATGCAACTGATCTTGAACACGATCGTCGAGGGCCTTTGCGGCGCGGATGCGCAAGGAAACGCCACATTCTGTAATGAAGCCTTGCTGCGCATGACGGGCTACCGCATGGAAGAAGTCGTCGGCAAAAATCTTCATGCCTTATTGCACAATCGCAGGCCGGACGGAAACCCATACCCGGGAGAGGAGTGTCCGCTCACAAAGGCTCTCGAATCCAGACAACCGATTCACCTCCTGCAGGAATTCCTGTGGCGAAAGGATGGGAGCTGTCTGCCCATAGAATATCGAGCCCATCCGCTGCCACAGCCCACGGGTCTGACGGCCTGCGTGATCGCGGTGCACGACATCAGCCAGCAGGAGCAGGCCATTGCCAGTCTGCGCATCAACGAGGAGAGATTTCGTCGCATTCTCGCGAGCGTCGCCGAGGTGGCATGGACTGCGGATCGCAACCGGCAAACCATTTACATAAGTCCGAAAGTGGAATCAGTTCTTGGGTATACAAAGCCGGAAATCTGTTCTTCCGGACCGCTTTTGCGATCGGGCCTCATTCACCCCGAGGATTTTGGCCGTGTCAGCCGCAGCTACCGGGCTCTGTTCGAAAGCCAGCGACCGTTTGACGAGGAATATCGAATCCGTCGAAAGGACGGAACCTGGATCTGGATCCATGACCGCGCCACTGGCCTCCACCAGGAAAATAAAATTACCTACGCGGATGGAGTTTTTGGCGATATCACCCGGCGCAAGCGCGCCGAGGCTGAACTGCAATGGAAGACCGCTTTCCTGGAAGCGCAAGCCAACTCTACCATCGAGGGAATCCTGGTGGTGGATAGCAGGGGCCGAAGGCTATTCCATAACCAGCGTTTCGTCGAACTGTTCCGCATGCCGCCCGATCTCGTCGCCAACCGAGATCACCGCCCCATGCTGAAGTATGCCGCGACATTACTCAAGAACCCCGAACCGGTCATGGCCAAGATCCACCATCTCAACCAACATCCCGACGAAACCAGCCGCGATGAAATCGAGTTATTAAACGGAATGGTGGTCGATCGTTACTCCGCCCCGGTAATCGACAAGGAGGGCGTCTACTATGGCCGCATTTGGACCTTTCGCGATATCACCGAGCGAAAACGTAATGAAGAGATGCTACAGAAATTGTCGTTGGCGGTGGAGCAGAGCCCGGCCTCGGTACTGATTACGAATGCCAGCGGCGACATAAGCTACGTGAACCAGAAATTTACTGAGGTCACCGGCTACAAGCTCAGTGAGGTGCTGGACAGGAATCCGCGCCTGCTTAACGCAAGGGTTTCTCCACCCGAGCACTTCCGCAATCTGTGGTCGACCATCACACGTGGCGACGAATGGAAAGGCGAACTGTGTAACCGGAAAAAGAGCGGCGAAATCTACTGGGAAGCGGCAACCATTCGGCCCATCACCGACGCTCAGGGGACGATTACCAGCTATCTTGCCCTCAAAGAAGACATCACCGAACGCCGCCGTGCGGAGCGCGAGCTTTGGCTGACCAAAGCATCTCTCGAAAATGCTTCCGCCGGTGTATTTTGGATGGACCCGCAAGCGCATATTGTCTACGCCAACGAAGCAGCTTGCCGCTCTTTGGAATATTCACGCGAAGAGCTCATTTCCCTCTCGGTGCTGGATATTGATCCCTCTTTTTCTGCGGAATCCTGGTCCAAAGCCTGGGAGGAATGTAAGCGCCGAGGCTCAGTGACTTTGGAGAGCCAACACAAGAGCAAGCAGGGACGAATTTTCCCCGTGGAGATTACCGCCAGCTACGTGGAGTTCGACGGACAAGAATACAGCTTCGCCTTCGTGCGCGATGTCACCGAGCGGCGCGAATTGGAGACCCAGCTTCGCCAGGCGCAAAAGCTGGAAGGCATAGGACAGTTGGCCGCAGGCATCGCGCACGAGATTAATACGCCTACGCAGTTCGTCTCCGATAACCTCACCTTTCTGCGTGAGGCGTGGAAGGCCATCCACGAACTGCTGGAACTGTATCGCAGCGAGACACAAAAGGCGGCGGCCTCAATGGGGAACGAGGCGACTGCAGCACTCCTGGCGGCCGAACGAAAACTGGACCTGGAATTTATCGTTGCGGAAGCGCCGCATGCGATCGAGCAAAGCCTCGACGGCGCCCAGCGGGTGGCCAGGATAGTCCGCGCCATGAAGGAATTCTCCCATCCCGATTCCGCTGAAAAGACCGAAACCGATCTCAACCGCGCCATCGAATCCACCATCACGGTTGCGCGCAACGAATGGAAGTATGTGGCCGACCTCAGCACCCAATTTGATCCCGCCCTGCCCCGCGTAGTGTGCTTCCCGGGAGATATCAACCAGGTGATCCTCAACTTGCTGGTCAATGCGGCACATGCCATCAAAGAAAAAATAAAAGAGAGCGAGAAAGGGCTGATTATGGTCTCCACTGCGGTTCGCGGCGACTTCGCGGAAATATCCGTCACCGACAACGGCACTGGAATACCCGAGGCCGTTCGCATGCGCATCTTTGACCCCTTCTTTACCACTAAGGAAGTAGGCAAAGGCACCGGGCAAGGCCTCACGCTCGCCCACACCCTGATCGTGAAGAAACACTCAGGAAAAATCTGGTTCGAAACAGAAATGGGACGCGGCACCACTTTTTTCATTCGCCTTCCTATAAAGCCCAGCGAACAGCCAAAGACGGCGCAGGCCCCGCTGGCAACTCCCTCATAAAGCAAATACCGGCAACCGCCGATGAAATTAGCAGGTGGGTCCATCTTTGCGGAGACAACAAGGGTAAATTCTCTTGCGTCATGAGTAATCGAATCCTGTTTGTTGACGACGAACCCATGCTGCTCAAGGGACTGGAGCGTAGCCTGCGCTCGATGCGCAACGAATGGGAGATGCAGTTTGTGGCCGGCGGCCCCGAGGCACTCGAGATCATGTCCCGTGCTCCTTTCGATGTGGTGATCACCGACATGCGCATGCCGGGCATGGACGGGGCGCAATTGCTCGATCAAGTCAGAACACATTTCTCTCAAACTGTTCGCATGGTGCTGTCTGGACAATCGGATAAGGATGCGGTCCTGCGCTCCATCCGCCCCACTCATCAATACTTGTCCAAGCCTTGTGACATCGAGGAACTGAAACAAAAACTCAAGCGCGCCCTGGTTCTGCGCGACGTCCTGGAGAGTCCCGAGCTGAAGCAACGGGTGTCGCAGTTGGAAACCGTACCCAGCCTGCCCCTGCTGTATCGGAAACTGCGGAATGAGTTGGAGGCGGCTCGGCCCAATCTGTCCGAAGTTGCCGGCATCGTAAGCCGCGATCCCGGCATGACGGCAAAGCTGCTGCAACTGATCAACTCCGCCTTCCTCGGCGCAGCTTCCCGCCTTTCCTGTCCCAGGCAGGCCGTTTCTATCATTGGAGTCGATGATTTCTGCTCCATGGTTTTGTCTGGCGGATTGTTTTCCGAATTATCCGATTGTCTGTCCACGTTCATTGCGCCGCTTTGGAAACACGCCTTGACCAGCGCTCGCTATGCCGAGGCCATTGCCATTTGCGAGCAGGCCAGTGAAGAGATGGTGCAAAACTGCTTTGCTGTTGGCCTGCTGCACGAGATCGGCTGGATCGTTCTAGCTTCCACTTATGGCGATCAGTTTGGAGAGATGTTTGCCAAGTTGAACAGAAACCTGCCCGCGGCGCAGCGCGAATGTGAAGTCTTTGGAGGCTCGCACATCCTGGTAGGCACATATTTGCTGGGACTGTGGGGCCTGCCGGATGCCATCGTCGAAGCCATCGCGGGCTACTACCTGCCGCCGAGGGTCCCCCCTGCAGGCTTTTGTCCGCTGCTCGCTCTTCAAGTGGCCGACCAATTCGATTACCGGCGGCATGGCCCGTACTGCTTTTCCGAGTGCGACATGATTGACGAGGATCTGCTGGCACGGCTCGGCTTACTCGATCGCTTGCCACTCTGGCAGAAACAATGCGAGGCAATCGATCAACAGTAAAAAGAGGTGAACCGCCATGGCTGAGAAAGTTCTTCTGGTAGATGATGACAGCTCGGTTCTTTCCGCCTACCGGCGCATTTTGAGCCGCGAGTTCGAGATGGAGACCGCCGTTGGGGGCGAACAAGCCTTAAAACTCGTAACCGAAAACGGGCCGTATGCAGTGGTCGTATCCGACATGCGCATGCCCGGCATGGATGGGATTCAACTGCTGAGCAAGATCAAAGTCCTCGAGCCCAATACCATCCGTGTCATGCTTACCGGAAACGCTGACACCGAGACTGCGATTGACGCCATCAACGAAGGCTCCATTTTCCGCTTTCTCACCAAGCCGTGCAGCAAAGAGATGATGGCCAAGACTCTGACGGCTTCGCTCTTGCAGTACCGTCTTGTCACCGCGGAAAATAACCTGCTCGAACAAACTCTAAGCGGCAGCATCCAGGTGCTCACCGAGGTTCTCAGCCTGGTGAATCCCGCGGCCTTCAGCCGCGCCGAGCGTGCCTGCCGCTACATTCATCACGTGGTCAGCGTGATGAAGCTGGGCAATCCCTGGCAGTATGAAGTAGCGGCTATGATGTCGCAGCTCGGCTGCGTAACTCTGCCTCCCGAAACCATCGAGGCGGTTTACAGTGGGGAAAAACTTTCAGCCAACGAACAGGTCCTCTATGACGCTCACCCCGACGTAGCCGCAGGCCTGCTGGCCAAAATTCCGCGCATGGAGCCTGTGGCCTGGATGATCCGGCACCAGAATGTGCCCGCTCCCGAGGAAACTGACGCAGATATGGCGGAAGTGCGCATGGGGGCGGATATTCTGCGGCTCGTTCTGGCTTATGAGCAACTCATCCACAAGGGAAAATCGCGAACCGAAGCCGTGCATACATTGACCATGCAAAACAAGGGCTTCTCTCCTAAGTTTTTTGACGCCCTTGTCATGCTCGATCCAAATGCAGAGGAAGGTCAAACGCAAAAGTGCCGCATTGAGCTGCTTTCCCCGGGCATGATCATTCAGGATGAGATTCGCACTGCCGACGGAGCGCTGGTCGTCGCTAAAGGCCAGGAGGCTACGCAGCCGCTCATCCTGAAGCTGAAGAATCTCCGAGCGCGGCGCGTTATCGGGGCCGAAGTAACGGTTTCGATGCCGGCCACCGCACTTTCCTTCGTCAAAGG
The DNA here is from genome assembly GCA_030039165.1 of Candidatus Sulfotelmatobacter sp. GTDB lineage: Bacteria > Acidobacteriota > Terriglobia > Terriglobales > Acidobacteriaceae > Sulfotelmatobacter. The sequence continues at coordinate 22,888 of JASHQM010000047.1, read as the reverse complement.
CGCTTCCTAGCCTCCTGCAGAGGCGGACTTCTGCGCAGCTGCTTCCCGCTCACTACTCTGATTGCCTTTCTCTTCACGATCAAGCGGCAGGCGTATGTAAAACGTCGTTCCCTTGCCCAGTTCGCTCGTAAACGTGAGCGATCCCCCGTGCCTGTCGACGACCACCGAACGTGCAATCGCTAAACCCTGCCCCGTACCTTTGCCGCTTTCTTTCGTGGTAAAGAAAGGATCGAAGATCTTGCCGCGAATATTCTCAGGTATGCCGCACCCGGTGTCGGCAATGGAGATCAACACCGAGCCCTTCTCGCGCTGCGTCCGCAGCTTGATTAGCCCCTTCACTTCGATGCCCTGCTTTGGCCTGCCCTTTTCTCCCGCACCTTTGCGCGCTTCGCCGATGGCATGGGCCGCGTTCACCAGAATATTAAGGAAAACCTGGTTTATTTCCCCAATATTGCAATTCACCAGCGGCAGACTGCCCAGTTCGGTTTCCACCTCTGCGACGTACTTCAATTCATTGCGAGCCACGGTCAGGGTGCTGACCAGAGCTTCATTGATATCGGTGGCCGCCTTCTCTTTTTGATCAGGATGGGCAAACACTTTCATGGCGCGCACCAGGGTCGCCACGCGGGTCACACCGTCCTGCGACTGCGCAATCGCCTTCGGAATTTCGTCCAATAGATAGGCAATCCCGAGCGACTCTTCGGATCGGGCTGCGTCTTCCAGCAAGGTTCGCGTCCCTGCCGCGTCTCCGGCTTGCTCGCGCAGATGGCGATACTTCTCCAGTACCGTCGAAAAGTCCGTAAATGCATCGCCCAGGAACCGAATGTTGTCGCCGACAAACTGGATTGGGGTATTGATCTCGTGCGCGATGCCGGCGGCTAACCCTCCGACCGCTTCAAGCTTCTGGGCCTGGCGAAGCTCCAGTTCGAGCCGGTTGCGCTCGGTGACATCCTGGGCGATGACCAGGCAGGCCTTTCGTCCTTCGTATTCCAGCGTGTGGAAGTGTATCTCCGCGTCGATCGTGCGCCCATCTTTGCTGCGATGCTTCCATTGTCCGGCGTGGCCCTGGGAAGTTCTTAACTCGCGCAAATAGCGATCAAAACGGTCTACGTCCTCAGCGGGACGTATCTCGGTCACTTTCATACGCAAGAACTCTTCCCTGCTATAGCCGTATTGCTGCACGGCAGCCTGGTTCACCTCCAGAAATTCACGGCTCGCAAGATCAAACAGAAAAGCCGCGTGCGGAATCGTGGCAAAGAGCAAACGCCCGCGTTCTTCACTTTGTTCCAGGGCATCTTCGGCCCGCTGGCGATCCATCATCGGACCGATTTGTCCGGCGATAGCCATCAGCATCTGCAGTACCCGCTCGTCGCGCTGTTCCACTGCGCGGCTGAATAATTGCATCACGCTCAGCACTACGCCCGCGGACATTATGGGAAAGGTGATGGCCGTGCGCATGCCCCAGATGGCCGCAATTTTCATAGGGCCTTCAAGTGAAGTTATGTCGGAAATCCACACCGGCTGCCGCTTCATCCAGACTTTGCCAGCCACACCCTCGCCGAGGGTAAACACAAGTTGGCGCTGCGCCGCCCCTAATCCGCTTAAGCTGAGCGCAGGCCGCTGATAGCTTTCGCTCCAACGCAGTAAATTAGCCGGCCGGTCGACGGCCCAGAGTACGCCGCAGTCCCAGCCCAGTAGATCACATAGCGATTTCAGGATCGTTGGTACTGCCTGTTCCAGCCGATTGCACTCCGTCAGTGCCCGCGCCGTTTCATACAGAACTCTCACCGTCTCTTCGACCCGTTTGCGGTCGGTAATGTCTGAGACGATTCCATCCGCATATACCACGCCATTGCGCTCATAAGTGGCCAGAGCGCGGTCGCGTACCCAGATCCATTGTCCAGTCTTGTGCCTCACTCTGAATTCGACATCAAACGCCTGACCCTGGATAAAGAGGGCGCGAAAGCCCTCTTTGACGCGGTGAACATCGTCAGGATGAATGTTCGCAAAGAACAGCTGCGAACCCTGAGCGAAGATTTCGCCCATGGCGAACCCGCTTAACCTCTCGATGTTCGGGCTGAGATAGGTGAAATTGCCCTTATTGTCCGCCGTCCAGGTCACATCGGGGATGTTCCCCACCAGTGACCGATAACGTTCTTCGGAAGTCTCCAACGCTCGCTCCGAACGCTTACGTTGGGCGACGTATGTGGTCAGAAGGGACGTGAGAGCTATGCAAGCCACGAACGAAGACCAACTGATCCAGCGCACCGGCCAAAAGGCGCCAAGAGAAACAAGATTGTTGACGGTCAGAGTAATGTTGGCCTCAAGCGCATCCAGTCGCTCCTCAGCCACGTTGTTAAAAGAAGACCGGGCATTCTCGGGTTCAAGACGCCACAAAGTGACAAAGATCGCGGCGCCCAGCAGAACTCCCACGGCGACAATCCCTAGGGGTGATAGTATGCGACGCACAAGTCCCCCACCTTCCTTTTCTAGCTATCGGCAGGAAAGGCACGAGAGCTTCAGTGCGGACAATGTTGAGCGAAGAACCACGGCAGGGGGAAGCAAAGGGAAAATCGTTCCGCTGATTATCAGTAGACTTTACTGCCTCAGTGTGATGCCGCTCAACACGCTTTGCTGCTTGGCAATCAGCGCCTGTACTCCCTGGCGGGCAAAGGCCATCATCCTGGCAAACTGCGCTTCGTCAAATGGCTGCTGCTCGGCGGTGGCCTGCACTTCCACGATCTTGTGGCCTGCAGTCATCACAAAATTCATGTCGACCTCGGCGCGGGAGTCTTCTTCGTAGCACAGATCCAGCAGGACTTCGCCATCCACAATTCCAACGCTGACGGCAGCCACAAAATCGCGCAGCGGTACTGCCGTCAGAGTTCCGGATTCCACTAGTTTTTCCAGCGCCAGACCGAGCGCCACAAATGCGCCGGTGATCGAAGCCGTGCGCGTTCCGCCATCGGCCTGAATCACGTCGCAGTCAATCCATACGGTACGCTCGCCCAGGCGTGTCAAATCCGTAACTGCGCGCAATGAACGTCCTATCAGCCTCTGAATTTCATGCGTTCGGCCGCTCGGCCGCCCTTTGGCCACTTCGCGCGGCGTACGCGTCAATGTGGACCGCGGAATCATTGCATACTCACTCGAGATCCATCCTTTTCGTGTGTTGCGCAAAAACTGTGGCACCGCCTCTTCGATGGACGCCGTGCAGATGACCCGCGTATTCCCTACTTCAATCAGCACTGATCCTTCGGCGGTCGTAATGAAATCGGGAATGATGGACACTGGCCGCAGTTGCTCGGGAGTCCGATTATCAGAGCGATAGAACATACGCGGATTGTAAATGATTCGCCTGTAGGATTGAGGCGGTTGGCTACGGTAAATCTAAAACGCATCATCTCGAAGCCCAGTGTGTTCACAGAGGAGGGGAGGTTGTCTCCTGTGCTGGACCGAGCGCAAACTCAAACGACCGCTCTGAAGGCCGTGAATTTCTTTGCAATTCTTTACTCAGCTCTGTGCAACTTCACGACTCGCCCGGAATTCTGTCGATTCATATTCCCGGCTCAGCGGGAACTCCACCCACGCCGCACCCTTGCCCGTGAAAATCACCGTTCACCAATGGCGGAGGCTTTCACCGGAAACCCTCAACGGATATACTGCCAGAGTTCTGCACCAGTTCGGGGCACACGAGTCCATGGTCCGAGAATATGCCCACTTCAATCGCCAAGCCCACTCGCATCCAATCCGCCGGCAACAAGCCCAAACTCATCGACGAATACATCGGCCGCGTCAACTCGCAAACAGCCGCGGTCAGCGTCGCGCACATGCGCAGCCCCGGAGGATGGATCGAACCTGGCCAGATACCCGAGTTCGACGAATTCACAGTCGTGCTCAAAGGCATGCTGCGAGTTGAGCACCGCGGCGGAGTTCTCGACATTCGCGAAGGACAAGCTGTGATTGCGCACACAGGCGAGTGGGTCCGCTATTCAACGCCTGAGGAAGGTGGAGCGGAGTACATCGCTGTCTGCACACCCGCCTTTTCGCATGAGAACGTGCACCGGGATTCGTGATGGGCGCGGTTTTACGCTCGCGCAGCGGCGGTTTCCGGCGGCATCTTAAATTTCTCGACAACGGGAGGCAACCCATGAATTTGCCTGACGCGCCGCTTGCACACGAAGGCTTTTTCGCAGCTCACTTCTTTACCGTGAAAGACCAGGAAAAATCGAGGGACTTCTACGTCCGGATTCTCGGTGGGAAATTGATCAAGCCAGACAATCCCTGCTACATCAAGCTGGCGAATACTTGGATCATTCTCAATTCCGGCGGTGGTCCGACTCCCGACAAGCCAGAGGTCATTCTTGAAGCACCGTCGCATCTGAACCGGGTAAGTAGCTTCCTTAACCTGCGTGTCGCCGACATCCAGGCCTGTTACAAAGAATGGGGCGGCAAAGGGGCGTTCTTTCTTACCGAACCATTACCTAATCCTGACGGCTGGGAATGGCGCTGCTACATGCGTGATCCCGACGGCTACCTCATCGAGGTCGGCCAATATACCAAACTCGCCATCGACTGGTTCAACAGCCATAGTTAATTTGGCCGGCGCGACACAGCCGGTTGTTCGGGAACGGATTCCGAGGACGAAGTCGTGAGCGGGGCAGGAGAAAGGCGAAAGGGCGCTGGGCCAGCCCCGATTCCTGCTCTTTAGAATGCCACAGCAAGCTAGAATGGCACCCGCAAAGGTGTAGCCGCCACGAGCCGAACTTGACGAAAGTCGCCTTATCCTGGAGCAGCGGAAAGGACAGTGCCTGGGCGCTTCACCTGCTCCGGCAACGAGCTGACATTCAAATAACAGCCCTTATCACGACGTTCAACAGCCAAGCCGACCGTGTGGCGATGCACGCGGTGCGTCGTGCATTAGTCGAAGAGCAGGCCAAGCGTGTTGGAATTCCGCTGTGGGCGGTGGAATTACCCTGGCCTTGTTCGAACCTGGAGTATGAGGATCGAATGCGCACTCTGTGCCAGCGCGCGATGGCAGAAGGAGTTAGAGCTATCGCGTTCGGCGACCTTTTTCTACAGGATGTTCGCGATTACCGGATCCGCCAGTTGCAAGGGAGCGGCCTTGAGCCCCTGTTCCCGCTATGGCAAGTCCCCACGGAGCAACTCAGCCGAGACATGATCGCTGCTGGGGTGAAAGCCAAGATTACTTGTGTAGACCCGTCGAAAATTGCAAAATCGTTTGCTGGCCGTGATTATGACCTAAGCTTGCTGACCGATCTCCCTGCGGGAGCCGATCCATGCGGCGAGAATGGCGAGTTTCACACGTTCGTATACGATGCGCCAGTATTCTCTCAGCCGATTAATGTGAAGGCGGGGGAAGTCGTGGAGCGGGATGGCTTTGTGTTTGCCGACTTACTTCCGCTCCACTGATCTCGCCATAAACGCCTTGACTGCAATGGCATTGGGCTGCACACCCACAGGAATCATGGTGAGCAACGAGTATTCGGTTGGTTCCAGCTTACGAGGATCGCGTTTCTGAATCACGGTCACATCGCCCGCCTGCGTATCGGCCACGAGAAGATAATTCTGATTCTGCGAGAGCGCCAAACTATCAGGACGGCTGCCCACGGCAACGGTCGCGATTCTCTTGCCGATGTCGATGTCGTAAACCGCGATGCTGTTCGAACCGAAGTTGCTGGCGTAGAGCCGAGAATTGTCGTTCGTGACCACGGCGTGCGTTGGATGTTGCCCGATCAGCGCACTGCTGCCCACTTCGTCGTTTCCGGTTTCCACGATGGAAATGCTATCGGAATCGAAATCGCAGACAATCAGTTCGCCGCCATCGGGTTTAAGCGCAAGATTGACTGGCGTGTGTCCCACGTCCAGTAAAGCTAAAACGTGGTCGCCTGTAGAGCTGCCATCGTTCTCTTTATTCTTGGCCAGTTCAATCGAGGCCAGCTGCGATGATCCCGAGCACGCCACAAATGCCTTGCTGGAATCTGGAAGAATGGCGATGTCCTCTGGCTGCTGGCAGACCGGTAAGGTCGCCCGCACGCGCAGCAGTTTCGTGTCGATCACCGAGACCGTATTGTCGCCGCGATTCGATACCACGACCGTCGCGCCATCTGGCGAAACGCGCGCCAGGCCCGGTGCAGAACCCACCTGCAGGTTGCTTAAGATGATCCGCTTTTCCAGATCGATGACGGAAACCGTGCTCGATCCCGAATTCGCCACGTAGGCACGCTTCCCGTCGGCGGAGACATCGATAAAGTAGGGCCGGCCCTGCACTCCGATGGTGGCAGCCACGCTATTCTTTTCGGCGTCGATGATGGTGACATTGTTCGATCCGGTGTTGACGACGTAAATTTCATTCTTCTTGCCGTTCGCAGTAACCCCAGTCGGATCCGCACCAACCGCAATGTCTTTCACTCGCTGGAAGGTGAGCAGATCGATCACACTAACCGTGTTGCTTTTGCCGTTAGTCACGTAGGCATATTCGCGGTAGGCCGGACTGTAGATCGCCCCCCTTTGCTGGTCGATGTACCACCAGAACCCTCCGCCGAGGAGCAAGATGAACAATACTATGAAGGGAAGTTTGGGCGAGATCAGTGAAGCCTCCACGGTCGGAATAAGACTATCAAAACCGCAGAGACAGCCGGGAAGGACGTGAAAAATCGGGCTCCTCAACGAAGGGGCTAGCGCGACACCGCTTGTTGCACCGCTGCGGACGATGATTTCCGCTCGAGCTCGCCGGCCAGCGATTTCGCGTCATCGCCGGCTACGTCGATGTCTCCCGTCATCACCATCGTCAAACGCCCCATGCCGGTGCCGTGGAACTGTGCCCGCGCGAGCGTGGCATGGCCGCGCGCGGCAGAGGGAAGAACCGCTTGCAAATCGCTGCCGCGCTGCGCCACGGCCTCAACGACTTCCGCGGCTTTATCGCGCAGAGTGTCGCCTAGCGGGCCCGAACGCAGCAGCTCGCCGAGTAATCCAGGCGCTTCGATGCGGCTAATTTCTGCCTTAAACTGCAACTCGCCGCCCTTCCCCACAACAGGTGTCAGCTTCACTTCAATCGAGCCGTTTCCTTCCACCATCTCGTTCACGTTGTCTCTGCCGAGGCAGGTCCAGCGCTCGTAGTGCAACTGCAGCGCAATCAGGCTCGCAGGCACTAACGGCGTCAAGGCCGCATCCTGAATTTCAACTTGCTCACCGCAACGCTCGGACTTATCGAGCTGTGAGCGCAACACTTCAGTGATGTTTTGCTGCAGGTCAGACAAGTCTTCATTCAATTCGAAGGTGAAGGCGCTCTTGCCACTTTCTGCCGTGCCGCGGGAAATCTCCACCTCAGTGACCATAGCAACCAACTGATCGGCAAAATGAATCGAGTTGCTCACCGGGGCAAGATCGTATCGCGAATTCGGGTGGTCCGCGACGGAGATGCTCATCTCGTCTCCAAGTTCAGCTTCACGGTTGCGCAAGTTTGTAAGGGCCAGATCGAGGCTTTTCGTCGTAGCTTCCAGAGTTTGAGGAGAGGCTTTCGAATCTTTGATCTGGACAGTCAGCATGCGAGTTTGCTGCGCCAGATCGGAATCGTCTTTCAGCAGTCTCTTACTAAGCTCCCTTAGTCCTGACTTCTGTGGTTCAGAAAAACTATCGAGATATTTTTGGGCATCTCCTCGCGCCCTTTCGATTGCCTGCCCAACTTCGGCGCCCCGTACAACAAATTGCGCATGATCGTTTTGCTGGGTTAGTTCATTCAGGAACGTTCGGACCTCAGCACGCGCGGCTTCTTCGCTTTTCAGCATCAACGAATACTGCGCGATCTGGGGAGTCGTGGCTTGAACCGCAAGCAGGGTGTGAAAATTTTTCAGGTCGTCTTTGGCGTCGATGCCGCCGCTGGCACCTCCTACTCCACCGCCGCTCAAGCCTCCGCCAGTGGCAACGCCCCCACCCGTGTGTCCGCCACCTGGACCCGTCTGAGCGAGTGCTGCACAAGAAAAAGCCAGCGATGCCCAGGTCAGCAAAAGCGCAGTCGCGCCTGAAACAAAAATGCGTGGGCGGAGCATATACTGAGTCTCCAATGCCTGAAACCGCGTGCAGCGGGGGACAAGCTCAGATTGGCTCAGGCCTGAATTAAAAGCTACAGAATTTACAGTTCTTTGCACAAGAGAGGAATCGCGCGGAGTGCAAATGGCGAGGTCCGGGGACTATGGCTACTTGCTCACGCCCACCGCTTCCCTCACCCCAATTCCCGGCACGGTTCTTCCCACTACTGCCGCGATCTGGCGCACCTGCATCATCAATTCGTCGAACTGATCGGGAAACAGCGATTGCGGACCATCCGACATGGCTTCATCAGGATTGTTGTGCACTTCCACCATTAATCCATCCGCGCCAACGGCAACGCTCGCGCGCGACAGCGGCGTGACTTTATTTCGTTTGCCGGTTCCATGGCTGGGATCGACCAGAATGGGCAGATGGCTCAAGCGCTGCACGGCCGGAACCAGGCTCAGATCGAGCGTGTTGCGCGTGTGATCGGCGAAGGTGCGCACGCCGCGCTCGCATAGCGCGACGTTATAGTTGCCTTCGCTCAGAATATATTCCGCGGCCATCAGAAATTCTTCCAGCGTGGCCGACATGCCACGCTTCAGCAGTACCGGTTTTTTGGCGCGACCGGCGCGCTTGAGCAGAGAAAAATTCTGCATGTTGCGCGCGCCGATTTGAATCACGTCCGCATATTCCTCGACCAGATCTAGCGATTCGTTGTCGATGGCCTCGGTAATAATCTTCATCCCATACTGCCGCCGAATTTCGGCCATGATGCGCAGGCCTTCCTCACCCAATCCCTGAAACGAATACGGAGACGTGCGCGGCTTGTAGGCACCGCCGCGAAAGAACTGCGCTCCCGCGCGCGACACGCGCTCGGCGACGGCAAACGCCTGCTCGCGGCTTTCGATGGCGCAGGGCCCGGCCACAATCGCCAGCCCCACTCCGCCAATGGTAGCTTCGGTTCCGGCAAAGCGGATGACCGTGTTCTCTTCTTTTATGTCGCGGCTGACTAGTTTATAGGGCTTTGAAACTTTAATGACTTCCTGCACGCCCGGCATTTCTTCCAGCGTGCCATGCTCGACTTCCCCCTTATTGCCAGTAATGCCGATGGCAGTCCGCTGCGCGCCCGGCATGGGATGCGCGCGATAACCGAGTTTCTCTATTTTTTGGCAAACGCCACGAATTTCTTCCTCGGTGGCGTGCGCCTTCATGACGACCAACATACAACTGCCTCGCAGACTCTCCGGAAGATGCAGCGACAACCGCCCGCGGCTGTCTGGTCGAGTGAAGCTCGACCGACTTGCATCCCTGGCCGCGCTTCTAAAGCCGCAGTGATATCAAGTCTACCTTCGCCCCTGTATACGCCGCAAACCACGGCAGTCATTTCTGCATCCTCGCCAGAGTGTTGGCATCGAACTGACCAAGCCCCGATTTTTTTCGGAGTAATCCTCATGAAAGCAGCAGTTGTTCCTTCTGTAAACGGCAAATGGGAAGTGAAGCAATGGGAAACACCCAAAGCTGGGCCGAACCAAGTAGTAATCAAGATACATGCCAGCGGTCTATGCTACACCGATGTGCACATCACTCATGGCGCATTGCCAACGACGTTTCCGCGCGTGCTGGGGCATGAGCCGGTGGGTGAGATTGTGGAAGTCGGGCCGGCGGTTACCTCGCGCAAAATCGGCGACCGCGTGGGCGTTCCGTGGCATCAGCAGGGCGACCGCACATGCGAGTGGTGCCTGCGCGGCATGAAGGAGCGTTGCCTTAATCCGGTTGTGACCGGTCTTGGAATGCAGGGCAGCCACGCGGAATACATGCTGGCCTATGCTGATGCCACAATGCCGCTCCCAGGCGCCCTCAGCTATGAGCAGGCGGCGCCGATTTTTTGCGCCGGGTATACAGTGTGGAGTGGGCTCCGCATGGCCGATCCCAAGCCGCATGAGCGGATCGCGGTGGTCGGCATCGGGGGGCTCGGCCATCTCGCCCTGCAATATTCCAAGGCCGCCGGGTTTGACACGATCGCCGTCACCAAATCGCAGGATAAAGAAAAATCCATTCGCGAAATGGGCGCTGATGAAATTGTCGAGGATGGCGAAAAACTGCTCGCCGCCGGCGGCGCTGATGTTCTGCTGGCGACCTCGAACTCATGGGCGGCGACGGCTGACGCGGCGAAGGGCATGCGACCCGACGGAAGAATCGTCCTGATGGGCGTGGGCGGCGAAGCCTTTGGCTATGCGGCTGAGCTTATGTTCAAACGCGTGCGCCTGATTGGATCATTACAAAATGGCCCTGAGTATTTGTACGAGGCGCTCGATATCGCAGCGAAAGGAAAAGTGAAAGTGATCGAAGAAACATACAAGCTAGACGAAATCGGCAAAGCATACGATCGCGTCGCCGAGGGCAAAGTCCGCTATCGCGCGGTGATCACTATGAATTAATCGCTGCCAGACTCCGACTATATACTCTCCTCATGCCTCGCTCCATGGCGCGCGAACAGGATCTTCGCGCTCGCCCCGCTCCCAATCGCCCGCCACGCTTGACTTCCCGCCGCATCGGCATTCACACCTCGACCGCTGGAGGCGTCTTCAACGCCGCAGAACGCGCCTACCGGCTCGGCTGTAATACGCTGCAGATTTTTTCCACCAGCCCGCGCCAATGGGCGCCTTACGAACTCAGCGGGACGCAATGCGCGGAGATGTCGCGCCTGCGCTCTCTCTACGACCTCAAGCCTCTTGTAATTCACACCAACTATCTTGTAAATCTTGCCAGTACAAATGAATTGTTTTTACGCAAATCAGTGGAGGCGTTTCGCGGTGAAGTCGAACGTGCGTTGGCTCTCTGCGCTGAATACCTCGTGCTCCATCCCGGTTCGTTTCGTGGCGCCGACCGCGAGCGTGGACTGCTGCAGACCGCGGCCGCCATTGCCGCCGCCAGCAAGGACCTTGATCTAGTCAAAGGCGGCTTAACCATCCTGATCGAGAACACCGCCGGCTCTGAATTTTCGTTAGGCGGCAGCTTCGAACAGGTCGCAGAAGTAGTCGACCGCCTGCGCGGCATTGTTCCCATCGCCGCTTGTATCGATACGTGCCACACGCACGTCGCGGGCTATGACATGGTCAGCGAGGAAGGCATCTATCAGACGCTCCAGCACCTCGACGAAACCATCGGCCTGAACAATATAAAAGTCGTCCACTGCAATGACGCCAAAGCGGCGCGCGGATCGAAACTCGATCGCCATCAGCACATCGGCAAAGGAATGATCGGCAAGCAAGCATTCCGCATCCTGTTGAACGATCTTCGCCTGGCACATGCCGCGTTCATCGCTGAAACCCCCATCGATAAACCAGGAGATGACCGGAGCAACGTCGCGGCATTGAAGAGGCTGGTCGTCTAGACCTGATCCATCAGCGCGGCATCCAATAATCGATCTCCATGTGAGCAGCTCAGCCGCTCCCGTCTTTGGGGATTGCGGAAGATCGTAGCTTCCGGGACTACTCGGGTTTCTTCCAGGAAATTCCTGGCCTCGTTGTAAAATCATAGGATTCGTAATAGGCTATGCCCCCAACCGACAAGTCGGAAGCGACGGACATCGCTCAGAGCGGGCGCTCTGCGGCCAATCGCCCCAACGGTGACCGCCAGAGTGACGACCGCTATGAGGCGCAGCGGATCGAGGCGAAGTGGTCCCAGCGCTGGCAAAGCGACCCGCAGCTTTATGCTGCCGAGCCACACTCCGCGAACAAGAAGTACTACGTCTTGGAAATGCTCCCCTACCCTTCGGGCGCGTTGCACATGGGGCATGTGCGCAACTATTCGATCGGCGATGCGCTTGCCCGTTATATGTGGATGAACCGCTATAACGTGCTTCACCCCATGGGATGGGATTCTTTCGGCTTGCCCGCGGAAAATGCCGCGATCCAAAACAACACTCCGCCGCGCCAGTGGACACTCGGCAACATCGCCAAGATGAAGGCGCAGATGAAGCGCCTCGGCTTCGCCTACGACTGGTCGCGTGAGGTCACAACCTGCTTTCCCGAGTACTACCGCTGGAATCAGTGGTTCTTTCTCAAGCTCTACGAAAAAGGCTTAGCCTATCGCAAGAAAAGCAAGGTCAACTGGTGCCCGCAATGCGCCACCGTCCTGGCCAACGAACAGGTTCTGCCGAACGGATGCTGCTGGCGGCATGAAGACACTCCCGTGGAGCAGCGCGAGTTAGAACAATGGTTTTTGCGGATCACGAATTACGCCGACGAGTTGTTGCGCGATCTCGAAAAATTGCCCGGGTGGCCGGAAAAAGTGGTTACCATGCAGCGCAACTGGATCGGGCGGAGCGAAGGCGCGCTGGTCGAGTTCAAACTCGACTACTCGCAGCCGCATCACGGCTTCGGCCCAGCCGGCGCCAGCATCAAAGTCTTCACCACGCGCATTGATACGATCTATGGCGCAACTTCAATCCAGCTTGCGCCTGAGCATCCCATCGTGAACGATCTCGCCGCCGGCAATCCTGCCTTGCGTGCCAAGGTCGATCAGCTCATTGCCGAGCAGCGCAGGGCGAAAGAGAAAGGTGATATCGGCGAAATCGAAAAGCACGGCGTGCCCACCGGCCGAAATGCCATCAACCCGTTTAATGGCGAGAAGATTCCCATCTGGGTGGCCAACTACATCCTGATGGATTACGGCACCGGCGCCATCATGAGCGTGCCGGCGCACGACGACCGCGATTACGATTTCGCAAAAAAATACAAGCTTGAGATTCGGCTGGTGATTCTTCCGCTCACCGAAGGGGAAGAAACCATGGCCGAACCGGTGCTTCCTTTCACCGCGCACGATGGGATGACGATCAATTCGGGTCCCTTTAGCGGCCTCTCTTCCGCGGAGGCAATCAAAAAGATGACGGAACACGCCGAAAAAGGTGGCTTCGGCAAAGCTACGGTAACGTACCGACTAAAGGATTGGGGCATCTCGCGGCAGCGTTATTGGGGCACGCCGATTCCCATGTTGTACTGCGAGAAGGATGGAATTGTCGCTGTACCGGAAAAAGATTTGCCTGTCATTTTGCCAGAGAACATCGAAATCACTCTTGCCGGAGGCTCTCCGCTGGGGCGCGTGCCGGCGTTCGTCAACGTGACCTGCCCTAAATGCGGGGGCCCGGTGCGCCGCGAAACCGATACCATGGACACGTTCGTCGATTCCTCCTGGTATTTCTATCGCTATACCGACGCGCACAACGATCGCGCGCCCTTCGACTCGAAGATTGTTCAGTACTGGTTCCCGATTGATCAATACATCGGCGGCGTGGAACACGCCATTCTGCATCTGATTTACTCTCGCTTCTGGACTAAGTTCATGCGTGACATGGGCCTCGTCTCCAACGACGAACCGGTCGAGCGCCTCTTTACGCAGGGCATGGTGATCAAAGACGGCGCGAAAATGTCCAAGAGCCTGGGCAATATCGTCAGCCCTGATGAGATGGTTGCGCGCTATGGCGCCGATGCCGCGCGGCTTTACAGCTTGTTTGCCGCTCCGCCCGATCGCGATCTCGACTGGCAGGATTCGGGAATTGAAGGGATTCAGCGTTTCTTGGGACGCGTGTATCGGTTCGTATTCCGCAACGCGCCGCGGAATTCGGAGCCGGAAAAGACCGCTAGTGTGGAGTACACCTTCGACAAGAAGGAACTATCGCCCTCAGCCCGCGCCATTCAGCGCAAGCTTCATCAGACGATCAGGCGTGTCACCGATGACTTCCAGGGGCGCTGGCATTTCAACACCTGTATCTCGGCCATCATGGAACTGGTCAATGTTCTCTATGCGTCGGAAGATGCCATTTCTCAGGGCGCGGTCCCACGAGCATTTCTTATCGAGGTGCAGCGAGATCTCGTGCTTTTGCTCGCGCCTTTCGCGCCCTATCTCGCGCACGAGCTTTGGGAAATGCTCGGCCAAAAAGAAGCCCTGCTCAAGGCTCCCTGGCCGAAATTCGACCCTGAACTCGCTAAAGAAGAAGAGCTCGAAATTCCCGTACAGATCAACGGAAAGCTGCGCGGTAAGGTCGTCGTGCCAGCCGGAGCGACCGAAGAGCTTGTTATCGAACGTGCCCTGGCAAACGAAAAAGTGCGCTCCGCCACGGCGAGCAAGCAGATCATTAAGAAGATCTACGTTCCCGGTAAACTGCTGAATCTCGTCGTCAAATGAAAGCGGGCCAAACCCGCCCGCTCAGAACTCGCTCTATATCGGCTATCCAGCGATGGTTAGCGCCTCGCTGCGGTGGTTGAAATCAATCTCCTGCACTTGCTTTGTATGGTTGGATTCTGTCTTTGTAACCACGGCCGTATAAGGCGACGGCTGCGGCAGATCCTTGATGCTTCCTTCGGTCGTCGCCACAGTCTTGCCATGCTGCAGGATTTCCACCTGCAAGTTATTGGCGGGGCCGCTCCATTCCGCTTTGTATTGCCCCGGAGCAATATCCGTTGAGCCAATTTGTACGTGCTCTTGCACCGTGAAGTTTCCGGAGTTGGCCTCTTTGTGAGTCCCTTTAGCGAAGGCATTGACCGACATCGCGAGCGCCATGACGAAAAGTAAACCCAGGTACTGTGTAAATCTCATGATCTTCATCTCCTTGAATCGATAAGGACTGCTGGCGGAAACCATCACGCGCGAAATCGGATCCCTCTCAAGTGTGCATTCCCGCCCTGTACTAAGAGATGCACAGGCGCATTGTCAGATTCGGCTGAAGGCTCTGAATACGAGCGCAATGTGCATCTGTGAAACCCTAACCTTTTTCTGTTAGGCCAAAGAATCGTTCGTTGGACGGTCCATTGTGCCGCGGGACCTTTACGGCTGCGTATGCGTTTTCCTTTACAGCGGTGCCTCGATTTGAGAAACTCATCAGTGGAATCCCAACCCCGCGAAAACCAAGCCATCGTCATTCTTGATTTTGGCTCGCAGTATACCCAGCTCATCGCGCGCCGCATCCGCGAACAAAATGTTTTTTCTGTGGTCTTGCCCTGCCATGCTTCGCTCGACGAAATCAGGCGTTACACTCCCGCGGGCATTGTGCTTTCGGGGGCGCCATGGTCCGTATACGACAAAGACGCACCTCCCGCCGACAAAGGCCTATTCGACCTGGGCGTACCCGTGCTGGGAATCTGCTACGGACTGCAGTTTATGGTGCACACCCTGGGCGGCAAAGTACGCCCCGCCGAAAAGCGGGAGTATGGCCATGCCGAGATCGACGTCGTAGCTGAATCGCCGCTCTTTAGCGGCCTTGAAAAACGCCAGCCAGTCTGGATGTCGCACGGCGACGTGGCTCTCCTACTTCCGCCAGGATTCGAACTGACCGCAAAAACCCCTCACGCCCTGGCCGCAATTCAAAACGTGAACAGAAATTGGTTCGCAGTGCAATTTCATCCCGAAGTTCACCACACTCGTCACGGAAGCGCAATTCTTCGCAACTTCATTTTCCGCATCTGTGTCGCAAGGCCTGCCTGGACGCCGCAGCACTTCATCGATTCAACCGTTGAGCAAATCAAGCGCCAGGTCGGCAATGGCCGTGCCATCTGCGCTCTTTCGGGCGGCGTCGATTCTTCGGTGGCCGCTGTTCTGGTCGACCGGGCTCTCCGCGACAACGCCGGCAAGTCGCGCCTGACGTGCATCTTCGTCAACAACGGAGTACTGCGGAAAAACGAGTTCGAGAAAGTGCAGAAGACTCTGCGGGACAAAGTGGGACTGCATCTTGACGCGGTCGACGCCACTGACCGCTTTCTTGGCAAACTGAAGGGCATAACTGATCCTGAGAAGAAACGAAAAATCATCGGCAACGAGTTCATCAAGGTCTTCGAGCGCGAGGCGCGCCGCATCGAGAAAGCCGAAGGCAAAGTGAAGTGGCTGGTGCAAGGCACGCTTTATCCCGACGTGATCGAGTCGCGTTCGGTGCGCGGCCCCTCGCAGGTCATCAAATCCCATCACAACGTGGGCGGCTTGCCGAAGAAAATGAAACTGAAGCTGATCGAGCCGCTGAAAGATTTATTCAAAGACGAAGTCCGCAAAATCGGCCGCGACCTCGGCTTGCCTGAAGAAATTTTGCAGCGTCAGCCGTTTCCCGGCCCTGGGCTCGCGGTGCGGATTCTAGGCGAGGTCACGGCGGAACGCCTGGCCTTGCTGCGCGAATGCGACGACGTCGTGGTCACAGAAATAAAAAACGCCGGCTTGTATACCAAGATCTGGCAATCCTTCGCGGTGCTATTGCCGGTAATGTCGGTCGGGGTGATGGGCGATATGCGCACCTATGCCTATACCTGCGCCGTTCGCGCCGTCAGTTCGGAAGATGGTATGACGGCAGACTGGGTTGGGCTTCCGCACGACGTATTGAAAAGAATTTCCACGCGCATCGTCAATGAGGTGAAGGGCGTGAATCGCGTCGTTTATGATGTAACCTCCAAACCGCCGGGCACAATCGAATGGGAGTAGAGGTTCAGTTGCACTGCGGCCGCGCCGGAGTTGTGAGAGTCTTTCTGTCCACAGCATCTTCAGATCGTTTCCTCTGGCAACCCTGCGTTGAGTGTGCGCAACGAACCCTGCGCCGGAAAATTTGCAGGTAGCACAGAACATCTGCGCTGCGCGGGTGTTCAACAATCTGGGGGGCTTTAACGTGAAGATGAAAAGCTGTGGTTGGCTTACATCCGCTCTTTTGTCCGCAGTCATAATGTCTTCTGTTTTTGGCATGGCATGCGGCCACCCTCACTACTACCGGGTCTACGACCCCTATTACAGCGACTACCACGTCTGGAACCACGATGAGGTCGTCTACTATAACCAGTGGGCCGCCGAAACCCACCACGATCCACACGTTGATTTCCGCAAGCTGCCGCCTGACGAGCAGAAGCAGTACTGGACCTGGCGGCACAGCCACGGCGACCACGATCGTCACTAGGAATGGCGGCTAAAGCAGCACCTCAGCTTGAACTTGTCAGTCCGAGCAAGGGCTCTTTGCGCGCAGCGAGGGATCTGGGCGCGCCGCGCGTTTCCCGGAGCCTGCCCAGAGGGAGCGCAAGCGACTGAATGGGCGCGATTGGCTCGCTCCCCTATCACCCCGCGATACCGCCAAAATTAAAACACGAGTAATCGTAAAGCGGATTTGTACCTTTACCCACCCTCTGTGTTCTAATTCTCCGTTTCGTTCATTCCATCCACAGGGAGCCCCCATGCTCACAACGCGCCGCTTGGCTGTTGCAGGAATTCTTCTAGCCGCTTCGACTCTCTGCGCTCAGTCCGCTCCGCCCGATCTCGATTCCTATGTTGCAACCTCGATGAAAACGTTCGACGTTCCCGGCATGGCGGTGGCCATCGTCAAAGACGGCAAGGTCCTGGTAGCCAAAGGCTACGGAGTGCGCAAACTCGGTGATCCCACTCCTGTTGACGATCACACCATGTTCGGCATCGGCTCCAACACCAAGGCGTTCACCACGGCTGCTCTCGCCAGCCTGGTCGATGCGGGAAAGCTCTCCTGGGACGATCCCGTCTACCAGCGCCTGCCCGGCTTCGTCATGTACGACCCATACGTTTCGCATGAGATGACCATCCGCGACCTGCTCACGCATCGCAGCGGCATGGGACTCGGCGAAGGCGACCTCCTCTTCTGGCCTCCCACCACCTACACCCGCGACGAGATCATCTACAGGCTGCGGTTCATGAAGCCGCACTCCAGTTTCCGCAGTCACTTCGCCTACGACAACCTGCTGTATATGACTGCCGGCCAAATTATTCCCGCAGTCACAGGAATGTCCTGGGACGACTACATCCGTCAGCACATCTTCACTCCGCTGGGCATGAATCATTCAAACACAAGCAATGCGGGATTCAGCAACGGAACGAGCGGCGACGATTATGCCTTTCCCCATGCCAAAGTCGACGGCAAGCTGCAGGTCATTCACTTCGAAGTGCTGGACAATGTCGGACCCGCGGGTTCGATCAACTCCTGCGCGGAAGACATGGCCAAGTGGGTGCAGTTGCAGCTGAGTCAGGGCAAGTTTGTCGACCGTGAAGGGCATCTCTTCAGCGAAGAACAACAAAAAGAAATGTGGGGGCCGCAGACGATCCTGCCCATTGGCAACCCTCCGCCTCCGTTGGCAGGACTGAAGGCGAATTTCGCTGATTACGGACTGGGTTGGAGCTTACGCGACTATCACGGGCACAAGCTCATCGGCCACACCGGCGGCGTTGCGGGATTCGTCTCGCGCGTCATGTTGGTACCCGACGAAAATCTCGGCGTCGTTGTTCTGACCAACGCGGAAGAGGTCGGGGCTTTCGACTCGATCCTCTACCACGTACTCGACTACTACTTCCAGCTAATGCCCACAGACTGGATTGCTGCTTACAAGTCGATTCGCGACATGCAGGAAAAGAGTGCCGCGGAAACCATGAAGAATGCCGCAAGCTCCCGCGCCGCCAACTCGAAACCTTCCCTGCCATTGGAGAAATACGCCGGCGTCTATAACGACGCCTGGTACGGCCCAATCACGATTCGCATGCAAAACGGCGGACTCGTAATCACCTTCGATCACACTCACAATATGACCGGCGACCTGCAACACTGGCAGTACGACACCTTCAAAGCTCACTGGCGCGACCGCACCATCGAAGACGCCTTCGTCACCTTTTCTTTGAATCCCGATGGTGGCATCGAAAGCGTAAAAATGATGGCAGTATCTCCGCTGGCGGATTTCAGCTTTGATTATCAGGATTTGCTGTTGAAACCGGAGGAAAAGAAGTAGCTGCGGGAAGATGCAGCAAAACACGCTCGAGGGTTAAAGGCCGGTTTTTACGCCGCCTCTGGCGGAACCTGTTCGGGGATAACCAAAGGGGCTCCTCGAGCAACTAACCCTGCGTGGTCGACTTCGCACTATCTGAGGGACACTCTGTCTACTCCGATTGAAGACTACGCCATGATTGGGGACTGTCGCACCGCCGCCCTTGTCTCAAAACAGGGATCGATCGACTGGCTTTGCCTGCCTCACTTCAATTCGGGAGCATGTTTTGCAGCGTTACTTGGAACGCGCGAGCATGGCTATTGGTCGATGGCACCGGCTCAGGAAAGTCGCTCCATTCATCGCAGTTATCGCGACGGAACTCTGATTCTGGAGACAGAATTTGAAACGCAAAGCGGACGTGCCAGGCTCATCGACTGCATGATGCCGCGCGAGAACTTTTCCGAACTTGTGCGCATTGTCGAGGGAGTCCGGGGCCAGGTACCGATGAGACTCGACCTGGTGCTGCGCTTCGACTACGGCTCGGTCATCCCCTGGTTACGCAAGATCCAGGGCGGACTTTCTGCCATTGCCGGACCCGATATGGTGCGTTTTCGCTCGGATGTACCCCTCCACAGCGCGAACATGAAGACCGAGGCCGAGTTTACCGTCTCTGAAGGACAACACCTCTCATTCAATCTGACCTGGTACCCTTCGCACCTCGAGGCGCCGGAACCAATCCGCACTGACGCGGCAGTGAAACAAACGGAAGCTTGGTGGCGTAAGTGGTCGAGGCGGTGCACATATCAAGGTAAATGGCGGGAAGCGGTTGTGCGCGCGCTGGTGACGCTGAAAGCCCTGACCTTTCTGCCGACTGGCGGCATCGTGGCGGCGCCCACCACTTCCCTGCCGGAGAGCATAGGCGGCGTACGCAACTGGGACTACCGCTTCTGCTGGGTGCGCGACGCAACCCTTACGTTGCAAGCCCTGCTCAATGCCGGATATCTGGACGAAGCCCGTGCCTGGCGCGAGTGGTTGCTGCGAGCAGTCGCCGGCAGTCCATCGGAACTTAATATTCTTTATGGCCTGCACGGCGAACGGCGCCTTACTGAACTCGAAGTGCCCTGGCTGCCGGGGTACGAAAACTCCGCCCCGGTGCGGATCGGCAATGCGGCTTACAACCAATTCCAACTCGATATTTTCGGCGAAGTCGTGAACACGCTGTTTCAGGCAGCCGAAGCCGGTCTGGGGCAACCCAGGCACAAGCGTCATGAAGTTGCTTTGAAGATGCTCGAGTTTCTGGAGACTGGTTGGCAGCAGCCCGACGACGGCATTTGGGAAGTGCGCGGGCCTCGCCGGCATTTTGTTCATTCCAAGATGATGGCGTGGGTGGCGGTCGACCGGCTGATCCGGTCGGCGAAAAAAGGCCGGTTTTCCATCGACATTCTTCGTTGGAGTAAATTGCGCGATGAGATTCATGACCAGGTTTGCCGGCAAGGCTTCGACCCGGAGCTGAATTCTTTCGTGCAGTATTACGGCAGCAAACATCTTGATGCCAGCCTGCTCATGATGCCGCTGGTGGATTTTCTTCCGGCCAACGATCCGCGCGTCATCGGTACCGTCAAGGCCGTTGAAAATAGACTTCTAAAAAACGGATTTGTGGAGCGCTACACCCAGGACTCGGCCGTCGATGGCATTCCGCACGGCGAAGGCACCTTCTTGCCCTGCTCGTTCTGGCTGGCCGACAACTATGCACTGCAGGGGCGCCACGCCGAGGCGGTTGGTCTATTTGAACGATTATTGGAAATTCGTAACGATGTTGGGTTGCTCTCCGAGGAATACGACCCCATCGCCAAACGGCAGTTGGGAAACTTTCCGCAGGCGTTTTCGCTGGTGGGACTGGTGAATTCGGCATTTCGCCTGACTCACAGGGCGCGCGCAAACCCGCGTCTGCCGAACGTTGAGTTTTCCACCCCCGCTACCGCAAGAACACGTGCGCCCGATCCTCGACGTGAATGATCGATTTCCTTTGCGCTCCGCTGGCCACGTTATACGCGACCAGCAGATGCCCTTCCACGATCAAAATCTCCTGCTCGTTGATCCACCCAACCAGCGTCGCATGGGGAAGAAATGCAACTCGCTTCGCGGTTTCCTCTATGCTCTTCACTTCTACCGCGGGCAATTCGGTCAGGGCCTTGCGAATTCTTAGCGACTCTTCCGGGTTCGCCTGCCCCTGCTCGGCAAGCTGAATCGGCGTGTTCGGTTGCGAGGTCGCAACAATAGCGAGAGCTACGTTCTTCAGATCGGGTGAGAGCTTGCCGGTTTCCGTATAAAAGCTGACGTCATAATCGGGATTGTCGTACGCACTCAACTCGTCAAATACCTTGATCGTTCTGCCCTGCAAATGCAGCAGAGTCTGATCGTCGCTCCGGTTTGCCCATCCGCAGCAACCCGTATCGGGAATCGCCTCCAGGATTGCGCTAGAATTAGCCGCATCCAGAACCCTTCGCAGCGGCGGATCAATCGCGGTCGCCGTCCATTTTCCTGCACTTTCGCGGTAAAGCGCCGTCGCCTTATAAACCGGCTGATCCCTGCCCGCGACAAACTCTGTCATCAGAAAAAAATCGCCCACGCCGGCGTCTGGAACCCAGACTTGCCCATACGGACAAGTGTCTTCGCAACTTCCGGTGGGGCACGAACATTCCGGCAGCTCAACCTCAGCCAGTTCTTGACGGGAAAGCCCGCCAAGATCTGTCTGCCTCGCCGACCACGCCGTCCTGGTTGTAAGATCGACGCCGTCGCGCTGCAGGCGCCGCGCCTGATTCGCGAACCAGAAGAGATGCACACCATCGGAGCCCAAATAAGGGATTGACGCCGACTCGTTGATCTCTAGATTCGAGCCGGTTTGCGCCGTCGTGCGCGTCACCTCGCGGGCCAAAGTGGTCGCGGAGCGTCCATTCCAGAACCAAACGTTCCCCGCGCCGGCTATATCGTCTGCAGAAAGCGGCAAGGATGACGACGGGGCGAATAACATCTGCCCGAGATGATTCACCAAGAAATTCTGTGGCGAGCCAACCGCCTCAGCCGGCACTTTGACGGATTGCTTTTGGGCGAACGTGGCCGCATCGTACTCAGTTATTTCTCCCGGCGCATTCAACACCCAAAGCCGCTTGCCCTGAGCCAGCAGCAAAGAAGACCCGAGGAAGAAAATGCAAATCGCGGCGATCAGGTTTCGGATCATTGTATGGTTCGCAGGATGGCGCAAAATCCCTGCCCAATTGTAATCGCCCATTCACGGCCCTGACGCGAGTTGCGTACAATAGATACTGCCAAAAACGAGCCAAGACCTATATGACTGCAACCACGACTCATCCCGCTCCGCAGACTGCTTCCGCCGAGATCCCGGCTGTCCCGCTAACCACCGAGGGCTACAGCGTCCTGCATCAGATGATGCGCTTTCGCCGCTCGGCGTGGCGGGCGCTGCCACAGACTGAACGATCAGCAATCGCTAAGGAAGCAGCGTCAGTTTTCGCTGAAATGGAAAAAATCGCCAGTGGCCAATCTGCACTCTACTCCTTGATCGGTCACAAAGGAGATTTGCTGTTCGTTCACTTCCGCAAATCGTTCGCCGACCTGAATCAGGCCGAACTCACGCTCGCCAACCTGAGGTTGAGCGATTATCTCGAGCCTGCATCTTCCTATTTGTCGATCATCGAGCTCGGGCTGTACGATTCCACGCTGAAAATCTATAAAGAACTCGCCGATCAGGGCATACAGCCGCACTCCGACCAGTGGAAGGCCGAGATCGAGTGCAAACTCAACCGCCATCGTGAGGCCATGCACCCGCGCCTCTTCCCCGAGATTCCGCCCAACCGTTACATCTGCTTCTATCCCATGGACCGCCGCCGAGGCGAAGAGCAGAACTGGTACACCCTGCCGATTGAAGAACGCGCACGCCAGATGAACGATCATGGGCTGGTTGGCCGGCGCTACGCGGGTGAAGTCAAGCAGATCATCACCGGTTCCATCGGCTTCGACGACTGGGAGTGGGGCGTCGACCTTTTCGCCGATGATCCACTGGTTTTTAAGAAACTGATCTA
>JASHQM010000046.1 GCA_030039165.1 Candidatus Sulfotelmatobacter sp. | reverse complement strand
TGCCACATGCTTTAGAACCTGAGCCTGCAACGTAGCGCGGGAGGTATTCGGGACAACTGTCGTGCGAACGCGGCGGGCTTCACGATCTAGGAATCCCATTACGATAGTCTTGGTCGCATTCGGGTCACCGCCTTCCTTGGTTAGCTTTACGCGCTTGTTCATGTGCATATTCGCCAAGCGCCCTCCAATGTAGGCTTCATCAATTTCGACTTCGCTGTTTTCTCCCCCTCCCATTTTTTCAATGCTGCCATCGCGCAGAGCAAGGCGTAACCGCTGTAGCATGAACCATCCGGCTTTCTGGCTTACCCCTAGATCGCGTGCGATCTCATAGCTACTGATCCCGTTCCTGCAATTGACGAGCATCCAAAGAGCGGGAAGCCACTTCTGTAAGGGAATCGGGGAATCCTCGAAGATTGTTCCCAGTTTGACCGTGAATTGCTTGTGACACTCTTTGCACTTCCAGCGTTTCTGTGCGGCGAGATACCAATGCTCTTTATGTGCACAAGCAGGACAAACAGGACTACGCGGCCAGCGCATCTTGGCCACGGTGTCAATGCAAACCTGCTCATCCGAGAAATATTGGATTGCGCGTTGGAGGGTCTTGGGCGTGTCCATGTCGGTAAGGTACTACACTAACCTTGGTTTGTCAAGGTAATTAGTGCCTGTTCTTTCGAGTCTACAAGCGCGCAAACGCCTGCCCGACGCCGAATAGGAATATGGATGTTGCAAACTCTTGCATACTGGTTCTCCTGTAGCTCTCTCGCTACGCTAAAGCGGCAGCGACTTCAGGTTTTCCACACCGGGAACCATTGCGGCCACTGCCTAAGGCAAGGGGATGTATTTATCTTGGTTTTCTCTCATTTTGATCGGAATAGAAGAGACAAGGAAAAATGCAATCATGTTTGCCCAGAGCGTGTATGGAGATGCCTTCAAGAGCGTCGAATTTGTCCCCCTGCAAAGCGCCACTTTTTGCGTGCAGTGCGAACTGATCAGCAATCAAAGCCCTTCATACTGTCTGGCTTGCGGAAGCCGCTCGCTGCTCAGTCTCTCCCGCGTCCTGGGTGGATCGCTGCGCCATCAGCAGACAGCACACCTGATTACTGATTCCGAACTTGACAGCCTGGTGCGTGACCTGCTGCGTGGTGTGCCCGACCCGCTGGCTTCGAGTTTTGCCGATCATCAAACGCGCCCGTCGATTGCGCTACGCAGCCAGCTGCGTGTGGCGAATGCCGCTCATCCGGTATCAGGATTTCGCGCCGTGCATCCTGGTGAAGAGATTGAAATTCACACGGCTAAGCTCGACCTGGAGCCGGCCATCAGTGCCATTACGGAGCGCGCGCAGCAACTGACTGGAGCGACCGGCGCCGCCATCGCCTTGCGTTCGGGCAACGAAATTGTTTGCCGGGCCCGCGCCGGGCGAACTGCTCCCGATCTTGGAGTGCGCCTTCAGGCGGATACGGGCATTTCCGCGGAAGCTGTGCGTACCGGCGAGGTCATGTTGTGCCATGATGCGGAGCGCAATCCTCGCGTCGATCTCTCTAGTTGCCGGCGGCTCGGAGTGCGCTCGATTCTGGTTTCTCCGCTGCGTTCCTACCGGCGAACGTTGGGAGTCTTCGAGGTGCTTTCTTCCACGCCCAGCGCATTCGACGAGCGCGACGTCGCCACCATGCAGCTGCTTTCCAGCATGATGGTGGCGGTGATTGCGCGCATCTCAAGCCTTCATCAGGCGCGGCGTTGCAGGCCTTGACTTACGGGTCGTTTCAGGGCAGTTACTGAATCTTCTCGGTCTTGCCGTCGTAGTGAACATAGCCATTCTGCTGGTTCTGCTGCTCGACGTCCTGATTCGAGAAACTTCGCTGGCTCGTCCGCGCGCCCTTGGCGGCGCTGGCTTGCTCTAAAGAGCGCACGCTTTGTTCCGGAGCGCCAAAGTAAATCCACTGTGGCGCCGCTGCGGCTTCGTGTTCGCGCCCGGGCCGGACTGGCTCTTGAGGCTGGCGGCGCATCATTCTCATACCGCCGAAGGGAACGTTTACCGCGCGCGAAATCAGCGGTATGCCGCCCCCGGAATTCCACACCGGCTCGGTATAAACCGCATCGGTGTTTCCGACGGCCTCCGAGAGCGTAGAATTCGTCGCTCCGGCGATCAACCCGCCGGTAGCATTTCGGGCTCCCACGGGGCTTGGAGAAACCGTGCTGAAAGAAACAATGGGAGTAGTGATCTGCGGAACGTAAGGACCGCATTCGTACACACAATAGCCTGCGAGGCCGCGCTCCGCGACCTGCGCCAAGCCGGCGGCGCACAGCAGAAGAATCGAAGATAGAACCGTAACAATACGCATACAGCCTCCTGGAAGCCTAACCATGTTGATTTTTGCAGCAGGCGAAATACCAGTCGGCCGTGCGCGCGAATGAACTAATCTTGTGCGCTTTCAACGGCTTCCGCAGCGCGGTGCGGCGATATAAGCGGTGACGTGTGCAAGCCGTTGCGCAACAGATGCAGGGCTGTTAAGCGGGGTCGGAGGCCAGGGGTCAGGGTGTAGAAACTGGGCTTCTGGCCTCTGCCCTTGATTCCCTGTACTACTCCTGTTGCATCTTCCACACCGGTTCCCCGCCGAGGGAGTGGTAAAAGCCCCATCCCCCGAGCCCCACAATACTGAGCAGCGCCAGAACGCAATCGATGAAATACCATGCCGACGGGTCAGAAGTGAAAGGCACATTCGCCAGCATGTTGATGGTAAAGATGGCACAGGCCAGGGGCACCAGGCCAAAGCGATAAACGATTAGCAGCGCGACCGCGTAAACGATAACTTGCGTCGGAAGTTCAATGCTCAAATATGACCCCGAAAACGCCTGCGGCAGAGCGTAAACGGCAACGAACACGATCGCGGCCAACCAGTCTTTGCGCAGCAGGGATTTTAACCCCAGCAGAAGAAAGAAGAAGAGCAGCGTAAAGATGATCGACCCTGGAATCTGGATTAGCCAATTACCCAGCGCCTGGCGCCCACCAGTCAGATAGTCGCTAGAGCCAAACAACGGCGAGGCTCCCATGCGCATCTCCGGGATCGTGCGAATGAAAAAAATCGCGATCCACAACACTCCAAGCATTACCCCGAACAGAATGTCGCGGCCCACCACCGGATCGCGGAACTGACCCGAGAGCAGCCGGCTCCAGGAAATAATCGCCTGCGGCCATCTGCGCCGCACCCATGGCTCGAGAGCCAGATAGAGCATCCAGGTCACGGCGGAAATGAACGATCCAGTCGAAATGGCGATCACAAACAGGCCCACTACGTCGAGGCTCGCTGTGAAATGGCTGCGGCATAGCCACAGCAGCATCTCCAGAACGAACATGATTACCGCCAGGCGGAATGCGCCTTCGCGGTCGCTTCGTCCCTGGCGATAATTTCGTCGAGCCAGAAAAGTTGCTCCAAACAAGCCGGCAATCAGGAGAGCAGCTGAGAGAATGCTCTGAATTCTCGTTGCCATCGAGTCTTGCGCTTTCATGCGTCCAGGTTTGGTCCAATCGCTGATAAGTCTGAAGAAAACTGGTTTTCCGTGGTAGGCTGCCGCTTCCACTCTCAGCGGCCGCGATGTTCCAGGCCATGCTCCGGTCCATGCCACACGCGCATCGGAGCTGGCCAGCGAATTCCACTCCGGTTCAGCCGTTTGAAATTTTGTAGGGTCCAATCCCGCGGCGGCGAACAGCGTATTCCAGTCAAACGGAGTTGCAGAGTGGGGCAGCGAGCGTTCTTTCTGCGGCGGAATTGCCTCGAAATAAGTCAGCCGCGCTTGAGGATCAAGTTCCATGCCGACCATCCCTGAAAACGTCGGCGGAGGGTCGGTTCGCGTCACGATGCCGGGACTCAGGAATTGATCGACAAAGCCGCTAGCCGTCATCGTGTCAGGACTTTGCCGATACCAGAAACTAACCAGCGACGGCCGCCCTGCCAGCACCACATCCCAATTCGGATGCGGCTTGTCATGAGTGCCCACGTAATCCTTAAAATTGCTGTCGTAATCGAAGCTGTAAGCCTTATCGGTTGGCCGCTCAGGATAGCCGAGCTTGCTCGCGATCTCGTGGGCCTTCTCTGCCAGCACCTCCGGAGGCAGCTGCAGGTCCATTTTTCTCAGCCCGCTGTAGTGCCCGGCAAAAGCCACGACCAGCGAAAGCGCCACCAAAAGGGAAGCGAAGCACGCGACCGCAATCCGTGGGCGCAGACCGGCAGTTTCTCCCGAGGCTGCGACTAATTGCGGCGAAGGCGTTTCGCCTGCCGCCAGGGCGGCGGCTAATGGATCTCCTCCCGGCAGCGCCGCCGCTACGGTAAGCACATTCGCCGGACGCGCCGAAGGCTCCGATTCCAGGCAGCGCAGAATCACGCGCTCAATCACGGGATTCAGATCCTTTACTACGGATGAAGGCCGGCTTACGGTTCTCTCCCCGCTGCGGGTCTTGTGTGTTTCCATCTTTTCCGAGAATGCGCGTTTGCCGGTGAAGACCTCGTACAGCACCAGGCCAAGGGAATAAATGTCGCTGCGCGTACTGACTTCTTTGCCCGCCAGTTGCTCAGGGGCCATATAGGCCGGGGTTCCGCTGCGCACCTCGGCTCCTTGAATCTGATCAGCGACTCCCGCCAGCCCGAAGTCTGTGATCACCACCTGACCGCGCCCATCGAGCATGACGTTTGCCGGCTTCAGATCGCGGTGTAATACGCCCCGGGTGTGAGCTGCGGCCAATCCTGCGCAAAGCTGGCGGGCAATGTCGAGAGCTTTGTCTTCCGGCAATCGGCCGATGCGGCGCAGCAGGGAAGCGAGATCCTCGCCATCCACATACTCCATGGTGAAGAAAGTGTGGCCCTCGACTTCGCCGACGTCATAAACGCGGCACACATTCGGATGCGACACGCGTCGCGCGATCCGCACCTCGTTTTTGAAGCGCTCCAGCAGTCCCTGATCGCGAGCGGCGTCATCGGGCAAGAATTTGAGAGCCACCGGCTGGCCTAGCGTGAGATCGTCGGCGCGATACACCTCACCCATCCCGCCCTTGCCGAGCAAGGCGATGATGCGGTAGCGGCCCGCCAGCAGCCGCCCGGGAAGAAATCGGCCTTCGCTCTGATAATCCGCGGAACTCGAGGGCCGGGAAGACGTGCGCGAAGAGGACGAGCCCGAGGCGGGACGAGGTGGTAAGGGAGAGGTCGCCGTGGCGAAATCGAGCGTGGCAACCTCATCTGAATTGGTGGGCGCTCCACACGCCGAGCAGAAACGAGCGCTTGCTGGAATTTCCGTACCGCAGGAGGGGCACAGAGCCATAGATCGTACAGTCTACCGCGACGGAGCAAAACTCGTATGACAACGTGTATTAATATGCAGAACAGTGATTGCAAGCGTGCGCCAGTGGCTGAATGATCCCGTGATCCTGCTCTGCTTAGTGGCAGGACTGCTCGCTTTTGCCGTGCAATCGGGGGAACTGGGCACGGCTGACACGACATTTCGTTTGCAGACCACACACTGGATCTGGACCTCGGACCCGCAGGTCTTTCCCAACGATTATCCCGAGTTCGGCCTTCGCGGGCGCGGCGGACAGCTTTATAGCTGGTACGGCATCGGCCAGTCTTTATTGATGCTGCCGGCCGACATCCTGGGCACATGGATTTCCCATTGGAGGGTTTTTTCCGACTACGGCGACGATCCGGCCGTGCGCAGTATTGTGGTCAGCTATATCACAAACATTCTCGTCAGTGTGCTTACCGCGCTGATCGCGTTTCGCCTGCTTCGGCAGTTGCGCTTTAGCGAGCGAGAGTCCGTGCTGGGCGTGCTTGCGCTCCTGTTCTGCACCACACACCTGCATTACACGCAGAACATGATGGAGAACAACTACATCATGCTTCTGACCCTCACCGGTTTTTCCTATCAATATGAATGGCTGCGAACCGCCGGCCGGCGAGCTCTTTTCTGGGGTTCTGCGGCACTTGGCCTCAATTTGCTGACCCGACTTACTACCGGCCTCGACCTCGTCGCAGCGGGAGTTTTTCTCGTGCTCGTGCTTTGGTTCGAACAAATTCCATTCGGCGAGCTGTGGCGCCGATTCGTCGCATATTGCAAGGTAGTTGGACCGGTTTACACGTTCTTCCTGCTTATCGACCGCGTGTATCAGTTCTATCGCTTCGGATCGTTTAGCAATACGTACGTGTCTCTCTTCGCCAGAGAACAGCGCCAGGTTCATCCCGAACTGCCCGCGAGCTTTCCTTGGAGCACGCCCTTTCACGAGGGCTTCGTGGGACCGCTATTCAAACCCGAGAAGTCGATCTTTCTCTTCGATCCCCTGCTGATTCTGGCGATCCTGCTGCTGTGCTTGTTGTGGAGAAAATTGCTGCCCGAAGTGCGCGCTTACGGCGTGATGTCGCTGCTGCTGTTGCTCGGCTACATCAGCTTCTATGCACGCTACACTTATTGGGCGGGAGATTTCGCCTGGGGTGACCGCTACGTTTCCACTGCTGCGCAATTAGCGGCTCTGCTTGCTGTTCCATTGTTACTGCATTGTCGCGAGAGCCTGAGCAGATGGTTGTGGCATGCCTGCATCGCGCTTGTGGGGGTCAGTCTGATCATCCAGGTTGCTTCACTCGCATTCTGGCTGCCGCTGGAAATCTATCAGATGGAAACTCTCGGTCATCCCACGTTCGTTATTGCGCTGCGGTTCAAAAACATCGTCGCGTTCGCCCTGGGCAAAATGCAGGCCTGGGGATTGAACAATGAACCCATGACACAAGATGCCTGGGATTATGTTCATATCACCAGCTGGAACTTTCTGCCTTTTCTGCTGCGCCGGGTCGGTGCGGCGCCGGGGTGGGTAGTGAATGTGGCATTTGCCGTGTGGGGTATTTCGCTCGCAACACTGGCGCTGATGTCGCTGCGTTTGAACGCGGCGATTCGGCCACTAGTTCGCTCTCGTGAAGTTTCTTTGTCGCATCGAGGTTGAGAGCTGGTTTTTTACGATCCCAGCCAAAATAGAGGAATGAGTCCGGCGGCCGCGAGAGCGGACAAAAACCCCAGGCTATACACTCCGGTTTTCCGATCGGCCATGCTGTAGGCATAGATGCCCTTTATCAGATTGTTGCTGGCGGCGGCTATCACAACGGCAGCTGCGGCCACTTTCAACGGGGTAAGCGCACCTGCGGCCTGGGTCATGCTCATGATGAAGGGATCCACATCGGTCACGCCCATAATGGCCGCCAAAGTATTCACTCCAGTCTTGCCAAGATAAGTTACGGCCAATTGCGTTGCGATCAACATGGCGAGAAACAGTGCCGCGAAGAAAAATGCTGCTGCCAGTTCCAGAGGATTCTTAGGATCATATTCTCGAACGAGTGCTTGTGGATTGGGATCGGGACGGCGAGTCCAAAGCCAGCCAATGGCAATGGCAAGCACGGCGAGCACCAGAAATGGCAGCACCAGCAGCGACATAAGTTGACGATTGAAAAGGGCAAGGAGCACGCTCAGGCGCAAGTACATCACGCCAGAGGCGATGAGCATGCTGCCGGCGAACAGATGGGGATGCGCCTCGCGGGCGGCGCGGCGCGCAATCACGATCGTGGTGACTGTGGACGAATAGGCCCCTCCCAGCAAGCCCGCGAGAACAATGCCGCCACCCTCCTGAGTCAATTTCTGCAATACATAACTGCCGTAAGAAATCGCGCTCACCGCGACGACGACGAGCCATGTCTTAAAAGGATTGATGTGAAAACTGGTGAACTGCTGATTGGGCAGAACCGGCAGAATAACGCCCGTCAGGAGAAGGAATTTGGCAAAGGTGAGAATTTCCTCGGCTGGAATGCGGCTGGCCAGTTTTTCGAGAGCCTGTTTGAGATCGAGCAGAAGCAGGCTGGCGACGCTGATCGTGGTTGCGATCCAGAAATGTCCGTAGCAGACGAGGGCGCCCACCAGAAACGTGGCGAGGCCCGACATTTCTGAGGTGACCCCGGGAGCGTCGGCGACACTCAACTTGTGCCAATATGACAGCAGAAGGAATCCAGCAATGACGAGAAAGCCAATGGTCAGCGGCAGCAATTGAGGCCCGGAGAGCAAGGCGAGGGAATAGCCAATGAGGCCGATCAAAGGGAAGGTACGGACGCCGCCGAACGAATAAGCGCGGGCCGCGAGTTTGTGTTCTTCACGCTCGAGTCCGATCAGGAATGACAAAAATAAAACGAGGACAATCTGCGGAATTTCGGGCGGAAGCCAGTGGTAGATGGCCACGGGAGTTATTTGTTCACCCGCATCTTACGACATAAAGCAGTTGTTTGCAGGTTTTTGAACGCCTCATAAAACCTGCGGCCACCAGAGGGATGAAGATGTTACACTCAGGCGGGAAGTGCTGGTTGCTGGCAGAACGGGTCAAGGAGAGATTGTCGTGCAACTGAAGCTGACTACAAAGGCGCAGGATGGAATTGTAACTGTGAATTGCAGTGGGCGGATTGTGTTTGGAGAAGAGTCATCGCTGCTGCGGGATACGGTGAAGAAGTTGTTGCAAGATAACAAGAAAATTATCCTGAACCTCGGGGAGATCAACTATATTGACTCCGGCGGGCTGGGTACGCTGGTGGCTCTGCACACATCGGCGCAGAATTCCGGCGGAATGATTAAGCTGGTGAACCTGACCCAGCGCGTAGGCGACATCCTGCAAGTAACCAAACTTCTGACGGTCTTTAACGTGTACAACTCCGAGGCGGAAGCTCGCGAATCCTTCCGGCAGGTGGCTTAGGGGCTGGATTTTGCTTCGCGAATGCCAACCATGAAACTCGCGAAGCTTAGACCCTGGCCGCTTCTGGCATGATCCCTCGAATCATTTTTATTCTGTGCTTGCTGATAAGCGCCAGCGGCTTTGTGTCTCCGCCGGTGGCGCTGGCTATTGGGCTGGTGTTTGGACTGGCGCTGCCGCATCCCTACGGGAAGGAAGCCAAGAAATCTTCCAAATTCTTGCTGCAGGCTTCTGTGGTGGGGCTCGGTTTCGGAATGAATCTACGGCAGGTGATCCACGCCGGACGAAGTGGGTTTGTCTATACGATGCTTGGCATCAGCTTCGCACTGCTCGCCGGCATGGCATTGGGTAAGTTGTTCAACGTGCATCGTGTGCCCGCGTTTCTGATTTCTACAGGGACAGCGATCTGTGGTGGCAGCGCAATTGCCGCGGTCGGTCCGATCACGGAGGCCAGCGACGAAGAGATGGCAGTGGCGCTGGGAACCGTATTCGTACTGAACTCGGTGGCGCTGCTGATTTTTCCGTCCATCGGCGCGGGGCTCGGGCTCTCGCAGTCGCAATTTGGATTGTGGGCGGCGCTGGCCATTCATGACACGAGTTCGGTCGTCGGCGCGGCTGCGAAATACGGTACTGAGGCCTTGGCCATTGCTACCACCGTGAAGCTGGCGCGCGCGCTGTGGATTGTTCCAGTATCGGTAGGAACGGCGATGGTGCGCGGGGCGAAGGCGAAGATTCAGTGGCCGTGGTTTATTGGGCTGTTTTGCCTGGCCGCAGTTTGCGAGACCTACCTGCCGGCAGGCGCACAGGAGTATGCGATCGCGGTAAAGGCGGCGAAGATTGGGTTGACCGCAACTTTGTTTTTGATCGGCAGCGGTATTTCGATCGCAACAATTAAGCGCGTGGGGCATCGTCCGCTGATGCAGGGAATTATTTTGTGGCTGCTGGTGTTGACTTCATCGCTGTGGCTGATTCGCGTGGGATGGATTCGGTTGTGATGGGCGTGAAGATTAGAAAGCCGCGGCCGGACCGCACGGCGAAGCTGCGCCTGCGAATCGAAGCGGTGATTCGGCGTATTCCTCGCGGCAAGGTGTCGACTTATGGAGGGGTTGCGCGGGCGGCAGGAATTCCGCGAGGAGCACGGCTGGTGGCGCGGGTGCTGCATCGCGGATACGGCTTGCCTTGGCAGCGCGTTCTGGGCGCGGGCGGGGAGATCAAGTTGCGAGGCGATTCGGCCATCGAGCAGCGGTTGAGATTGGAGGCCGAGGGCGTGAGATTTCGCGGGCGGAAGGTGGACATGAAGCAGTGCGAGTGCAGGCTTAACAGGATACGGCTAAGGAAGGAATAGCTGCCGCGCTTCGCGCGCCGCGGCTGTCCCACATTGCTTCTCGCAAGGATTAGCGGCCTTTCTTGAACTGCTCGTCGATTTCCACCTGATATCCCGTCACTATTTTGTTGGTTTCGTTTGCCATGCCGACCACGGCCATCAACTCCTTGAACATAGCATCAGTCATGCCTTTTTTCTGCGCCGAGACGGTGTGGGATGCGATGCAATAGCCGCACTGGTTGGTTACGCTGACCGCGATGTAGAGCATTTCTTTGGTGAGCGGGTCAAGGGCTCCCGGCGCCATGATCTGCCTGATCGATTCCCAGGTGCGCTTCAGCGTAGCAGGATCGTGCGCAATCGCTTTCCAGAAATTATTGATCCAGTCGGTCTTGCGCGTAGCCATGATGTCGTCATAGACCGCGCGCACTTCCGGGCCGGCGTCTTTGTATTCGATAAGGCCAAGAGTGGACATGAGATCTCCAAAAAATCCATCACAGAGGCATGGAGGAAAAGAAGAAGCTCAAAGCAAAGATCAGAAGGTTCTCTCCGTGACTCTGTGGTGCAAAAGTTTGCCGCCGTGAAGGCTCTACGTCGGAAGTTCGCCGTTCAGCAGCTTGCCCAACTCCGCCGCCGGAACTCGCACACCAACATAGAACTGCCCGAACAGTGCATAGACTGCGCTGACCTGATCGAATCGCATCTCGTAGATCAGTTTCTTAAAAACCAGTGGATCATCGGCGAAAAGGTCGACGCCCCACTCCCAGTCGTCGAAGCCGATGGAACCGGTGATGATCTGCTTGACTTCACCCGCGTAGCGCCGGCCAACCAGCCCATGATCGTTCATCTGGCGTGCGCGTTCTTCAATCGGCAGGGTGTACCAGTTCTGCTCTTCGCCTCGGCG